>JBCDKX010000001.1:0-80400 GCA_038746055.1 Pseudomonadota bacterium
GCATCAGCAAATGTCACATGCGGTGCAGCGGCGTCGGCATCCGAATAGACCGCAACGGTGCGGATACCCATGGCCTTGGCGGTGCGCATAACGCGCAATGCGATTTCTCCGCGATTGGCAATCAGCAGCGTTTTGATCTGTCTCATACGGCTGCTCCTTGCGCCCATTCAGGTTTCCGCTTTTCCAGAAATGATGCGAGGCCTTCACGACCTTCATCGCTCAGTACCCGTCCTGCGAAATTCTCCGCTGCTGCAGCAACACGCTCTTCGCCCTCAAGCTGAGGCAGTGCGAGGATCAGGCGCTTGATATCGGCAACCGCACCCGGTGCACATTGCAGGACCTGCTTGCGGATGGTCTGTTCCGCCTCACTGAGGCCTGCGGCATCATCAACGCACTGGTCCGCAAGGCCTATATCGGTGGCTGTCGCGCCATTAAGCCGAGCTGCCGTCAGCATAAGCCTGCGGCCTATGGCATAGCCGACTTTCTGCAGCACATAGGGGGCAATCTGCGCTGGCGTCAGACCGATAGCCGTTTCGGTAAAGGCAAATTTCGCCTCTTTCTCGACGATCATAACATCGGCGCAACAGGCCAGACCCAAGCCACCCGCCATGGCCGCACCTTCGACCAACGCGATCACCACTTGCGGCATGGAGTTGACCGACTGAAAAATCGCTGCCCCCGACTTTGACAGCGCGACAATATCCGCATGCGCCTCTGCGCCTTCAGCACCGGCCATGCTCTTGAAAGCTTTCAGGTCACCACCGGCGCAGAATATGCCGCCTCGCCCCCTAAGGGTTATGCCGCGCACGCTGCGATCATCGCGCACGGCATCCAGCACGGCTTGTAGTTCATGAGTCATCTCACCCGTCAGCGGGTTACGTTTCTCAGGCTGGTTGAACCATATTGTCAGCCAACCACCATCGTGCTCCAGCTCCAATGCTTCGGTTTTGGGTAGGTCCGTCATATGCCGCCTCACATCCGTGCAATGCCAAAGGAGTTTTCACGCACATCGCGGTGCCGCGCCTCCCATACGGTGGCGAGTAAAAAGCCAAGGGCCTTGCGGGTATCACGCGGGTCGATAATGCCATCGTCAAGATGATGACCCGAGGTGTAAAAGGCGCTCGATTGGCCATCGAACAGTGCTTTCAACCCCGCTGACTGCTTTTCCAGAGCATCGCGATCCGGCTCTTTACCCGCCGCCTTGGCTTGCCCTTCGGCGACAATCGCCATCACCGTTGCCGCCTGTTCGCCGCCCATCACACCGGTTGCGGCATTGGGCCAGAGATAGAGGAAATCCGGTTCAAATGCGCGGCCGCACATGCCGTAATTACCCGCACCATAGCTCGCGCCAATCTGAAAAGTTATGCGCGGAACCTCGATATTGGTGACCGCCTGGATCATCTTCGAGCCATGCTTGATCATGCCCGCCTGCTCATATTGGGTGCCAACCATATAGCCAGTGGTATTGGAGAGGAAAATGACCGGCAGATCAGACTGATCCATCAGCTGCATAAATTGCGCCGCCTTGGTCGCGCCATCGGGATCGATCGGGCCATTATTGCCGATAAATCCGCAACCAAAGCCCATGACTTCGGCCTGACCGCATACTGTCGAAACGCCATAGCCGGGTTTGAAATCGACAAAGTCGGAACCATCGACCGTGCGCGCAATCACCTCGCGCACATCATAAGGGATGCGATAATCGACGGGGACAACACCGGCGATCTCATCCGGATCATAAAGCGGCAATCGCGAAGCATAAGGTGGTGGCGCAGGACAACGCCGATTCCATTGCAGCCGCTCGACCACATCGCGCGCCATCAGCATGGCATCACCGTCATCATCTGCGAGATATTCGACCAGCCCGGATACCGTGGCATGCATTTCCGCGCCGCCCAATTCCGAGGCTTTGGCAATCTCGCCCGTTGCGGCTTTGAGCAAGGGCGGCCCGGCGAGAAAGGCTTTGCCATTATCCTTTACCGCGACGACATAGTCGCTCATGCCCGGCATATAGGCACCGCCTGCGGTTGAGGAGCCATGCAATATGGTGATGACCGGAATACCGGCCTTTGAGAGCTTGGCCTGGCGCGCAAACAGACCGCCACCTTCGACAAAGCCGCCCACGGTATAATTATAGAGATCAGCGCCACCGCTTTCGACGAGATGGATAAAGGGCAGTTTCTGCTCGAGCGCAATATGCTCAGCACGCTGCAATTTGTATGCTGTAGCGCCGGTTAGCGCGCCACCCTTGATCCCGCTGTCATCGACCACGACCATGGAGCGGACACCGCGGACAAATCCAATGCCGGAAATCTGAGTCGATCCCGGAAGCGATTTCGCCTCATCCTTGGTGTCGGAAAGATAGCCGGTGACATTGCCCAGCGAGAACCATGGCATACCAGGGTCCAATATGCGCGAAAGCCGCTCTCTCGGAGTAAGCTGTCCGCGCTCTTCAAAACGTGGTTTGCGCTTTTCCGAAATCAGACCGGCACGGGCATTGAGTTCGTTGAGTTTCTCAATCAGCGCCATCATATCGGCACGATTTTGCTGAAACGTCTCTGATGACGTGGATATGCGGGACTGAATGATGCTCATATCAGGCTCCGGGCAAGGTTGGAGGGAATAGCAATCGGTGTTTCGAGCAGTATCTGGGCATAGGCCTTGCCCTGCGGATCATTACGCAGGCTGGCCATGCCGCCACCGCCTAGCACTTCATGCAGCAATATGTTCATTGCGCCGGTGCTTGGCAGATAGAAGCGCTCTACATCGCCATTGAGGAAATGCGCGAAACTCTGGCGGATGGTATCCTCATCCAGCGCCGCCCATATCCATGGCGCAAAAGCCGGATCGCGCGGCAGTACGCCGATATTGGCCTTGTCGCCCTTATCACCTGATCGCGCCCAAGCGAGCGTGTACAGCGGAACTTCCCTATCAGCATCGCCTTCAGGCACCGATGGGGCCGACTGATCGGCCGACTCCACAGACTGACCCGCAGTCATAGGGACTTCCGTTTCGCTCCCCTGATAATGCAGCACCGGCATAACCTGCTCACGCGGCAGCAGCAGCGAAAATAACCGCACAACCGGTGACGGCTTGGCGCGATTGCCGCCAAAAAGCGTCAGGCCCGGCGGTGTGGCCAGCGCCAATCCAGTAGCTTCTTTTAGGATCAGGCCGGCCGCACGTGGGTCTTCGTGCTTTACCGCCAGCTTTACCGTGACATCACGCGCGGTACTATCGCGCTGGTCATCGCCAAAAGTACTACCGTCGCCAACCATCTCGATCAGCGTTTCGGTAAAGTCGGGAGCATTCATCCGCTGCAGCTTCCGTCGCGCGCGTTTGAGCGACATTTCGGCGAAGGTCTGTGCCTTTTTCGGTGCATCCTGACCGATAAAGAAAAAGCTGGTCCCCGCCCGCCAACCATCGGCATAGGTCACGCTAACCTTGAGTGTATCGGGAGCCGAGTGACCGACGGCTCCCGCGATCGCCACCTTATCCGGGGCGATCTGCGTTAGCGTCACTCCAGAAAAGTCGCACACAACATCGGGCAGGATATAGCTTTTCGGATCGCCGATCTCATAAAGCATCTGTTCGCCGACCGTAGCAGTCGTGACCTGACCACCTGTGCCTTCCGGCTTGGTGATGGTGCAGCCACCGTCCGACGCAATTTCCGCAATCGGATAACCGATCACATCTAGCGTATCGGCGACATCTTCCCAGTCGGTGAAATTGCCGCCGGTAGCCTGTGGCCCGCATTCGATAATGTGCCCGGCCAGACTGGCAGCGGCGAGCTTGTCCCAATCATCCATCGCCCAGTCAAAGGCATGGATGCAGGCGCCCAGAGTTACCGCGCTATCAACGCCGCGACCGGTGATGACAATATCGGCACCCTTCCGCAGTGCCTCGGCAACCGGCGCAGCGCCGAGATAGGCATTGATCGAGGCTACTTTCTCGACATCCGGGAACGCTTCACCGGAGAACATATCACCATGCCCTGCCCCGGCAAATTCACCTGCGCGATCAATCAGATCATCGCCGGTGATCACCGCGACCTTGAGGTCAAGGCCAGCCTCGTTGATCAGCGCCTCAATCGCTGCAGCACAGGCCAGCGGGTTCATACCGCCAGCATTGGAAACAATCTTCACCCCCTGCCGCGCAATTTCGGCAAGATTGGGCTTCATCACCGCAGAAACAAAATCAGTGGCATAGCCTTTTTCTGGATCACTGGCCCGCGCACGCGCCATGATCGACAGCGTCACCTCGGCGAGATAGTCGAACACGATATAGTCCAGCCCACCGGCCGCCAGAAATTGCGGCAGAGCCATGTCGGACTCGCCCCAAAAGCCACTCGCACCGCCGATCCGGATGGTTTTGCCTGTCAATGCGCTTCCCTCACATTCTCATTTCTAACATGCGCGCAAAAAGCCTTGCCGACTCTGCTTTCCTTTTGCTTGAATGATTGATACTCAGAATATATAAGTCAAGCTCATTTTTTGATTCACCCAGCCATATTTGGCAGCAATCCATGAGATAGATCGCATGCAGAACCCTTTTGAAAATGACGAACGCCGCGCCTTTCGCGAGATGATTCAGACCTTTGTCGCCAATGAGGTCGCGCCTTATGCCGATGAATGGGATGAAGCCGGAGAAATCCCGGCCGAGCTGCACGAAAAGGTAGGCGCACTCGGCGCTTTCGGTTTCGGCGTCGATGAAAAATATGGCGGCCTTGGGTTCGATGATTGCTTCATGCGCGCCGCCTATGCCGAAGAAATCAACCGTTGCGGCGCAACCGGCATAGCGGCAGCTCTGGGCGGTCGCTCTATTTCTATCGGGCCAATTGCAGCCATGGCCAATGATGATATCCGCGAAATGTGTCTGCGTGATATTATTGAAGGCCGGAAAAGCTCGAGCCTGGCCATCACAGAACCCAGCGGCGGCTCCGATGTGGCGCGCTTGCAAACAACAGCGCGCAAAGATGGCAATCATTATGTCCTAAATGGCTCCAAGACGTTCATCACCAGCGGTATGGTATCTGACTATTTTGTCGTCGGTGCCCGCACTTCAGGCGAAGGTCTGCACGGCATATCGCTGTTCTTTGTCGAGGCCGATGCACCCGGCTTTTCACGCACCGCCCTACCCCGCAAAATGGGCTGGTGGGCTTCGGATCAGGCGACACTGTATTTTGACGAATGTCGCGTCCCGGCAACCAATTTGATGGGTGAGGAAGGCAAAGGTTTCCTCGCCATCATGAACAATTTCAACTATGAGCGGCTCGGCCTTGTTGCCGGAATGCTGGGCATGATGCGTGTCTGTTTTGATGAATCCGTGGCTTGGGCGCAAGAGCGGGAAACCTTTGGCAAGCGGCTTATCGAGCATCAGGTCATTCGTCATAAACTGGCCGACATGTCTGCCAGAATTGATATGATCGAGGCCTATCTCAACCATATCTGCCATCAAGCCAATGAGGGTGCGATGCCGGTCGCCGAAGTTTCCAAGGCGAAGTTCTCCGCTTCAAAAGCGCTCGAATTCTGCGCCTCTGAAGCGATGCAAATTCTCGGTGGGGCCGGATATCTGCGTGGTAATCCGGTCGAGCGCATGTATCGCGAAGTGAAAGTTCAGGCGATTGGCGGCGGTTCAGAAGAAATCATGCGCGATCTCGCTGTACGCCAAATGGGGCTGTGAACCGGAATGGAAACAATATGACAGCATTAGACACAGCACCTACACGTCGCCAAAAGGTGGAGCTTAAAGAACGCGCTATAATGGACGCTGCGCGTGACGTCTTTTTGGAGAATGGCTATGACGGCGCGCGTATGGCCGACATCGCTCGCCGCGCCGGGGTAGCGGAAGGCACAGTCTATCTCTATTTCCGCACCAAAAATGATCTTATGCGGGCCTTTATCGCCGATTTCTGGGCCGACCTTACACAACAGGCCAAGCTTGCGGTGGACGGCATTGACGATCCGCTGGAAGCACTGGCCGCCCTCGCCCTCTTTCACATAGAATCGCTGATAGAGCGGTTCGACATCATTCAGCTGACGCAATCCGAACCGGTCGTCCCGAAAACCTCTGCCGAAAACCGGGAATATATGCGTACCTATGTCCAGGTTTTTGACGAAACCTGGCGCAGGGGCGTGGACCGGTCACAGCTGGAAAGCGAGACCCCGTTATGGCTGGTCCGCGATATATTCTTCGGTTCACTGGAATATTCTGCCCGCACCATCAAATTTCACCCGAGACGTTCCGCAAAGCCGGTAGTGGAAAATCTGATGGCGGTCATTGAGCAAAAACATGGGCTGAAAACCAAAGACAAAGGGACGCAAGATACTGACAGCGACGCCTTGCTGGATAGGCTGGAAACGTTGGTCGTCAGGATGGAAAAGGCTTCAGATAAGAAGTGACCTGAGGTAACTTTAGAATCTAGAACTCGGTTTACACTTAAAGCCCAGCTTCGCTGAGCATCGCCGAGCCGCCTTTTTCCGCTGGATCGGCAAAGCGCCGCATCATCGCAAACAGCTCACGGCCAACGCCCTGCTCCGGCGGCGGTGGTGCAACATTGTCGCGCGCTTCCCATTCTGCAAGATCGACCAGTGCCTGCAGCACGCCGCTATTGGCGCACACCCGCACCATGTCGCCATCGCGCAGCTTGGCAAGTGGGCCGCCATGATGCGCTTCGGGCGAAACGTGAATGGCGGCGGGTACCTTTCCACTGGCACCCGACATGCGGCCATCGGTGACAAAGGCAATCTTGTGGCCACGATCCTGCAGCACGCCGAGCGATGGTGTCAGCTTGTGCAATTCGGGCATACCATTGGCCGCGGGCCCTTGAAAGCGCACGACAATCACCACATCGCCATCCAACTCACCTGCCTTGAATGCGGTGACGACATCTTCCTGCCGGGTGAATATCCGCGCCGGGCCTTCTATGGTCCAACGCTCGCTGGCGACGGCACTGACCTTGATGGTGGCGCGGCCAAGATTGCCTGTCAGCAGCTTCATGCCACCCTGGGCCTGAAATGGCTGGGACACAGGGCGTAACATGCTGTCATCCAGGCTGGCTTCCGGCGGCGCGACGAAGTGGAGCGCCCCCTTCTCGTCAAGTTCTGGCTCGCGCGCGCCATCGGACAGCGATCCGCCATAAACGGTGCGGATATCATCATGCGCCAGGCCAGCATTGACCAGCTCACGAATAACAAAAGGCATTCCGCCCGCCGCGGCGAAATGGTTCACATCACCAGAGCCATTGGGATAGATGCTGGCCAGTAGCGGCACGACCTTGGACAAGGCATCCATATCATCCCAGTCGATGATGATCCCGGCAGCACGGGCAATGGCGGGGATATGGATGACATGATTGGTCGAGCCGCCAGTGGCGAGCAGGCCAATCGCAGCATTGACGATCGCCTTTTCATCGATGCAATGGCCCAGCGCGCGATAATCTTCTTCGGCTTTGTCAGCGCCCTCTGCGGCCCAGCCAATTTCGGTCACGCGGTGCACCGCAGCGCGGGTCAGCTCCTGCCGCAACTTGCGGCCCGGATTGACAAAACTGGCGCCGGGCATGTGCAGCCCCATCATCTCCATCATCATCTGATTGGAATTGGCGGTGCCATAAAAGGTGCATGTGCCAGCACCATGATAGCTAGCGCTTTCGGCTTCGAGCAGCTCTTCCTGTCCCACCTTGCCTTCAGCGTAAAGCTGGCGCACTCGGATTTTCTCCTTGTTCGCCAGTCCTGAAGGCATCGGGCCCGCCGGGATCAGAATCGCCGGTAAATGGCCAAAGCGCAGTGCGCCTATCAGCAGACCAGGGACAATCTTGTCGCAAATGCCGAGCAAAACTGCACCCTCAAACATGCCATGGCTGAGCGCGACAGAGGTCGCCATGGCGATAACATCGCGGCTGAACAGCGATAATTCCATGCCGGACTGGCCCTGTGTCACGCCGTCACACATGGCCGGAACGCCGCCTGCAACCTGTGCGGTCGCGCCTTTTTCACGCGCGAAAATTTTGATCTGTTCCGGATAGCGACCATAAGGCTGATGCGCTGACAGCATCTCATTATAGGCGGTGACAATGCCGATATTCATCGTCTTCCCGCCGCGAATAGCGGGCTTGTCATCGCCGCTGGCCGCAAAGCCATGCGCCAGATTGCCGCAGGAGAGATTGGGGCGATGCACCCCTTCATCGCGGGCGCGATCAATAAGGTCGAGATAGGCACTGCGCGCGGGCTTAGAGCGCTGGATAATGCGTTGGGTTACGTCTTCAATAACTGGGTTCAGGGGCATGTTTCACTCCAGTATATGGTGACAGGTGGGCCAGCACTGCGCAACAATCGCGCAATTGGCAGGTCATTCTCACCTGCCAGTGCTCCATCAAGCACATTGCGCTTCTCTGCGCCCTTGCCAACCAGGATGATAGCATCGCTATTGTTAATCGCCGCCATATTGAGGCTGATCCGGTCAAAGGGTGCTTCGGGCGGCAACGGATTGGGTGTCAGGGTGATGATAGCTGGGTCGCCATAAGGGTGCGGGTCGCTGCTGGGGAAGAGCGAGGCGATATGGCCGTCCGTCCCCATGCCGATCCACACCAGATCGAAGCGTGGTGGCGGATTGTCAAACTCTTGCAGCGGCGTCACCACAGCTTCGGTTGCCTCTAGTGCGTTGGCAAGTCGGCCATGATTACTGGCCTTGTGATCGCCGGGCACAAGACGGTCATCACCCAATGTCAGCAGCACATCATCCCATTTGATCGGGCGCTCTGCCAATTCGGCAAAGATGGGAAAAGGTGTACTGCCCCCCGGCACGGCGATGGCCCGTTTTCCCTGCTTTTGCAGTGCCGCCTGTACCGCATCGGCAACCATGGCGCTGGTGGTATTTTCGATAATGGTGATAGCGCGCTGATCACTCATTCCAGCTCACCCCATCGCGTTCAGTGAGCGCGATCCCGGCACTCGGCCCCCAGCTGCCCGCACCATAGGCTTTGGGTGCTTCGCCTGCTTCCACCCATTTGGCGCGGATGTCGTCGATCCAACGCCATTGCGCCTCCACCTCATCGCGGCGGACAAACAGCGTCGGATCGCCATCAATCAGGTCAAGCAATAGTCGTTCATAGGCGATACGCCGCCGCGCCTTGGCAAAGGCTTGCGTAAGCGAAAGGTCAAGCGGCACCTCACGCAACACCACAGCATCACGGTCCATACCCGGCTGTTTCGCCATCACTTGCAGGCGGACATATTCCTCTGGCTGCAACCGGATGACCAGACGGTTAGCATTGAGCTTCCCACCCCGCGCGGCAAAGATATTATGCGGTACACATTTGAACTGGATGACAATCTCGCTGCGCCGTTCGGCCAGCCTTTTCCCGGTGCGCAGGTAAAAGGGCACACCCCGCCAGCGCCAATTGTCGATATGCGCTTTGATCGCGACAAAGGTCTCGGTGTCACTTGCTTCACCCAGATCCTCGGCATAACCATCGACGCTCTCACCGCTAATCGCACCGCCGCCATATTGACCGCGCACCATCTCGCTATCGTTTACCGGGCGCAGCGAGCGCAACACCTTCACCTTCTCATCACGCACCGATGCCGCATCAAGGTCCGCCGGCGGCTCCATCGCGGTAAGTGCCAGCAATTGCAGCATATGGTTCTGCACCATATCACGCAGCGCTCCGGTATCATTATAGAAGCCATGCCGCCCTTCCAGACCGACGGTTTCGGACACAGTGATCTCGACATGATCGACCTGCCCCGCATCCCATAGCGGCTCGAACATCATATTAGCAAAGCGCAGCGCCATCAGGTTCTGCACCGTCTCCTTGCCGAGATAATGGTCGATACGGAAAATCTGATCCTCGCTGAAAACACTGGCAACGGCATCATTGATGGCGGCCGAACTTTCCAGATCATTGCCCAGCGGCTTTTCCAGGCCGATCCGCACCTGTTCACCGGTAAGACCGGCACTGGCCAGCCCCTTTATCGTAGGTTCAAACAGAAATGGCGCGGTAGAGAGGAAGATGGCGAGGCCGTCGGAGATATCGCCGAGCTTCTGCGCCAACGCATCAAAACCTTGTATCGTCGAAGCGTCCAGCGGCTGATAATAGAGACGCTCCAAAAAGCTCTGTATCGCATTAGCATTTTTGCGGTCATCGGGCAGAAACGCATCCAATGCCGTTCGCGCCATTTCACGATAGGCAGCGTCGTCCATGCCACTGCGCGCCGTGCCGACAATGCGCAGGCTCTCACTGATCAATCCGTCTTCATGCAGCGCAAACAGCGAAGGCAACAACTTACGCCGCGCCAAATCACCCGTGGCACCAAACAGCAACAGCGCAGAACAGCTTTTGGCTTCAATCATGACGGTGCGTTCCAATTTTCTGTAATGGTATAATTCACTCTAATCTGAGCGATATTAGCGCAGCACAAGCAAACCATCTACCGGAAGTAATTCGCCGGCAATGTCGGTTTCACAATAGACCTTATCGCAAGATAAGCACAGTAGCTCTTGATCAGACAGATCAAGATAACGCTCAGCTATCATCGGTAGGTTGCTTTTATGCGAAGTGCTAAGGCTAGATGGCGGAGAAGCACAAGGTATCGTTGTAAATGTCGATGTCGCGTTCGAAGAACAAATCTCCTATTTTCCGCAAACTCAGCGGAAATTGAATGTATATCATGACTATGAGGTCGATAACCGCGGGCGACGAGTTAAAGCGCTTAAATGGACTGGGAGGTTTGACTGTTGACTTGCGACTCATTCCCTGCCGCTACCAGCTCCGACCTTCAGCTGCCACGTTGATCTGACAACATCCTGCGGAAGCTCAGGCTATACGCATGCCAAGAAGTTGAGCTTGCTCGGAAAGCACGTCACATCAAGTTGCCCTCTGCATTCACCCACAATCTCAGGCAACAAACGATAGCTCAAACTGAGCCGTCTGCTGACTGTCTGTTCTCCCCCGCAACGCACGCTCTGTTAGAATGAAAAATCTACGCCAATCCGAAAGCTGCGCGGTGGAACCACCAGGCCGACAACCCCCTGATCCAGCATGATCGCACCTGTCTGTGTATTAACAATACCGAAGCTGCGGCTTCTTAGCTGCTCTACGTCCAGGAGGTTTGTGACAGCCGCGAAAACGTCGAAGTTTCCTTTTCGGAAGCCGGCACGGAGGGTGATGTCACTCCAGTCTTCAACTTCTTCTGTAAGGGTCGCGCCGAAATTTGGGTCTAGCCCGGCATCGGCAAATGCCTGCTCGAAATCCTCACTTGCCAGGTTGGTGGGATCGGTGAATTGACTGCCAGTGTATGTGAGCGTGCCACTTGCGTAAAAGCCGGACTCATGTTTGTAGTTCGTCGTGAAGGTGAACGTCAGGTTCGGCGCGAAGGGAAATTCGTTGCCGGCTAGGTTCTGAAAATCGCCTGTGGACGCGAATTCAAAATCATCAAATTCTGTCTCGAGCAGGCCGATGCTGGCGAAGAAATTCCAGTTCTTATCGAGGTTATAATCGATCGTAAATTCCGCACCATAAAGCGTCGATTCTCCTGCATTTGCCAGGAAGTCATCAAGGCCGTCCACTTCCTGTATCGGCCCATTAAGCTGGGTAATCTGATCTCTATATTTTGAATAAAAGATGTTGCCGTTGATGGTCAACTGGCCATTCAGCAGGACATTTCTTGTGCCAATTTCGATTGTATCGAGAAATTCCGGGTCGAACGTGTTTAAGATGTTTTCATTCACACCAGGGACATTCGTGGGTGCGAGCACAAATTGTGATCCACCGGCGCGATATCCGCGCTGGAAGGAGAGGAATATCGAGTGATCGTCGTCGAAACTATAGGTAATCGCCGCCCGCGGCAGGAAGGCCTCGAAACGATCGGAAGGCCCCTCGTTGATTTCGGTCTCCCCTGGTCCCGCTGTTCCAAACAATTGGTCAAGCACGGTTTGACACGCGACATCGATGAAGGGCACAGGGGCACCAAAAATAGCCCCCGGCAGCGACACTTCACAGTTGTCCGGTTCTACATCGACGACAAGGCCAGAGCCAAATCCTCCGATCCGCTCATTGTCGTAGCGGAAGCCAAAATTCAACCGCCAGTGTTCGTCAATATCCCATTCGGCCTGCCCGAAAACAGCGAAGTTTTCAGCATTGCTGCCACCAAATGAGGTGGCTGTAATGAAACTATCCGCCGGATTGGCTGCGGCAAATAGAGGGTTAATCCCACTAAGACCATTTTGGATAAAATTGCGCGTGCGTCCATTGTCTTCAAAATAGTAGCCACCCACAAAGCCACGGATTTTATCGTAGTTGAATTCGATACGCGTTTCTGCGGAAAATATCTCAGGATCAACTCTATTGCGGGTGAAACTTGGGCTAAGCGGTTCGTCATCTAGCAGGCCGATCCCTCGGATGATATTTGTGTCCTCATAGGTCAAGATACTGCGGACCAGCCAGTTTTCTGTAAACTCATAGACCGTTTCATTGACTATACGGAGGCTTTCCGTGCTGTTTTGGGGGAAGGCACCAAAGGTCTCAAAATCGAAAAAGTCGAAGTCCTGGAAAGCGGGGTCTGTCACGGCCAGACCTGAGAAGATAATCGGCGCAGGCCCGCCAACAACAGCATCGATATAATCGACCGTGAATTTGGTCGAAAAACCAGGCAGAGCTTTGGGTTCAATCAAGAGCTTGCCGCGGATTAATAGCGACTCCCGGTCATTGGCAGGCTGGCCAACGGTTACGTTCTGGATGAAGCCATCAGACGTTTGGTAATCCACTGCAATCCTTGCTGCAATTTGGTCTTCAATGATCGGCCCGCTAAGGGCCGCTGCCAACTGTACTTCGTTGAACCGACCATAGGTTGCTCGAACCTTGCCTTCGAAATCATAGGTCGGGTCAGCGGTTGATACGAAAATACCTCCGGCCAGCGCGTTTCGCCCCTGGACCGAGGAAATGGGCCCGCGCAATACTTCGACTTGACCAATATCCCAGAGGGACAATGGGCCACGCAACAATGCGCCGCCTGACAGTGGCGCTCCATCGACATAGACGTTGGAAGCAACGCCCCCGCCTGCGCCAGTTGCGCCATTGCGGCCAATGCCACGGATTGAAAAGTCATTGCCCTGCCCGCTCCCGGCAGACACGTTTGGAATGCGCAAGATAAGGTCCAGGAGATCGACGATTTCTTCGCGGTCCAGCCTTTCTTGATCGAATACCTCGACCGAAGCCTCCGTATCCTGAATGCTGCTCTGAAGCTTGGTAGCAGTGACGATGATCGCATCATCTTCATAATCGTTTGCCTTGGATCCATCTTGCGTGACCACAAACGCACCACTGGATGACCGCTTGACCGTCAGACCCGATCCCTCCAGCACACGCTCCAGCGCCTGCTCAGCGGTCAGATCCCCGGAAATAGTCGGTGCAGAAAGACCGCGTGTGAGCTCATCGGGAACGATAATCGAGACATCATATCGATCACTAATCACCAGAAGTGCTGCTCCCAAAGGCTGCGCTTCAATAGAGATTTGCAGGCGCTCTTCATTCTGTGCCAAAGCCGGTGCTGCATGCGATGCCATTGCAATAGCCGACACGGCACACAGGATTGTTCGGCCGACCCGGTCGGTTGCATTGCGTATCATTTAGTAGAGGCCCCTTCTGAATATTTTTGCGACTGATTTGCAGTCTCATTCAGGTTAAAGACTCTCGCCCAAGGGAAAGCGTCGCAACAAATTTTGGAAGCGAGCGGAATTTCATCCGAAAAGGACGTGGTACCTGAAGGCTTTTGCCTGTTTGCCTACTCGATCACGATCAATCGCTCGCCGTTCTCGTCGACCACTCGGACAGGCAGGGCCTCTTCGATCGTCACAATCATGCCCTCAACCTCATCGCTTTTGAAGCGCCCAGACAAGGTCAGGTGCGATGCTGAAGGGTCGAGCTTGACCGGCTTTCGAGCAAACCGATTAATGTCCGCCACAACCTGTGAAAGCGGCGCCTCGCGATAGGTGAGCTGCTCTGGCTCAAAGGCAGTTAGTGGCGTTTGCTGAACCGATATGGTCTGCGACTCAGCTCCGAATTTGCCTTCCAGGCGGGTGACTTTGATGCCATCTTCAGTCCAAATTCTCTCGCCAGCCACTAGGGATATTGCCCCGTCTGATTTCTTATTTGCACGCTCATTAATTGGCGGACCAACATCGACCGATCCTTCACGCACCCGTACCTCAACGCCTTGATCCCTTAATTTGGTATCGAACCAAGTTCCTGTGACGGTTATTGTCGCCGCTCCGGTCTGAACCAGGAACGGCCGCTCAAGGTCTGTCGCAACTTTAAAAGACGCTTCGCCTGCGCTAAGAGTTAGGCTTCTGGATGTTTCAGAGTAGACAGCCACCAGTTGCGTGCCGGGCTCCAGTGTGATCCGCGTTCCATCTGGTAATTTAGCGACTTTTTTCTGGGTTTCTGATGAGGCCAGTTGATAGCGCTGAGGTTCATCACCTGTAGTCCATTCGGGCAAGGTTCCCGTGAGTAGCATGCCTCCCAGTACAAGCATAATCGCCACAGAGGCAGCGATGGCTCTTATTCCTGCTGAGGAGAAAGCTGACGCTGTTTTTGAATACCGATCCCAGTCCGGGCCATCAGAATCGTTAGCGGCGCTCAAAGCATCGCATGCATCGGGTCGATCATATGCTATTGTTGCAAGCCTACCCCAGGCTATCTCGGCTTCGAGAAACGCATCCCGGTGAGCGATATCTTCCGCTAGCCAACGCTTAAATTGCGCCTCCTCATGCTGCGAGAGTCCTTCCTCCATTCTCGCGCGCCACATTTGCGCCTCGCTAGGATTAGGCTCGCTTTGCGTCATGAGCTTAACCATCCTTGCGCGCTTTAGCGGCGCCTCTAGCGAGAGCCTTGGTGAGTTGTTCGGTTGCGATCGCGATATGCCGGACTGCAGATGAGCGGTTTACGCCATATTTGCGCCCAGCCGCCTCAGCCGAAAGTCCATCGACCCGCTTGGCCAGAAAGATATTGCGACGACGTTCTGACATGGTTGCGAGCACTTCGGTCACGAGTTTCAACTCCTCTCTACTTATCAAGACTCTTTCGGGATCAATTTCGTCGCATTCCTCGATGAAAGAGTCTTGGGTGAGATAACTCGCATATTTCGAGCGCACGCCGAGAGCACGGATCTCGGTTAGCATGAGATTCCGTGCTGCAACCCACACGTAATTCTTGCTATCCTTTATGTGATCGAGATCTTCACGTGCGCTCAGATTGGCAAAGGCCCGCTGGGCCACATCCTCGGGATCGGGCGGCCCCAAGCCATAAGTCGAGGTAAGCCCCGCCACGATTTCTGAGAAATATTCGTCATAAAGGCGCGCAATTCGGCTTTGGATAGTTGGTTTGGCGCCACTTGATGGCACTGCTCCGCTTTCGTCACCCACTGATTTAGGCTGTCCAAACTCGCGAGAAGATCGCAACACACCCTTTACCTTACGAAACTACAACTGTGTTGACCGGTAGTGCCAAAATATCGTTCAGCTTTCAATCCTCGGCAGAGCGGTGTTTATCGCGCCTTGTGCTCACTATGGAGCAGCGACGGAAAACACAATGGCACGATGGATGGCATGGAAGTATTTTCTTGGAGGTACTGGCAATTATGCAACCCATAGCCTGGGGCTGGACAACCGCGTCGGTGCTATCAATCTAGCGCGCAATCCTCTCCGCCAGACACAGAGCGCCCTGTCCTTGCTGTTCTTCAAGCCATGAAGGGTCCATCTAGCAGGACGGCTGACGCTTGATATTTGCTGCCACATTGATCTGACAAGAGCAGTGCGCCGCCATCTTTACGCATTAAAATCACGTATAGGCTATTATACCGAGAAGCATATTAGAAGCTTCCTTCATTAAAACATTTTAATAACAATGGCTTGCAGGTGCAGCCTTTCTCCTATGCAAAAATGCGCACCCCCTGCGCGCTGAGGTCCGTCGACTCTACCTGAACAGTTTGAGATGAAACTGGAGTGGTTTCGCAATGTAAAATTCTCGACGAAAAGAAAATTGGGGTGATAGTTGAGCAAATCTTTCGCCGTTCTACTTGTACTTGGACTGTGCGTTGCTGGCTGTTCCGATGAAGTCGAGCTGCAAGGCGAAGCGCCCGCGCGAGCGGTCAAACTCGCCAAGGTTGAAAAAGCGAATACACGGCTTCGTAACTCTTACCCAGCGAGCATCAGATCGATACGTAGCACAGACCTTGCCTTTCAGGTATCAGGCCGGATCACCGATTGGCGTGCGCTTGAAGGCAAGCGGTTTCGCAAAGGAGAGGTAATCGCCCGCCTCGATTCACGCAGCTTCAAAAACAATGTGGCTCAGGCGGCCGCCGAGTATCGAAACGCGCAAAGCGAATTCGAAAGGGCAAAGCGCCTTATTGATGAAAATGCCATTTCCCAAAGCGTGCTGGAGAGCCGTCTCGCCCAGCGCGAGGTAGCCGCAGCGGCATTAGACAGCGCAAAAAAAGATCTGGCCGATACGGTACTGATTGCGCCCTTTAATGGCGGAGTGGGCAAGACCTATGTGGAGCAGTTCCAGAGTGTCCTTGCGCAAACCCCCATCCTCACGCTGCAGAGCAATCAGGTTGAGGCGATAATTGATGTGCCGGGAAGCTTCGTCATCAATTCACCAAAGCTGCAATCAATAGAAGCCATGGTCGAGCTGGATGCGGCGCCCGGCCAACAATTTCCCGCTACTTTCCGTGAGGCAGCAGGACAAGCAGACACCTCGACGCAGACCTTTGATGCGAAGTTCACATTTTCTCCCCCTGCGGACCTGCTGGTCCTGAATGGAATGACCGCCCGTGTGCTCACCAGCGCCAAGATCTTCGACGCCAATAGCGAGGAGAATACCGGACTTACTGTGCCACTCTCCGCAATATTCCGTCACGAAGG
Source organism: Pseudomonadota bacterium (assembly GCA_038746055.1). Lineage (GTDB taxonomy): Bacteria > Pseudomonadota > Alphaproteobacteria > Sphingomonadales > Sphingomonadaceae > Erythrobacter. The sequence continues at coordinate 16,915 of JBCDKX010000001.1, forward strand.
CAAGTCCTATGTCTGGGTTGTCAAACCTGTTGAACGGACCATTTCCAAGCGCGTGATTGAGACTGCCTCCAGCGTTGGTACCCGCATTGTTGTCAGCAAAGGTTTGAAAGCCGGCGAGACTATCGTCGCTGTCGGCGGCGCCTACCTCAATGAGGGTGATCGGGTGCGCCAGTGGACACCCTGAGCGCAAAACAGATCAAGCCGGGGCCGGTCGCATGAATATTGCTGAATTCAGCATCAAGAACCGGTTGATCATGTGGATCATTATCGTCCTGTCGGTTGCGATGGGCTACCAGGCATATATGGAAATGCCGCGGTTCGAAGACCCGGAGTTCACCATCCGGGTGGCGCAAGTTTTGACCCCCTACCCCGGAGCCAGCCCGGAGGAAGTAGCCGCGGAGGTGACAACGCCTCTGGAAACCAAGCTACAGGAAATGCCCGAGATTGATGAACTCACGTCGACTTCTTCTGACGGCTTTTCCGAGATTGAAGTGGAGATCAAGTTCTCCGCAGCAGAGGACAAAGCTGCCCTTCAGGAGATCTGGAACAAGCTGCGCAATAAGGTCAACGATGCACAAGGCGATCTGCCCTCGGGCGCGGGGCCATCATTCGTTTATGATGAATATGGCGATGTCTTCGGCATCATGTACATGCTGACCGGCAAGGGATATTCCTATGCCGAACTCGATTCCTATGCTTCGGAACTGCGACTTGAGCTGCTGGCAGTCCCAGGGGTCGGCAAAGTCAACATCACTGGTGATCTTGAAGAAACCATTTATATCGAAATACCCAGCGAGAGAGTCGCTTCGCTGGGGCCTTCAATCGATACGATTTTTACGCAGCTATCCAATCAGAACGCGATTGTGCCAACGGGCAGCGTCAAGATCGATGAACGGCGTTTGGTAGTTACTGCCACCGGTGATGTCGATTCCGTTGAGGCGATCGAAAGCGTCCTGATTTCATCGCCCGATGGCAGCGTCGCCCGTTTGGGAAGCATTGCCACTGTGACGCGTGGTTATGAGGACCCGGCCAGCCTGATAACACGCTATGATGATGAACCTGCACTGGTAATCGGGATCGCGGCTGTTTCAGGTTCCAATGTTGTGGCCATCGGCAAAGACATTGATGCACGTCTCGCCGAATTGGAAACCTCACGTCCTGCCGGAATGCAACTGCAGGAATTCTATCATCAGGGTACGGTCGTCGATGCATCGATCACAGACTTTGTCGTGAACCTTGCCACCGCATTGGCGATCGTCATTGTCACTCTGCTGATTTTCATGGGCGTGCGCTCCGGCCTGATCATCGGACTGGTCCTGCTTATCACTGTCGCTGCGACCCTCGCGATAATGTATATCGTCAATGTCCCGATGCATCGGATCTCATTGGGTGCGCTGATCATTGCGCTCGGAATGCTGGTCGACAATGCCATCGTTGTGACCGATGGAATCATAGCTGGCATGAAGCGCGGCGAAACGTTGCTGGAAGCAGCCAAGAAAGTGATCGCCAAGTCGCTATGGACCCTTCTTGGCGGCACAATCGTTGGGATTCTCGCCTTCTCGGTCGTCGGCTTTGCACCTGGATCAACAGCCGAGTTCACCGGGGACCTGTTCTGGGTGATCCTGATCTCGCTGATGTTCAGTTGGCTTTTCGCTGTCACGCTTACGCCGTTTTTGTGTGACCTGATGCTCAAGCACGAAATTGGAGATGGCACCGAAGATCAGCAAGACAGCCGTTTCATGGCCGCCTTCAAAGGCTTTGTCGCAGCGCTGATCCGCGTCCGTTACATCACGGTGGTGGTCGCGGTAGTGCTGTTTGCGGTGTCACTATACGGCTTCAATTACGTCAAATCGGGCTTCTTTCCGGCAACGACCTCGCCTCAGGTCGTAGTGGATTATTGGGGGCTTGAGGGCACAGATATTACAGTAACGGACCAGCGCCTTGGTGAACTTGCCGAGTTCATCGCCACAATTGACGGGGTTAATCATATAAAGTCGGTTATCGGCGGCGGCACGCAACGCTACATGCTGATATACACTTTCGAGAGTCAAAACAGCGCCTATGCGCAGCTGCTCATCAAGGTGGAAGATTCAGACCAGCTCGACCGGATCATTCTTGAAATCCAGGATTATATCGATACGAATATCGACAACGCTCTGGCACGGGCGTGGCGTTTCTCGATGGGACCCGGTGGCGGATCAAAGATAGAGGCGACCTTCCTCGGACCTGATCCCAAAGTGCTGCGGCGGCTCTCTAATGAGGCGCAAGATATCCTGCGGGCAACGCCAGGTTCGATGATGGTCAAGGATGATTGGCGCGAACCTGTCCCCGTTGTTGAGATTGACTATGCAGATGATCGCGGCCGACGTGCAGGCATATCGCGAACCGATCTCGGCACTTCTGTAGCGCGGGCCTATAGCGGCTATCAGGTTGGCACTTATCGTGAAGGTGATGACCTCATTCCTATCAAATATCGGGCCCCTCCCAACGAACGAAACAATGTCACGAGTATAAATAGCGTCCCGGTCAACAATGCAGCGGGCGACACTGTGCCACTCGCCCAGGTGGCTGACGACATCAACACTGTATTCCGCAACAACCGCCTGAAGAAAATCGACAAGGTTTACGCGATCAGCGCGCAGGCTGATCCTGTGCCAGGGGTTATCGCCGGAGATCTCCAAAGCGCGGTCCAAGACGAAATCGAAGCGATGGAGCTTCCGCCCGGCTATTCTTTTGAATGGAATGGCGAGCTGGGTGACAGCGCTGAGGCAAACGAGAATCTGGCAAGCATCATTCCTTACAGCTTCGGAGCAATGGTGCTGGTCGTCATCCTGCTGTTCAACGCATTGCGACAGCCTCTGGTGATCTGGCTGACTGTGCCCTTCGCACTGGTCGGGGTCACATTTGGGTTGCTGCTCATGGGTGTGCCGTTCGAGTTCATGGCGATCTTGGGTTTTCTGTCGCTGGCCGGACTGCTTATCAAAAACGCGATTGTGCTGGTCGATGAAATTGACGAGCAGATTGCTGATGGCAAGCCGCGCTTTGACGCGCTTGTCGACAGCTCGGCAAGCCGCTTCAGTCCTGTGCTGTTGAGCTCTGGAACCACAATCCTGGGCCTGATCCCGCTTTTCACCGACGCTTTCTTCCAGTCAATGGCTGTGACTTTGGTCTTCGGCCTGAGCTTCGCGACCGTCTTAACGCTAGCCGTAGTCCCGGTTTTCTATGCAATCTTTTTCGGTATCCGAAATGATGAGACAGCAAAGAATGAAGCGCCTGACCAAGCTCCCTCTTCCGGAGCTGAAGGAACGGCGTCGTGATCGGTATTCGCTTCCTCCTGGCCGGGGCCGCGGTCCTTGCGCTGGCGGGATGCGCATCGCTCACGACGCAAGAGGGAGTGCGCGAAGCAACCCGCCAAAGCCTACCGGAGTTGCCTTCACAATGGCTTGTTGATGGCGCTTTGCCAGGTGAAGTCGAGATCGGCTGGATCGAAAAGCTCGGAGACCCTGTCCTTGTCGAACTTGTGCGCGAGGCACAGCTTGCCAATCGCGATATTCTGGCAGCAGCGGCCAATGTCGAGGCATCCTATGCAATTGCACGGCAAGCGCGGTCAGCATTGTTTCCGGCAATCGATGCAGGTGTTACAGCGCGCGAGAGCGAGCTATTTGAAAACCCCACTGCTGGCCAAACCAGTTCGGTGTTTCTCTCACCTGATTATGATTTCTCGCTCCAGGCCAGCTGGGAAGCCGACCTTTGGGGTCGCATTCGCGCCGGGCGTAACGCCGCTTATGCCAGCGCTCAAGCGGTCGAAGCCGATTTCCGCTTTGCCCAATATTCGCTCGCCGCGGCAGTAGCGCAATCCTATTTCGCCGTGATTGAAGCCGATCTTCAGATCGACGTCGCACAACGCACCTATGATTCTTATGCCGAAATTGATCGCATCGTACGGGTCCGTGTGCGCGAAGGTTATGCCGATGAACAAGACCTGCGGACTGCCGCTTCTGATCTCGCAACCATTCGCGATAGTCTGGAAAACGCTCTTGGTGCCAAGCGTAGCGCCGTTCGCGCACTTGAAATTCTGGTCGGCCGTTATCCGTCCACAACTCTGGAAGGTGCCAAGCAACTCCCGGCGACACCGCCCGCACCGCCCTCCGGTTTACCTTCGCAATTATTGGAAAGACGCCCAGACGTGATTGCCGCAGAACGCGATGTTTCTGCTGCCTTTTCAGAGCTTGATCAGACAAAGGCGGCGCGCTTGCCGATCTTGAACTTGACAGGCAGTGTTGGCGGTTCTTCCAACGAACTCGATAATATTCTTGATGGCCGCAACCTCGTCTGGTCCGTAATCGGCAGTTTGCTCCAGCCAATATTTGATGGCGATCTTCGAGGATCACAGGTGGACGAAGCAGACGCCAATAAACGCGCAGCGGTTGCGAATTACGCTGCCACTGCGTTGAGCGCACTTGAAGAGGTCGAAAACAATCTTGACCAGTTCACGGTGCTGCGCTTGCGGGAAGGCGCGCTTCTTGATGCACGTGATGAAGCCATCGAAGCGGTCCGCTTGGCTGAATTTCGTTACAAAGAAGGCGAAACCGATCTTATTGATCTTCTGAATATCCAACAGCGCCAGTTTTCTACCGAGCAGGAATTTGTTTCCATTCAGCGCGCCCGGGTTGATCAATGGGTTAACCTCAACCTCGCCCTTGGCGGTTCCTGGGACACGCCCCCAGACGAAGTGCAGAACTGAAATGGCGCTCCAAATGCTTGTCGGAACAGCAATGTTGACTGTGACGATAGGAATCGGAGCCTTCGCCATCATCCTGTGCGCGCGTTTGCTTGAGGCAACACGCGCCATGCGCGTTGGCCCACTCGGACTTTTCGCACACACTATAACAATAACGCTGATTACCAGCACCCTGGCATTGGTGCTTGTTGCGATAATGGCGCTTTGGGCGGCTCTTTTCCTGGCGCTGGGTATCTTCGAAGGCTTTGAGCCCTCGCTCTATATTGCCATGATCTCGGCCACGACACTCGGCTATGGCGATGTCACCATGCCAGACCAATGGCGCCTGTTGGCGGGATTCATCGCAACCGATGGGTTTATACTGTTCGGGTTGGATACTGCCTTCCTGTTTGAGGTCATGCGGCAGCTTGGTGATCCCACGATGACGAATGATCAAGGTGACTGACCTATGAGCTCGCGCTGCCCGGAAACACGCGTTACGGTATATGTTGATTATAATGTGCTTACGGCCCACGAAGCCCGCCATCTGGTCGAGCGGGCAGTTGACGCCTTTGGCGATGAAGTCACGCTAGAGTATCGCTATCTTGTCGGCACGACTTCAAGTGATGAGACACGCTTTTCCGCGCGCACGGCTTTGGCGGCCCGAGCTCTTGGCGACCTTAAGGAAATGCATGAGGCGTTGCTGGAAAACGGCCCGGTCGCTTCTGAACAAGAGGCGATTACACTTGCAAGCCTGATTGGCTTGCCGTCCAAGACATTTGTCGCCGCGTTCAACGCTCCAAGTCGTGATGAGGAAATCGAGGCTACACGCCAAGCTGCGCTGGATGCGTCCATTGACGCTGCGCCCGCCCTCACCATCAATGACCAGCATTATACGGGCCCACTCGATGAATATGCTTTGCGGGAAGCCATCGCCGCAAACGGGCCGCGACCAATCAGCCTTGCCATTTCGGGCTTTTTTGACTGGGGAGCGTCTGCGGCTTTTGCCCTGTTACTGGCGACACTGGCTGCCCTAACGCTCGTCAATATGGGTTTTTCAGAGAGCTATGAACAATGGCGCACGCTTGAGCTTGGGTTCGTTTCGGGCACAGCGGGGTATTTGCTGCCACTTGAAGTGTGGGTCAATGATGGCCTGATGGCAATTTTCTTCCTGCTTATCGGCCTCGAAATCAAACGCGAAATTCTCTATGGCGAGCTCTCCGATATGAAGCGAGCCGCCATGCCGGTAATAGGCGCCATTGGCGGGATGGTCATGCCTGCTGCGCTTTATGCTGCGATAAACCTTGGCGGACCGGGTGCGCATGGCTGGGGCATTCCGATGGCGACGGATATCGCCTTCACGCTGGGCCTTATGGCATTGCTTGGAACCGGCGTTCCGATCACGCTCAAAGTCTTCATTTCCGCACTTGCCGTTGCCGATGATCTTGGTGCCATACTTGTCATTGCGATCTTTTACGGACACGGGTTCGATTTGGTTGCTTTCCTGTCAGCTGTGGCGTGTGTCGCGGCCCTCGTTGTTCTTAACTGGCGGCGAGTCTACACGATTGCACCTTACATCATCATCGGTGTCGTGATGTGGTACTTTATTCATGAAAGCGGGCTTCATGCGACTCTGGCAGGCGTGATTACCGCCGCAATGATACCCTCACGCCCGGGCGGCGATGTTGTCGGTGCGGCCGCACAAACGGCAGTCATATTCGAACGCGAAATTGCGCATGCTCAATACACTGAGGGCCACACACCTGTCCGGTCAAATGCTCTGGCGACGTTGCGTTCTGTTGTCGATCGCCTTCAAGAGCCTGCCTATTATTTGGAGCACTTCCTTGAGAGATGGGTGAATTATCTCATCCTGCCACTTTTTGCCTTTGTGAATACTGGGATCGTGATCGCTGGCGGGATATTTTCAATAGCCGACCCTGTAACACTTGGCATCCTGGTTGGGCTTTGCATCGGCAAGCCGCTGGGGATTGTCGGAGCCTGCTGGATCGCGACCAGGGCTGGTATCGCAACACTTTCTGAAGAGATCAGCTGGGCCCAGCTCACGGGCGGGGCTGCATTAGCGGGTGTCGGCTTTACGATGTCTCTGGTTGTGGCCAGCGCCGCTTTCGAGGGCAGCGTACTTGAGGGTGCCAAGCTCTCGATTCTGATCGCTTCGGCTATCTCCGCCATTATCGGTCTCGTTGTCCTGAGCCGCGTCAATGCGGTTCGCACAGCACCATCGCGAGAGCCTGCATTTGCATGAGCAGCAAGGGACCTTTCTGGCGGCTCTTTGCAGTTGGGTTCGGAACGGGCGCATTGATATTCCTATTACTCTGGATCGTCGTCGATGGCTGATAATGACAGCGCATTGAAGCGGATTGTAGTTGTTGGTGGCGGTGTTGGCGGTCTCGCTTTGGTCAGCGATCTGGGCCGCAGCCTTGGCCGGCAGAAGCGAGCCCATATCACTTTGATAGACCGCGGCCCTTTGCACGTTTGGAAACCCATGCTGCATGAATTCGCGGCCGGCACCGCTGATCCCCACGACAAAGGACTGGCATTTCCGGTTCAGGCCCGGCGTAATCACTTTGCTTTTGTACCAGGAGAGATGGCTTCTCTGGACCATGCCTCACGGGCAATCACAATCGGCTTTCCTGGCACGTTCGATCATCGCCCGCCCCAGCGCACTGTTCGCTATGACAGACTAGTGCTGGCACTGGGAAGCCGCGCAAATGATTTTGGAACACCCGGTGCTCACCAGCACTGCCACTTCATAGACGACCTTCGCAATGCGCTTGAGTTCAATGAGATGTTGCGTACCGAAGTCGCAAAACAGGTGTTCACACAAGGCCCTATTCGCGTGGCGATTGTCGGCGGCGGAGCAACGGGCGTTGAGCTCGCGGCCGAGATACGCAAATTGATCGAGGTCGGCGCGAGCTTTGGCGCCTCTGATCTAGAAAAGCAACTCGATGTGACTTTGATCGAGGCGAATTCACGGATTCTTAAAGCCATAGATGAAACGGGCGCAGCACGTGCTGCTGAAAGACTAAAAGGGCTTGGCGTGCGCATAGTTTGCAATCAGCGTGTCGAATCGGTCGATGAACGGGGTTTTGAGTTACCCGGAGGCGAACGGATTGATGCAGCGCTGAAAGTCTGGGCAGCAGGTGTTCGCGCCGGACAATTGCTCAGCGATGCGCGGGGTCTGGCGGTTAACCGTTCAGGGCAAGTGCAGGTCGACGCCTGGCTGCGAGCAAAGGATGTCGATGGCATCTATGCGTTGGGCGATTGCAGTTCTCTGGTTCCGGACGGCGCTGAAGCGCCACTACCGCCCACAGCACAAGTCGCCAGTCAGCAGGCAGCTTATCTGGCAAAAGCCATCATGGATGATATCCAAGGAAAGCCCAGCGAGCCTTTTCATTACAATGATCGCGGTTCGCTGGTTTCACTTGGCGCGTATGGCAGCTATGGATCGCTTCCGAAAAAGGGCTTTGTACCCTCCATCCTTATCAGCGGCATGTGGGCGAGCATGCTGCACCCGCTTTTCTTTCGCATCCATATGTTCCGCCTGTTGGGACCGATACTGGGTTGTGTTGGCTGGCTGAGGGATGGGCTGACATCATGGCTTCGTCCACGGATCAAATTCTGATCTGCGCTCTACCAAGGCATATGTCTGGACCAGTTATCTGTCTGCTGCGCAGTTCGTCTATGGCACGCTAATAGTATATGCAGAGCTTAAAGGTATAGACTTGAAAGCCCCGCTTTCTGGGCAAACGCAGTCATGTCGCAGGGAGATAGGGGGACTGCATAGGGAAGTCCTGTGTGTGCGGTAATTGGGCAGCAAACGCCCTAAGATGTTTTACGAACGCCTGAATCAACTTGGTTCTGTGCACATCCATATGCGTGACCAGCCAAACCGGGATGACAATTGGCGGGTCCTTTGGCAAGACTTCAAGAAGCTCGGAATTGGCTTCAATATCGCTATGTTCAACCAGGCCAAGCCCGCCGCCTGCGCAAATACTGTCGAAAGAGGCTGTGGGATCGTTGCAGATCAGGCTGATATTTCTGGTTGGCGCATCATAAAGCTCGACAACGTCAAAATGGCCACTGGGGAATTGGATTGCCACGAACCGATGATTGGTCAGATCTTCTGTAGACGATGGTATGCCATATTCTTCAAAATAGCTTTTGTGTCCGCACATACCGAGTGTGAAATGATGAAGCGGCAGAACGACATAATCGGGTTCTGCGGGCTTGGGGCCAACGCGAATAGCGATGTCCGCTTCGCCCAGTTCGAGATTGGCGATGCGGTAGTCCGCATTGAGACGAATGGAAACATTCGAATGCAACTGATTGAACGATCGGATAGCAGGGGCAAATACGAGAAAGGTTCGCCCTAAAGCCGAAAGTGTAAGCACGCCGCCGAGTTCGTCTTCATTATCGCCTGTCTTGCTAACAAATTGGGAAATGAGCTCGTCGGCGCTCTCTGCTACCGAACGCAAGGCCAGGCCATCTTTGGTCGGGGTATAGCCACTGCTATGACGCAAAAAGAGCTTGGTCTTCAGCCGCTCTTCCAAAGCGTCTACATGACGGCTGACGGTGGCTCGATGAAGACCCAATTCGTCTGCAGCAGCGCGAACGGTTCCCAAACGCGCGACCACCATGGCGGTACGCATCTCACTCCAAAGATCTATACTCAAGGTCTTTTGCTCACAAGCGGATGGTCGAACCCTCTATTGCTGCCATAATCACGCGAACGCTTACGTTCACGGAAAGTTGCATTGCATATGCTGCAACGCAGCGTAAGCCCTTTGCGACATAGGTGCCCGCGCATGCGCATGTGCGGAAATGCGCACTGCATGCCAATAATCTGAGCGCGCTGAGCTCAAAGAACTATGCTAATCTATACATCTTAGGGTCGCAGGAACAGACCTTATCTAATCAGTGTATCAAGGGAGGTATGACAATCCTTTGTATCTTTCAAGCTGATACCAGAGCCGAGGCATCAGCCAATGACCGCGCTTGAGATTATTGCGCCGCGCTCCGAAATGTTGGGACCGCTTAGTATAAGACGCGTCCTACCCAGTCCGCAGCGCAAAATGGTGGGCCCCTTCATTTTCATGGATCATGGCGGCCCGGCCGAGATTCCGCTTCATCATGCACAAGGTGTTGCCGAGCATCCCCATGCCGGCCTGGCCACTTTCACCTATCTTCTGGCAGGAACGATGATCCATCGCGATAGTGCGAACAATTTCGCACGTATCGAAGCAGGCGACATTGCCCTGATGACTGCCGGCAGCGGCATCACCCATGAAGAACGTCCAGATCGCGAAGATCCCTCGCCGATGCGTACTGCTTTTTTTCTGCAGATGTGGCTTGCGCTTCCTGACCGTTTTGAGGACATGCCGCCGGATTTTGAAATGCACAAAGCATCAGACCTGCCAAGCGTTGATCTTTCAGGGGTTACGGCGAAAGTGCTGATAGGCACGGCCTGGGGCAAGCGTGCGCCAACGACCACATATTGTGAAACGCTGTTTGCCGACTTGCTATGTTCTCCCATGAGCACTGCCAATCTGCCGGGTGATATAGAAGAACGGGCAATTTATCTGCTCGAAGGCGATGCCCGTATCGGGGATCAGGAAGTGCAGCCGCATAGTCTGGTGATTGTGCATGGTGATCGTACCGAGCGTATTTCAACCGTCTCAGGGTGTCGCGCAATAATATTTGGCGGAGCGCGGTTTGCATCGCCACGTGTCATCGCCGGCAGTTTTGTAGGCTCCTCACTTTCTAAGGTTCAGGCCTGGCAACAGGCCTATAATATGGGTGAATTTCCCAGCATCAACAGGACTGACGCAGCGTGATCAGACGCTCACGAACACTGTGTATTGTTCCAAAAAACACGAGAAAAGGTGTATGCCTGTCGAGTTACTAATTGGAAAATCGAACTATCAGGAGATGTATGATGAAGACGCTTTTGACTGCCGCTAGCCTTGTTATCTTCACCAGCCCTGCGATCGCCCAAGAATTGTCGCCAGAAGATCTCGGAACCTGGAGGAATAAATCCAACAGTGTCCATATCCAAGTGACGCAATGTGGAGAATATACGCGTTGCGGCACCGTTGTTTGGGCGAACGAAAAAGCCAAACGCGATGCCGCCAAAGGCGGTACCGAAAACCTTGTAGGAACACAGATGCTTCGCAAGTTTCGTGAAGGCAAGAAGGGGAAATGGAAGGGGAAAGCCTATGTGGCCGATATTGGCAAGGAGTTCTCAGGCACGATTCAACCGCTTGATTATAACACCATAGAAGTCAAAGGTTGCATTGCGGGTGGATTGATTTGCAAGACGCAGATCTGGACCCGAGTTCGTTAACCAAAGCTTTGCGAACAGTGGCAATCTGCAGTGCCAGTTTAGAGTATAGAGCCTTACTCTATCCTCATTATTGACTCACATCTCTAATTATCGAAGCCGTTATGCATAGGCAATTTGCAGCTCTTTTGGCATTGGGACTCGCTTTTGCGCTGTTATGGGTACCATTTGGCCAGCATAAATTCCTTTTTGAGCATTGGATGAAGATCGGTGCTTTCATGGCGCCCTTTCTGGTTTTCGTGGCTCTGGCAATACACAATAACCGTTCCACACCTGTCTATCATGACCTCCAAATTCTCTCGGTGCTGATGTTGGCAAGCTATATATTGCATCAGGTTGAAGAGCATTGGATTGATCTGACCGGCACCCATTACGCGTTTTACGGCTATGTGAACGCCCTGCTTCGCGATGCTCTTGGTGCACCAGAGAACACCGAGTTCCTGGACCCCGCTGGCATATTCGTGATCAACACATCGCTCGTCTGGCTGGTAGGGTCTTTTGCAATACTGTTCAGCCCTAAGCGCATATTTCCATTCCTGTGCATGGCGGCCATTACCCTTATCAACGCTGTCAGTCATATCGCTGCAGCCCTAATGACGGCGTCTTATAACCCAGGCCTGGCAACCTCTGTGCTGATCTTTGTACCAATCGCCCTATTGGGGTTCTATTCAGCCAAGAACGCTGGCGTGAGTACAATAGTGGCAAGTCTGCTTTGGGCCATTCTAGCCCATGTCGTCATGGTCGGAGGGATCATAGCGGTAAAGTCAGCACAGATCATATCAGAAGAGACTTACTTCGCCATGCTGATAGGCATTTCAATCATAGTTACATTGCCTTCAGGCAATAACTCTAGCGACTCATCTTCATAGCTTTTAGGGCATTGTCGGTGCTGCTGTGGAGATGACGTAACTGTCAATCTAACGCGAACTCGTCTCTGATAGCTATAATAACTTTGCCGTTCGTTAGGCCATAAGGTTCTGCCAAATCAGTCAGGGGCCGAGTGGCACCGGCGTCTATGTGTTCTTCAAACGCACGCTGTCGGCTCAATCGGCAAAGAAGAAAAACGCAAGGCGGTTGAAAATAACGCACAGTCTGCGGAATAAAGCCATGGAACAGTGTTTGACTGTCTGGCTTTAGTGTGTGAAGCATCGATAGAGTCCCGCCATAAAGCGCGGTGGGGGAGACTTGACGTAATGTTTCACACCCTTGTCATCACCATGTTCCGATTTTTGCGGCGCGGTGATAGGTCGCCTCCGGTCTTTCAACAGCTTCCTTGCTACAATGAGCGGGATGACTGGTCGCACATGAGAGCGCACTCCGCATGGGTCAGCCATCGATGATCCGCAAGAACTTCAAGCTGTGGGTCAGGCTCTGGTTCGCCTACGCAATTGTTGCCTTTCTGGGCGTGTCTACAGTTCTGGCAGTGTCAAGCGTCATTTTTGAAAGAGCACGCCATGCGGATGCGTATACCCAAGCTAATCTTGAACTTTTCCTATCGACCGAGATTCAATCAGGCATGTGGTCAGCTGATCCCGCGCCCAGCCCGGAGGTCGCCGAAGAAACGCTTGAGCGATTGCTATTGTTGCGAACACGCGACAGACAGTTCGATGGTAGAGTGATTGGGCGTACAGGCGATCCGCAGGCAGCAGTCCTGTTAAGTGACACCGCGGGTAATCTCTTCGTTCAAAGCGTCAGCGATAGGTGGCGAGACAATCGGATTTCTGACGAGCTGATCGTAGCGGAAGCGCAAGTTCCCGGGATTGACCGGGTTCTAACTGTCAAGCTTCATGCCCCATTTAGTTATGCCACAACCATATATTCGACATTGAGGTTTCTGCCTGAACAAACCATCGGTGTTTTCCTCGTCTCGACGATTCTGGGGTTGTTATGCGGGATCGTTGCGGCTCGCTATGTGACGCGTCGGCTTGCCCTGATGGATAAGGCAACGGCGCAATGGAGCCAGGGGAACTTTCGCCCCAAGATCGAGCTTGCAAGCGGCGATGAGTTGGGCGTGCACGCCGAACGATTAAACGCCATGTCGCGCGAGTTGGAAGCTTCGCTGGCGGTGAAAGAAGCGCTCGCTGTCAGCAATGAACGAACGCAGTTGGCTCGCGATTTACACGACACCGTAAAACAAAATCTCTTCGCGCTGGGGCTACAACTTGCCTCCTTGCGCGATCGTCTTGAAAAGGCGGGCACCTTGGACGAGGGCCAGCAGCAGCGGTTGACAGAAGCCGAACAGATCAATCGCGACGCGCAAAACGACCTGGTGGAAATAATCGCGCAATTGCGCACCAGTGATGAAGGTGAAGAAACATTAGGCGAAAAACTACGTGCGAACGCACTGCGTTTGCGCAAGAAGTTTGATATTGCCGTGAACGTGGACATAAGGGGTGATATGCGGGTTAACTCTCAAACCGGGCATGACCTGGTGCGAACGGTGGGCGAATTGATCACAAACGCGGTGCGCCATGGGCGTGCTGATACGGTTGACATCACGCTAAAGGGATCGGGCGAAATCGCCTTACTCAGCGTTCTCGACAACGGTTCCGGATTTGCCACCGATCAACCCAGATCAGGCTTGGGCTTACAGTCAGTCGCGGGGCGCATTGAAGCTTTGCCATCAGGCCAGTTTACGATCAAATCGGATATCGGTAGTGGCGCGCGCGCGCAGATCAAGTGGAGACACGCCAGTGGTTGACCATGCAGACGCCGTGATCACGATGGTGATCGCCGATGATCATGAAATCGTGCGACGCGGATTGACCACCTTCATCGATGCCGCTGATAATTTCGAGATTATCGGGACCGCGTCAAACGGGATCGAGGCGGTTGATGAAGTAGCAGCCAAAGCGCCCGACATCCTGCTCCTTGATCTGCTGATGCCCGGCCAAAGCGCCGAAGAGACGGTGCGGCGCGCCAAAGCGGCGAGTCCTCGCACACAGATTGTCGTCCTCACATCGCATGAGGGTGAAGAGCATGTTGGCGCTGTCCTTCGCGCGGGCGCCTTGTCCTACGTTTTAAAGGACATTGCCCCCAAAGACCTGTTAATCGTCATTCGCGATGCGAGCCGTGGCAGTGCGACGATTTCTCAGCGCGTTGCCAAAGGCCTGCTGGAGCAAAATCAAGGCGAAGCCGGCGATGATTTGACTGCAAGAGAACACGAAGTCTTACGCGCCATTGCCTCGGGCCAATCAAACCGACAGATCGGTGAAGAGCTTGGGATCGCTGAGCGTACTGTCAAATGCCATGTCAGCAACATCCTATCCAAACTCTACCTTGCGGATCGCACACAGGCGGCCGTCTACGCCTGGAAAAAGGGTATGGTGGGCTAATCTGGCGCTAGCCGCTACCCGCTTAGGGTAAGAAAAAATGTCGCCCTAGTACCTCAGTACGATGCGTCTGATCCGCGCGGTCGGTAAACCCTCCCACAATCGCAGAGCAAATCTTCCTTTTCGGGGTGGAGCTTGTGAACGCTTGGGATGAAATCACCGATGAAGCTGCAGGCAATTTCAGTATTACGATCAAGAAAAACCGCGTTGACCTGTCTCGCCTTGCTGATGGGTTTGCAGGCCTGTGCTCTGCCAAATGCTAGCGAACGACCCAGCCTTGCGCAGGCCGTTCCTCTGCCTGAACGCTGGACTTTTGCGCAGGCTGAGGGCGCAGAAATTGCGCTTGGTACCTATTGGGAGATGCTAGACGATCCACTGGTCAATCGGTTCGTGAAGAAAGCGCAAGCTCAAAACCTCGATATTGCGCAAGCCGCTGCCCAATTAAGGGCTGCCGAGGCCGGGCTTCGCGAAGCGCGCGCGGCACGTCTTCCCACTGCAAATGGCAGCGGAAGCGTTCGAAGGGACGTTGGTGATTTAGCCAGAGACGAGCTGCAATACGGCCTGAATGCAGACTTTAACTGGGAACTCGACCTCTTCGGACGGATCAGCTCATCGATTAATGCCGCGCAGGCCGACCTTAGAGCAGCGGGTTTTAACGTTGCTGATCTTGAGCGGGTCATCGTGGCGAATGTTGCAACGCAGACTGTAACCGCGCGTTCGCTTGCCGCGCAGCTCGACATTGCGCGCGCCTCGCTCGCCAACCAGAACGACAATTTCCAGATTGCCCAATGGCGCAACCAGGCCGGACTGGTTTCGATCCTTGATGTCGAGCAAGCGCGCACGCAGCAAGCCCAGACAGCGGCTTCAATCCCCCAGCTCGAAGGCAATTTGGTGGCGACTGCCAACGCGATTTCGACATTGATCGGCGAGCCACCCGGTGAGGTGTACCGTACAATTCTCGCTGAGCCTCTGGCCGTTCCAAAGCCGCCATCTGATGTGGCAATAACCGCGCCTGCGGACATGTTGCGCATGCGCCCAGATGTGAGCGCAGCCGAGGCTCGGCTTGTCGCTGATCTGGAGCGAGTGGGAGTGGCGCGCACTCAGCTTTATCCGTTGGCTCGCCTAACGGGATCGCTCGGAACCTCTTCCTTCGGTATCTCCGATCTGTTTGATATCGTTACCGGCAATATTTTTGCCAGCGTCTCGCAATTGCTCTTCGATGCGGGACGCGCACGCGCTCAAATCGACGCGTCAAAAGCGATCGCCGATGGATCACTCGCCGCCTGGCAACAGTCCATTCTGGTCGCCCTGGAAGACGTCGAGACAGCCGCGAATGATCTCGACGCCAATCAGCAGCAAGTCGATGCTCTGAGCGAAGCCAGCGAAGGTGCGCGCAACGCAGCCATATTGGGGCGTAGCCAATATAAGGCGGGCCTGATCGATTTTCAGGTGCTTCTGAATGTCGAAAGTGCGCTGCTGAACGCTCAGACCTCGCAGATTTCAGCCGAAGCTGCCCGTGCAGTAGCGTTTGTGCAGCTTGCCCGAGCCATGGGCGGCGGGTGGCGTCAATCGGAAGAAGAATATCCCTTAGCCCGGAGCCTCACACCATGAACACGCCCCAAATGTCCCTGGTTGTTGAGGATACGTCTTCACAAGACGAACCAAGCGTTGAGGAATTTCTTGGCGTCACGCGTCCACCAGCCTGGCGACGGACAATGAAATTCTGGCTGCCAGCCATAGCCGGTATATTCGCCCTCATTGCGCTTGTTCTTTGGCTCAATAGCAACACGGACGAACAATATGTGACCGAGGCAGTGGTTGAGGAATCCCTTGACTTGACTGTGACCGCGACCGGAAATCTGCGTCCGATCAATCAGGTAACCGTTGGCGCCGAAGTGACCGGCCCGGTTGATGAAGTGCTGGTCGATGTCAACGACCGGGTAACGCAAGGTCAGGTGATTGCGATCATCAACACCGAAATTACCGACCAGCAGATTGCGCAATCGCGTGCGAACCTGAATGCAGCCAAGGCGAGTTATGTTCAGGCGCAGGCGGCGCTTGATGCAACCAAGGCTCAGCTGGTCCGGTTTCGCGAAGTGCGTGAATTGTCCGGTGGAAGGGTGCCTTCGCTGATCGAGCTTGAACAGGCCGAGGCTGCGGCAGCACGTGACAAGGCGGCGGTCGCATCAGCGCAGGCCAATATCGAAGCGGCTGAGGCAACATTGGGTGCCAATCTCACTACACGGTCGCGCGCGGTAATCCGGGCGCCGGTGACGGGAGTGGTGCTCGCTCGCCAGATTGAAGTGGGGCAGACCGTAGTTGCAGCGTTTAATACCGTTACTCTGTTCGTCATCGCTGAAGATCTCTCGGCCATGCAATTGCGTGTGTCAATCGACGAAGCCGATGTTGGCCAGGTCGAAAGCGGGCAGAAGGTCGTATTCACAGTGGACGCCTATCCTGGTCGCACTTTTCCGGCCACGGTCGAGCGGATCGACCTTGCATCGGCTAATACTGTCGCCGAACAAACCAATCCTGCATCATCCGCTTCAAGGGGCACCGTTGTGAGCTACGAAGCCCGTCTGAAAGTGCGTAATCCGGATGGGCTGCTGCGTCCTGGCATGACAGCGAGCGCCTCAATAGCAACTCAGTCGACAGGCAAGGTTCTGCTGGTCCCCAATGCGGCTCTTCGGTTCAGCCCCGAACCGGAGGAAGAAGCCGAGAGCAGTATGGTGAAGCCCGATGTCGACAGAGGGGATGATCAGCAACAGGCCGGGATCGGTATTGGCAGTAGGCAACAGGTTCATGTGCAGCAGGCAGATGGATCGCTGCGAATCATAGAAGTTGTGACGGGGCGCAGCGATGGGCGCAGAACTGCGGTTCAGTCGGATGAGCTGGAGGCCGGAATGCTGGTTGTTACCGGTATAGAGGCGCAAGGCTGATGGCGAGCGAGCCACTTATCCAACTCGAAGGCATAACCAAGACCTTCGGCACCGGCAGCGCCGCATTCCAGGCACTAAAAGGCGTGGACCTGACAATTGATCGCGGGCAATTCATGGCAGTGATGGGCCCATCGGGTTCAGGCAAGTCAACCACGATGAACATTCTGGGCTGCCTCGATGTCCCAACCAGCGGCGTCTTCCGGTTTCGCGAGGTCGAAGTGCAAGAGCTGAATCGGGACCAGCGCAGCCTTCTCAGGCGCAAATATCTCGGCTTCGTGTTTCAGGGCTTTAACCTGCTCTCGCGTACCAGCGCAGTCGAGAATGTGGAGCTGCCGCTCCTCTATCGTGGCGAGGCCAAGGCTGTGCGGCGCGAGGCCGCGATGCATGCACTGGATCAGGTTGGTCTTGCGCCATGGGCTATGCATACGCCCGCAGAGCTTTCGGGAGGGCAGCAGCAGCGTGTGGCGATTGCACGCGCGCTGGTGACCGATCCCGATGTGCTTCTCGCCGATGAGCCGACGGGTAATCTCGACACCGAGCGTTCGGTCGAGATTATGGAACTCATGTGCGAGCTCAATGCGGGCGGAATCACTGTGATCATGGTTACGCATGAAGAAGAGATGGCCGCTTACGCAAAGACTGTGGTGCATTTTCGCGATGGGCTGGTGGAGCGCATCGAACGCGGCGCTCGCAGCGGCACCATATTGGATGGAACAATGAAAAAAGGAAAAGGCTGATGCTTGGCGCGACCTTACTGCTTGCCCTGCGCGAGATCCGGCGGCACCTGATGCGCTCGATACTTACTACGCTCGGCATTGTCATTGGTGTCGCCGCCGTCGTGACGATGGTCACTTTCGGCAATGGTGTTACAAGCCAGGTCCAGGACGACATTGCCAGCCTGGGTTCGAGCAATTTCATCATATGGCCAAAGAATGACGACCGCAGCAGCGGGCGCCCTTTTGATCTGGCCGATGTGGCAGCGGTTGAGCAACAGATTGCTGGCGTTGAAACCGCGGCCGGGAATATCGGATCGAGCGCAACCGCTTTTTATAACGGGCAGGATCTCAAGACCAGCATTGTTGGCGTGAACACCAATTTTCTCCGCGCCCGTTCTCTGCGCATCGCAGAGGGCCGGGCTTTTTCCAGCGACGAAGAGATCGCCGGCAGGAATGTATGCCTGCTCGGTGATCGGGTCCGACAGGAAATCTTTCTTCCCGGAGTAAGCCCGATCGGCGAAGATATGCGTCTTGGAGACGTGTCCTGCACCGTAATCGGTGTGCTGGAAACCCGCGGGCAAAGCGGCGGAGGTGAAGACCTTGATGACCGGGTCTATCTGCCTCTGAAAACGGTGCAACGGCGCTTTCGCGGTACCACTGACATCGATTACTTCATAGTCAAATATGACAGCACCTATGCTGGCAGTGCTATTCGGGCCTCTCTCACCAGGTTGCTGCGCGAGCGGCGCATTCTCGAAGCGGCCGAACCAAATGACTTCAACATCATTGATACCGCCCAGATCAATGAAGCCGTCAGCGAGACAACGGGTACTTTGACCGCGATGATGGCGATTATCGCGTCGATCAGCCTGTTTGTTGGGGGTGTCGGCATCATGAACATTATGCTGGTCTCGGTAACAGAGCGCACGCGCGAGATCGGTATCAGGCTCGCAATCGGCGCTCTCGCCAGCGAGGTTCGCTTGCAGTTTTTGACCGAGGCCGTGGTGCTGTGTTCACTTGGGGGACTTGTAGGGTTGATCCTCGCATTCGGCGCGACCTATGTCGTAACAGAGGCGATGAACGTGCCGTTTATTTTCAATCCGGCGATCAACATAATAAGCTTCCTCTTCGCCGCCGTAATGGGCGTCGTATTCGGATATTATCCCGCACGACGAGCCTCGCAACTCAATCCAATTGATGCGCTAAGGCATGAATAGCAAAAGAACCGGTGCGATTGGCTCATATTGTTATCGCTTGAGGGGTGTCAGTCTAACGCAAACTTGTCTGTGATTGGCGCATAGCGCCCTTCCCTCGCCTGTGATCAGGCCATGAGGCTTTGCCACTCACTCCGCCAGAGCGTCGGAACAGGTCGCTTTGTAGGTTGATCCGTCGGTGAGGTGGCGGTCGGAGTTGAAGTGATTGTGGACGTTGGCGTGAACGGAAGCGAACTTCTGAAGCGACTTGATTCGCCAAAACCGCTGCATTACCCGTTCTCGTATTCGAAAAGGTAAGTACGAGTATTCCACCCGATTGTTGGCCCAGCGACCGCCCTCCCCTGCCATGTTAGTCTGACACCGCCAATCGAACTATTGGCAGGTGCATGATGAAAGCGCTTTTGACTGCCGCTAGCCGCTTTGATCTTCAACTGCCATGTTGGTTTAACAAGGACCACAATCACCGCAGCTGCCATCATTGTATGTTGGATTTAGCAAGTCCTGAGTGTTGGTGGCATATAATTTTGCTTCCAGCTGCGATAGCCATGACTACGACCCTGCTTGGAAATTCGCTTTAATCCGGTTTTGTTTTGAACGTGCGCCCAGCGGCAACGCTTGCGCGAAAATCGCGTAACGTCATTGCGTTCCAGCGCAGCAACGTTCTACGAAAAGAACGCTCATCAGAACACCCGGCAATGATTGCCAGATTTTCTGCTGAAATCTTAGGCTCATAGGTTACAATCTCCACCACTCGTGCAAATCTGGCATCATCCATGATCTTCTGCAACGATGTATTGTTCGCCTGCGCCACACGCTGTGCTGTCCGTGCCGTCATTCCAAGCATTGAGGTGATATGTTCTATTTTAAACTTTTGATTTCGAACGCAGACTTTGGCTGCAAATTCTAGTCGTAAGAGCTGGCTAGACGACGCTTCCGCGCGAATGTTTTCAAGGATATGGAGGGCTCTATCTTCCGCATGTGCCAATAACATTTTATCGTGACTTGGATTGGTCGCTTGCACGTCAGAACGACGGAATACCAATCCAAAGTGATGCTCTGAGTCCCGCACCTCTACGCTTGCCCCATAAGCGCGCTGATAATGCGCGATTTGGCCCTTCGGCTCATATCCAATAAACGCTTCAGTGGGGCGGCCGAAATCCCCCAATATGGCGCGCATTAGTCTTACAAAAACGGTAAGAGCAATCTCATTGCAACTACCGTAATCCTGCTCGAATATAGGACTACCGAAAGATATTCGCATAAAGGATGCTGACGTATCGAGATCAACCGCCATTGCATTATGAAAAATAGGAAAATACTTCTCAAAGAGCTGCAGTGCATGCGTACCCGTTTGTGCCAGCAAAACCAGATGCTCAATGCCGTTAAACAGGCCAAATGGAGCAGCTTGACCAAGATCAAGTGTAGGAATTCTGTTGTCGCAATCTTGCACAATTCTATTCATCAGCATCGGGCCAAGATGGGAAGAAACACGTCCAGCACCTCTGAACACACCTTCAATAGGTACGCCAATAAGGTCTTCTATTTCATCTTTGGGAATGTTGTGTGCTAAACCATATTGCACGGGCACAGCGAGCGTCGCTGCACCAATGGTGCTTGCAGCTCTTGATCTGGTAGACATACCCATTGCTGCTCCCGAGCGCTAATAACCGTAATTATGTCAGCGGATCGCTGAAATGACGCAAATGCAATACAGACTCTCTAATGATCACAAATCTTTAATGATCGACTTTTGATAGACATCGATCTGATAGAATTCGACATGCATTACGATCCCAAGAGATCCGACATGCCCACTACCTCAATAAACACCGTACAAGGTCGCGAACCAGAACAGCATTGAAACCAGTGCGGCATCTGGACCAGACAATAATCCAAGCCCAAGATTGATCTGACTGGAACATCTGCCTGCCAACCAGTTAAAGGGGCCGTATTTCCAACTATAGCTACAGAAATGTCTCCTGAAGCAGAGGCCTATTCGGTTTGCACAATCAGCCTGTTAGGGCTATTAGCAATACTAGTATTCATCTTGAAAATACTTGTTACACAATGGAGTATCTGGTGCTGGATGGGGGTTGCAAAGGCGTTTTTTTGCACATATTCATGCGCGCTTACTAACATGTAATGGGTAGCTGTTTGCAGAGAAATTGTGCGCCGACTAGCTAGCCAAAAGCACATGGCCACCAATACTACCGCCTAAGCATCTGAGGAAAATCATAATTTTCAAGGCTGCGCTGCTTCGATACGCCATTAGAGGCAATAGAGCGAGATAAAAGCCGCTACAGCCAAGGATCAATTGCGGCTATAACGACCATCTTTCTGACACCGACTGTGCCAACGCTATACCAGTGAGGCAGCAACGCTACGTATTGGCTGCGTCTTCGCGCTTGCACATTATATGCGTTGAGAGAGTGCATCTATCTCTTTCAACAGCGCATTAAACTCCGGGGTTTTGGGTGCCGCGAAATGGAAGTTCTTCCACCGCCGGGTCATCTCGGTAAAATAGGTGCGAGCATCTGTCCGAGTTTCAAAAGCGTAGCTGCGTGTTAAAATACTGTGTAGCTTGTCGAAAACCAGCTTCTGCCGCTCAAAAGGTGCCGATGCATCAACGCTATCAAAAGCATCCTGTTGCAGATAGGCCATATCGAGCAGCAAGGACTTTTGGTAGGTGACGTAATCCTCCTCGGTAATGCCTTCTTCCCCGGTCACTTGCATCATTTGGTCGATACTTTCGCCAGCCTTGAGGATGTCCGAAAGCTGCCCGACTTTATCGACCCAGCCTGCGCCATAATGCGCATCGAACCAGGGACGCAGCTGCTCTAGATAACGTGACCAGGATAGCAGCGGGTCAACGGCGGGATAAAAGCGCTTATAGGCTCGCGAAGCGGAGAGGCCTAAAAAGCATTTGACTGTCGATAGTGTGGCCTGGGTTACCGGTTCGTCAAAATTTCCGCCGGCCGGCGAGACGGTGCCGATGATGGTCAGGCTACCCACTGTCCCGTCATTCGTTTCGGTGAGGCCGGCACGCTCATAAATGCCTTTAATATTAGACTCTAAATAGGCGGGGAAGCCCTCCTCGCCGGGAATTTCCTCCAAGCGGCCAGAGGTCTCCCGCATCGCCTGCGCCCAGCGCGATGTGGAATCGGCAATCAGCAGAACATCAAGACCCATCTGCCGATAATATTCACCCAGAGTTACGCCGGTATAGATGGAGGCCTCGCGCGCCGCCACCGGCATGGATGAGGTGTTGCAGATGATGATGGTTCGGTCCATCAGGCTGCCGCCGGATGTCGGGTCGACCTGTTTGGGAAAATCAGTGATTGTCTCAACAACCTCGCCAGCACGCTCGCCGCAAGCGACAACGATGACGATATCGACATCAGAAAATCGCGAAATGAGATTTTGCAGCACCGTTTTGCCAGCGCCGAATGGGCCTGGGATGCATGCTGTACCGCCACGCGCAATCGGGAAAAATGTATCAATCAAGCGCTGGGTGGTTGCGACCGGTTCGGACGGATATTGCCGCTTGGATAAGCCTTGCTTCAATAAACGGCCGTTGAGCGGACGGCGTACGGGCCAGGTCTGATAGAGGCCAACATCGTGCTCTGCTCCGTCTTCGTCCTTCAGCCGGGCAACCATTTCACCGCCCTGCACTGCATCTTCACGCACCCAGTTTACCGTAAAATCGCCGTTCCAATCAAACGGCACCATGATTTTATGGTCAAAGCGACCTTCGGTGGTTTTGCCAAGCACATCGCCAGCGTGCACGGTATCGCCAATGGTTACGCACGGCGCGAACGACCATTTATCCGCCCGGTCAAGCGGGTCGACACTAGCACCGCGCGGCAAAAAGATGCCGAATTTCGCCGACAGGGATGATAACGGCGCCTGCAAACCATCATACACGCGGCTGAGCAGGCCCGGCCCTAGGGTGACAGATAGCATGTCACCTGACTGCTCAACCGAATCTCCAACAGCGACACCTTGTGTGCTTTCATAGACCTGCGCATCGGCAGTGCGGCCGCGGACACGCAAGATTTCGGCCTTTAGGCGTTCTTGTCGTCCGCCCTCTCCGTGTCGCGAGGGGAGAATATACACCACCTCATTCTTAACCAGCCGACCAGGAGCGTCATCACTGCCTGGGCCGACTTCGATTTCGACCAAATCATCCTGTACAGCGGTCACACGTGCCGTAGCATTGACGGTTTCATCACTGGCTGATTGCGGTGCGTTGCTCATGCGGCGGTCTCCAAAGTCTGCTCAGCGGCGTTCAGCCCGTCCTCCAGAATTTGTGAAAAACGGCGTGAGGCGGCCTCGGCATTATAGCGCGTCCAGCGCTCCACAAGGCTCCATCTGAGGACGTAGATTACAACCGCTTCGAAATCGAATTGATGGAGCGCGCCATGGCGCTTTAGATCGCGCTCGACAATGCTCAGTATCAGCCGTTCAAGGGCATAGGACTCGCCCTTTGCCAACAGCTGATCCGCCTCCTTTATCCAGGGAAAAATATGATCGAGCCCAAAAGACGGTGCGCGCCAATTGCGCACCAACATGCGCCGCCAACGGCCATAACCCCAGGCTCCATCTACGGCGGGCGGGCCTTCGCCGCGCGCGCGCAGGCGCAGCGCGGCCATGCAAAGCCTGATGTTCATGCGGCCATCAATCACCCGGCGCAGTGTCTCGCTTGGTGCTATATCATAGGCGTGCGCGACCCTTTTGAGCAACGCGGCGTCATCCATATCCGAACCCATGCGGCGCCATTCAAGCGCGCTTTCAATTGCGTCAAGAACAGCGCGGTCCGCATCGTCCAACAGCTTCAGCCGCGCTTCGAGACGCAGCCGCGACAGCGGCGTCTGCTTTTCAGAGAACAGCGGCCCCGGCGCCGGTAGACTGGACATCAACATGATAAGGCTATGCTCGGATGTTTTTGCAGTTGTCATGACCGTGCGCTACTTCACTATGCCTTCTAAAATAGCGCGAAAGCGCGGCTGGAGGTGCTGGCTAAGCATATCAGCGACCGCATCATCGGTGAGGTCAATCATAACGTCATCGTCTTCTAAATAGATACGCGCCCCGGCAGCAAATTCTGGTGATGGAGAGAATTTGATACCGTCGCGCACCAGATCGCCAGCGATGCCGCGTACAAAATCGGTGAGTGGCCCGGATTCCAATTCATCGGCATTATCTTTGAAGTCAGCGGTGCCGAGCGCCTTTTCCGGTAGCAGAATTTCAACCGCCTGTTTGTCCTTCGTCTGCTCGTTTGCGCGCCCGGTAAGCTCCAAGATCAATGTCTGCAAAAACGCTGTGTCGCTCATTTGGGTTGAGACGAGGCGGTGCAAATCGGCGCGAAAGCGGTTCGTCATTTGTGTTTTAAGGTCAAGGATGGCATCGCGAATAGCTGCCTCCAGCGCATCCTCGCCAGCGCGGCGCAGCGCTTCACTTTCTGTGTGCGCAGCGTCTTTTAAGGCCTGTGCGTCTTTATTGGCCTTGTCTCTAATTTTCCCGGCCTCTGCTTTGGCATTTGCAATCAATATCTCCGCCTCTTTGCGGCCTGCTGCAACGCCATCCTCGTGTAACCGGGCAAGCAGCTCATTCACGCCCTTCGATGCACCGGTTTGGATTGCTGTATCATTCGCCATTGCCGCTGGTCCTTCAGCTAGCTGCCGGAATGCCGCCTGCGGCGACCAGCGCAAAGACGAACGCAAATACCGCAAAGCCTTCAATGATGGCGGCAGGAGCAAGCGAAATGCCGAAAATCTCAGGCTTGTCCTTTGCAGCGGCAATGGCCGAGGCACAGGCCTTGCCTTGCCATATGCCAATAACAAGGAAAGACAATGCAGAGAGCATACCAATAGCAAAGAGCCCACCAGCATTATCCCCTGTGACGGGTCGATTGAGCGTGAACATGACCACGATGCCATAAATCACCAAAGTTGATGGTAGGACAGACATCCCAACGAAACGTCCATAACCGCTTTCGCTTTCCAACATTGCCCCAACGCTGGCGGAGCCCGCAAGCGCGCAGCCCATGCCGCTACCAATTGCGCCAAGCGCCACAGGCGCATAAATGCCGGTCCAGCCGAGCAAAATCATAAATTCATTCATGTCGCTTCCACTCGCTTTAAAGAAAAGGGGCTGAACGCTTCGCCTTCTTCGTCAAAACCCCATTTGAAAAACTCGATATAATTTAGCCGCAGGCCGTGCACGACGCCGCTAATGATGGCGAGTGCCAGGTTCAGCCCATGACCAAGCAGTAAGATCAGTGCCGCGGCCAGGAAGCCCAGTCCGGGCAAGGCATCATACGCGCTCATAGCCAGCTGGTTGAAGGTGACGGCAAGCGACGCGCTCGCAAGACCAAGGGCAAACAAGCGCATATAACTGAGGATGTCACCAAAAGCAGTCATGGCACCGGCAAGCGCTTGAGCGCCATCAATTAGGCGTTTAGCCTGCGTTTTTAGGCTGCCGCCTTTTGCAGTGCTGGAAAAGAAAAAAACCAAAGCAAAGCCAAGGCCCAAAGCGATGGGCGCAAAACGGTTAACCATTTCGAATTCACCTGCCGCATACAGCAGGTAGCCGCTGATGGAGACAGTAATCCAACCAAATTTTGACAGCATGTCCGGTGTACTGCGATGCACATAGGCTGATAGCAGATTGGCGATCACAATGTGCAGCACGCCTACGCCGATCGACAATCGCATCATCGTATCAAAATCGTTGATTGAGAGGATATTGATTGCAGCAAGCGGGCTGCCATCTGGTGGCGCAGCGCCGAAATAGCTGCCAACCAAAGCGCCATATAAACAGGTGGCAAACACCAGCCATGCGCCAAGCGTTCGGTATGATCTTCCGCGTACAGTCCCGCCTAACCGGCGCCAAAAAATGGCAAGTAGCGCGCCTAAAACGAGGCCATAACCAGCATCGGCCATGATCATAGCGAAGAACAGCGGAAAGGAGATCAAAAGAAGCAGCGTAGGGTCCCAGGAACCATAGCTGGGTACCTGATAAAAAAGCGACAAATCGACCCCCGATTGCCGCACTTCAGATTGCTGCAAAAGCGTCGGTGGCATGTCATCAGGATCAGGATCATTTGCGTGGATAGCAAGGCCTTTTTCCTGCGCAAATGCTTCAATATTCTTGAGCTGGTCGCTAGGCGCCCAGCCTTGTAAAGCGACCAAGGCGTCGTCGCGATATGCCGCACGTTCACCTCGGTTCAGCTCTGCCTGATTTTCTGCGGCATTTAGATTGGCTTCAATCAACCCAATAAACCGTGTCAGCGCGGTTCTTTCGGCAGCGAGATCGTCTAGCTCGATTTCTGTCTCGCGCAGGTCTTCACGCAAAGCCGTTATGCTTTTTGAACCCATATGAACCCGAGGCACGGGCAGCAGATCCGGGGCTGGCTCATCCGGCGCAATCACAACAACATAAGCAAAACGCGCATCAACGGCTGCGACAAGCCAGGGCTGCGATAACGCCTCAAGCGCATCGGACTGACGCCGTGGCAAGACATAGAACCAAAAGTGATAGCCCGCTGGCGCGCCGTCGTTGGAGAATTCAATAGTGCCCCAAGGTTCAATATCCTTGATGCGTGCACGCAAATAATCTCGCTTGTCATTGGTCACCCGCAAGCGTGTTTTGATGTCGAGCGCTTGCGTGACGACGGGTTCGAGCTGAAAGCCATCTCGGCGCAAAACCTGGCGACGTTGATAGGTTGCATCTTTCAGGAATTTCAATGCCTTGCGGGCGTCGGTTATGGGTGCGTTGGCTGTTGGTGAAAGGTCATCATTTTCATGCACCGTTTTCGTGTCTTGAGCTTTGAAAGGCGTCAGGTGGAGACAGCCCAGTGCCTGCAGGCCCTCAAGCAAACCATGCTTGTCTTTTGCTGCGCCAAATACGGTGACATGCTTTAGCGGTGTAATGCTCATAGCGCACCATCCATTCCGTGCGTGGCGGCTTGCGCATGCCTGTTCTTCGAGAGTTTTGATCGCACAACAGCGCTCACCTGCTCATCAGATAGGTACACCTTGATACGTTTGATATTGGCTTTGGTGCGGGGAATGAGTACCTTTTCAAACAAATTCACACGCTGGCGAATTGTTTTGACGGCCTCATCCAGGATCGCCAATCGTTCTGCCTCAATGGTGCGGCGCATATGCAGCTCCATCGCCATGCATAACCGTTCAGTGACGAAATCGACCCAATGCGGTCGGGTTAATGCGCCATAGTCTTGCGTTTCAATGTCAACGTTTTGCAGCGTTGGGAGGGTGACGCCCACAACATTCTGCGTGCCACACTGCACACCTTTTATGCGCACCAGTCCGTCCAACGACACGCTGGTATTGGCAAGCATCGGAGCCTCAGCGCCTAAGTCCCGGGTGACTGCTTCAATCTCGCGATCCGTCTCGGCCACAGCGCGCTTGGCGAGACTTTGCTCGGCCATCAGCTGTTGGCGTTTTAAGTCGAGAGAGGGCAAAAACCGTTCATAGGTTTTAAGGCTTGTTACTTCGCGCGATAGCGACGATTTATTCAGTTGCAGTCTAGCCATCGGCCATATCCAGCTGCGTAGCAGGCGTATCGTCCGGCGATGCGGACACAGCCTTGGCGTCATCCTCTTTGGACGGGAAGTATTTGTCGATGAGGCCCTGTTTCATCAAAAGCTCATCCGCATCAAAGCATTCGGCCAATGTCTGCCAACTTAAATCCAGGGCCTCTTCCAAAGCCATGGAGACATCGATCTTCATAAATCGCTCGCGAAACAGAGCCGCGAATTTCAGCAATCGCTGATCAAACGCCGAAAGCTCAAATGCCATCGCTTGTTTCTGTTCAGCATCACAACCACTGGCATAAAAGCGGATCATGGTATTCATGATTTGGCTGTGATCTTCGCGCGTCGCCTTGCCGATCACATTTTGCTTAAGGCGCGACAGCGAGCCAAACGGATCGATGACGCCGTCGTGCAAGTAGAACTGACCTTCAGTAATATAGCCGGTATTGTCCGGGACTGGATGGGTGACATCGTCACCGGGCATGGTCGTCACCGACAAAATCGTGACCGAGCCGCCTTTGGCATAGTTGCAAGCCTTTTCATAACGGCTGGCCAGCTGTGAATAGAGGTCGCCCATATAGCCTCGGTTGGAAGGCACTCGCTCCATGGAGATACCCACTTCTTTCAACGCATCTGCATAGGCCGTCATATCGCTCATCAGCACCAGGACGCGTTTGCCTTCCTCAACCGCAAAGCGCTCGGCGATCGCCAGCGCCATATCCGGAACAAGCAAACGCTCGACAATGGGGTCTGCCGCGAGGTTGACGATCATCACGGTTCTGGCGAACAGACCGGAATCCTCAAAAGTCTGCCTAAACATGTGAAAGTCATCAAAGATGAGTCCCATGCCGCAGAACACCACAACATCTGCATCGGCTTGTACACCAATACGCGCGAGGAACGGATTATAGGGCTCACCAGAGACAGAAAATATGGGAATTTTCTGGCTCTCGACGAGGCAATTGAAGACATCGATCATGGGCACATTGGTGCGGATCATTTTATTTGGGACAACACGGTCAACCGGATTTACCGACGGACCGCCGATTGTGATCTGGCGTTCCAAATCAAGATCTGGCCCACCGTCTATGGTTTCGCCAACGCCATTGAAAACACGACCCAGAATATTCTCTGAATATGACACTTGCATAGGTCGGCCAAGGAAGGTGACCGCTGCCGTGGTTGAAATGCCTTTGGTTCCGGAGAACATCTGTAACGATACCAGGTCACGATTAATGCCGATCACCTGGGCAAATGACCGCACATTGCCGTCTGCTATCACCGCCAGATCACCCAGACGTGCTGCTGGCTCCTCATCTGGCCCTGCCAGTGGCACATGGACGCGCAAGATATCGCCAACGATTTCGGTGATCCGGGAGTAGCGCTTCATCGCGTCAATCATGACGTTAGCACCTGTTCTACCGCGTTAATGGGCGGCAGACTAAGCTCCATTTCTGGCGGCTCGTCATCAAAAAGGAGTGGCGCGTCCGTCGCATTCATAACACTGTCGACAGATTGACCAGGGCCTACTTCGCGCAGGACTAAACCGGCATCGCTCGGTTCAATCACGGCCATTTCAGTGACAATAAGGTCAACTCGCTGAAGCGCTGTGAGCGGCAAACTGCAGGCTTGCTTGATCTTCGGTTTGCCTTTGGCGGTGTGGGTCATGGCCACGACAACCCGTCGCGCACCGGTAACCAGATCCATAGCGCCGCCCATACCGGGCACCATTTTCCCAGGAACGGTCCAATTCGCCAAGCAGCCTTCAGAATCCACTTCCAGCCCGCCCAGAACCGTCATATCCAGATGGCCGCCGCGGATAAGGGCAAAACTCATCGCACTATCGATCGACGCAGCGCCGGGGACAGCGGACACAAAACCGCCACCAGCATCGGTCAAAAATGGGTCTTCCATGCCTTCAGGCGGGCGGGCACCAAGGCCAATGACGCCGTTTTCCGCTTGGAAAAAAACGCCCTCAACGTCCTTGAGGAAGCCGACAACACGGCTTGGAAGACCTATGCCCAAATTTACCAACATGCCTGACGCGACTTCCTCTGCAACGCGGGCGGCGATGATGTCTTTGGGGTCGTAGTCAAGACGGGTTTCGGGGACCTGGGCTGTGATTGTCATGGTCAGGCAGCCCTTTCCAGAACATGGCTCACCAAAACGCCGGGCGTTTTGACGCCATCTGGTGGAATCACGCCGACCGGAACAATAGTCTGCGCTTCGGCAATCACTGTGTCAGCCGCGAGTGCCATGACGGGGTTAAAGTTATGGGCGGTCAGCGCATAATTCAGATTACCCACATAATCGGCTTCATGGGCACCGATAAGCGCAAAATCCGCCCGTAACGGGGTCTCGAGCAGATACTCAATGCCCTCTACGTCAATGATTTGTTTGCCGTCCTGGACGGGAGTGCCGAGTCCTGTTCGCGTTAGAACCCCACCTAAACCGCTGCCACCGGCGCGGATACGTTCGACTAAAGTGCCTTGCGGGGAAAGCTCGACAATGATGTCGCCACTGATCATTTTTGCCTGGGTCTCTGGATTAAGACCAATATGGGAGGTAATGAGTTTTGCCACCGCGCCTGCCGTAATCAGTTTGCCGATCCCGACACCCGGCTGCGCTGTGTCATTGGCAATGATGGTAAGATTCTCAGGCGCCCGCGCCACCAATGCATCAATCAAACGGTGCGGCGAACCAACACCCATAAAGCCGCCAATCATAACCGTTGCGCCATTCTTTATAAGCGCAGCCGCAGCATCTGGCTTGAGCGCATTTTTCATAGCGCCGCTCCCATCGTGCTGTGGCGGACTGTCCCATGAAATCCTGGCTTAGCTGCCCGAACCAAGCGTTCGGTTTCCTGAGCGATCACGCGCTCCTCATCGGTAGGAATGATGAGAATCGGCACCCGACCTGCGCTGATTTCAGTCTCATTGCAGGCATTTGCTGGTTCATCTATGAGCAGACCCAAATAGTCCAAATCACGTACTGCACCGTCGCGGATGGCTGGAGCGTTCTCGCCAATGCCGCCACAGAAAACAAGTGCATCGATGCCGCCCAGCACGGCTGTCATTGCTCCTATCTCGCGCTTTAATCGGAAGGTAAAATAATCAACTGCTTGGCGAGCGTGATGTGCGTCGCTTTCTAAAAGCGTACGCATATCATGGCTGATACCCGACAGACCTTTGAGGCCACTTTCCTTATAAAGCAGAGTGGTGATGTCATCGGTCGATATACCTTGCTCCAGGAGGTAGAGAATAACGCCCGGGTCTAGCTGCCCGCACCGGGTTCCCATGGGCAGGCCGTCAAGCGCGGAAAAACCCATGGTTGAGCCTATGCTCACGCAATTTTGCAGTGCGCATAAGGAAGCACCGTTGCCAAGATGCGCGACAATTACCCGTCCTCGGGCAATTTTGGGCCAGTCTTCACACAGCTTCTCTGTGATGTATTGATAGGACAGTCCGTGAAAACCATAGCGCCTAATACCTGCCTCATAGAGTTCTCGCGGCAGCGCGAAAGTGTCATTGACCCAAGGATGATTTCTATGGAAGGCGGTATCAAAACACCCGACTTGAAGAGCTTTAGGAAAAGCCGCTTTTGCAGCAGCAATTCCCGCTAAGTTCCCGGGTTGGTGCAGTGGTGCGAGCGATGAAAGTTGTTTCAGCTCTGCCACCACTGTGTCGGTAAGTAGTTGGGGGCGTTGAAAGTACTTACCGCCGTGCACCACCCGGTGGCCAATCCCAGAAAGGTGGGGACTGTCTAGGATTGGCTCAATAGTGTTCAAGATAATCTGCAGGGCATCGGAATGGTTGTCGGCCGACACCGCTTGTTCAGTTTTTCGGTCGCCGTTCTCAAATGTCAGGCGCGCCTGTGGGCCAAGGCTCTCAACCTGTCCTTTGGCTTCAACAGTCAAGCCGCTATTGCTTGAATAGACTGAGAATTTCAGCGATGAGCTCCCAGCATTAAGGGTCAGAATAGCGGTCATTCTTTTGCTCCTTCATACGCAAGCACAGCCAGCGCGCATGAGGACAGACGCGCTTTCGCGCTATCGGCGCGACTGGTCAGTATGATCGGACATTTGCAACCAAGCACCAGTCCAGCGGCTTCGGCATGCGCCAAATAGGTGAGCTGTTTGGCAATCATGTTCCCGGCATCCAGATTTGGCGCGACCAAAATTTGCGCTTGCCCTGCCACTGAGGACGTAATGCCCTTGGTACGGGCCGCTCCCAAATCTATGGCGTTGTCCATGGCAAGCGGGCCATCAACCAGCCCGCCTGTAATCTGACCGCGCTCCGCCATTTTAGACAGTAGGGCTGCATCGAGTGTCGAAGGAATGGCAGGATTAACCGTCTCGACTGCAGCCAAGATTCCGACCCTTGGATTATCCAGGTGCAGAGCTATGGCCAAGTCGATAGCATTTTGAACAATATCGGCTTTGGTTTTTAAGTCCGGGGCTATGTTGATGGCAGCATCGGTCACCATCAGCGCATGATCGAGTCCCGGCACGTCCATGACAAAGGCGTGGCTGATCCGACGGCCTGTCCTAAGCCCATTATCTTTTTTCACAACAGCACTGAGCAGGACATCGGTGTGCAAATGGCCTTTCATAAGCGCGGCAACAGCCCCCTCATGAACCAGTTCAACACCGCGCTGCGCTGCGGCATGGTGGTTCATGGCCTCGATGATTTCGAATTGCGAAATATCCAAGCCATCTTCCTCGGCCTCCGATCGTATCTTTTTTGGGTCTCCTACAAAGACGGGTTCGATCAGACCATTATCTGCAGCGAGCACCGGGCCGGTCAGTGCGTCGCGTTTTTCCGGCGCGATAACCGCCGTGCGCAGCGGTTTAAACTGCCGTGATGCTGCTAGTATCTCATCAAAGTGCCGATGTCTGCGCACAGTTAGACCGGGCACATCGGCCACTTCGTAAGAGTGCGTTGCTTCCGGCGCGATAACATCTGCCTGCCCCTCTAAAATTCGGCCGCCGTCATCGGATTCAACCCAGGTCTCAAACCGGGCCATGCGATCAGGACCCTTTTCCAGGAGGCGCACATGGGCAGTCAGCGTATCTCCGGCAGCGGCGCGCTTTAAAAACCGCAGCGTCTGCTGGTGATATAATGTGTCAGGTCCGGGCAGTTTATTGCCCAAAACAGCGGAAATGAGCGATGCAACCCACATGCTAGGCGCTATTGCTTGATTTCCACCAAGCTCATTGTCATTCGGCATATGCAGCGGATTATGATCTCCGGATGCATTGGCAAAGATGTAAAAGTCATCAGCCCGGCACAGCCGGGTTTCACTGGCGGTCATGCCTACTTCAAGTTCATCATAGGGAATGTTGCGAACAAGCATTGTTATTGCGCCGCGTCAGCGGAGGTTTCCACTGCCACATTGAGATGATTGACGACTTCCTCCCATGCAGCTTGCACTTCAGCGGGAACATCGTCGCGCGCAACCTGGAAGATATCGCCCAGTACGCTTTCGGCAGTCTTCCTGTCTGCCTGTGTCTGAATAAGATGCTTGAGGCCGCTAAGGCCTTGATCGGGCGCGAAATCGACGATTAATCTTTGCCGCGCGAGGAGTTCATTGCGGTCAGCCTCTGACATATTTTTGAATGGTGCAACTTTATGAAAGACATCAACAATTCGTTCAATCTGGACCAGCTGAACGCTGCCTTTTTGGCGTGAATATGCAAGCCCAAGACGCATGATTGCTGCCGCAACCCCGCCCTCATTCACCGTTGCAAGGGCGCTGCGTACCTCGGGCATATCCTCCCATTCGGAAAGTCGCCGATGATGCCGAAGCTTCTGGTTTGGTGCACCATAGGCCATTGCCCATGGCGTTGCCCAAAGAGAGAAGAACGTGCTTTCTGAAGCCGCCTCTTTCATGTCTCGCGCGATATCCATATAGGCGGTAACGGTGTTTGCCCAATACCGCTCTGCCTTTAAAAAAGGATTGTCTTCGCTGGGTACATCGCGCTCTTCTGGCATGCTTCGCGCAAACGCCTGCGCCATCATGCCGAGCGGTGTATGACTCGCAAAAGCACGTTTGCGAAGGCGCAGCGGATGGGCATCACGCAGCGCCTTCGCCGTCGGCTGTGGAACAGCCGCTTTTACAAACGGTTGAACAAAAGTCTCGTAAAACTCTGCGCCGGCTTCAGAGGCCCGTGCAACGCCGCCAAAAGCTGCTTCGTCGCTGCGATCACCGGTGACTTCAGCAAGCTGTTCGAAGGTTCTTCTGGCAATGCTTACTTCAAATGCATAGCCTTCCGGCCCATCGCCATGTTGGGTCTCGTTTTCAATACAGATCTCATAAAGACCCGGCGGAACCGCTTCGATGGTATCGAGCACAGAGACCATCCCTTTATGCTGCTTTTTCGCAACGGCGGACGATACAAAGATGCCCAAATGGCCAACCTTGTCGTGCAGCATATAAAATATACGCTGTTTCTTGGCCTCGATTTCTTGTTCGCTTGCATAGGTATCGAAGATCCAATTGAGGGCTTGGGCAGGCGGTGTGATGTTATCTCCATCCGATGCAAAGCAGATGATTGGATTGTTGATCTGTTTGAGATCAATGGGCACGCCGGGATAAAGCTGCGCCTGATTACGGCCGAGATAATTCCCGACAAAAAGTTGTTCAACAATCCAGCGGATCTCCTCATCGCTCAGCAGATAATACGCACCCCACCAGCGTTCGAAATCGATGAAACGCTTCGCAGTTTCCGGCTTATCCACATCCCGATACAAGTCATAATATTTGCCAAACCAATTTCGGCTCGGATTGAGCTGCTCGAAATTAAGCACCAGGTTGGCACCATCATATATGCCGCCGCCCAAATCCGATGTCATCATGGTCAGCGCAAGACCGCCCAATACCCCGGCAGTATAGCGCATTGGGTATCGGCCCACATTGCCTGCCCAATAGGATAGCGGCGCACCATTTAGCACGATTGGACCGCTCACCTCGGGATGCGTCGCTGCCATAACCGCAGTCGCCCAGCCACCTTGGCAATTGCCTATAACGATTGGCTTTTTGCTCTTTGGATGACGCCGGGCGACCTCGGTGACGAATGCTGCTTCTGCATCACAAACGTCTGCGAGCGTTTGCCCTGGCTCCGGTTCGGCGCGAAAAGCCACAAAATAAACCGGATGTTGCTTTGCAAGGGCAACGCCAATCTGGCTGTCCTGTTTGAAACCGCCAATCCCCGCACCATGGCCGGCGCGCGGGTCTATAATCACATATGGCCGTTTTTTTGCATCAACTTTGGTGCCATCTGGCGGGCTAATTTTCAGCAGTATATAATTGCATGGATTTGGCAGGTCTGCACCGTCCATAATGACGCTATAGTCATAGTCCAGCAATGGCGGACTACCGTCCGCCGCATGTTCGGCATGCGCATCCGAGCTCTGGCGCAAAACATCCAGGGCTTTGGCGCTCCTGACCATTGCATCACGCACATATTCAGTCCATGCATCTGCGATACCGAGCGGCGTGTTAACCGCCCATGTCGATGACTCCATTTCGGATGTTTGTTCTTTGAACTGGGCAATAGTGCTTTCCACCATCCCAGCTATGTGGTTCCTTTGCTTTTCAGCGATCTGATGCAGAAAACCGCTTTGTTGTGCTGCTGTTTTGGCTAATCCTTGAACCTTATTGATGCCTTCCTCTTGCATGTCATCAATCTCCATTTTAGGCCTTCTGGGGACAAAGGCGCACTAACTCATCATATTGTATCCACCGTCGATATGGTGCACGCAGCCGGTGACGTTGCGTGCCGCATCACTGGCCAGAAAGGTGGCATAGGCGCCGACATCTTCGATGGTGGCCAGTGTCCTTGTCGGTGCCGTAGCCGCAGCGCGGGCGAGCATATCGTCAAAATGGGCGATGCCGCTGGCCGCGCGTGTGGCAAGCGGTCCAGGCGAGAGCGCATGAACCGAAATTCCAGCTTCACCAAGTTCGGCAGCGGCATAGCGGGTAACCGATTCAAGGGCAGCTTTTACCGGCCCCATCACATTGTAATCTTCGACCACGCGTTCAGAGCCATAGAAGGTCACCGTCATCGCTGTAGATCCTGGACTCATCAGCGGCTCGGCAAGACGAAGCAGCCGGACGAAGGAATGCACTGATACATCCATAGCGCGCGCAAAGCCGGCTGCTGAGCAATCAATCACCCGACCATGCAGGTCCTGCTTTTCGCAAAATGCGATGGAGTGCAGCAGGATGTCGATTTTGCCCCACTTGTCCTGCAGAACGTTAAAGAGGGCTACATCTTCTCCAGGCGTTTCGACATTGAGGGGAAGTACGATCTCAGCGCCAACGCTATCTGCCAAGGGGCGAACATAGTGCTCGGCTTTGGCATTCAGATATGTCACCGCCAAGTCAGCATGGGCTGCACTGAATGCACGCGCGCAGCCCCATGCTATAGATTGGTCATTCGCCACGCCAACAACCAACGCCTTCTTTTTATGCAGTGAACAAGGTATTCCCATCCGGACAAGACCCCGCGTGTTTTATAGTGTTTCCAGTTAATAATGCTTCCACTTATCACTAACGCTAATGCAAATAGTGGGAGCGAGTAAGGACAATAAGCGACAAATTCAGCGTCAAACCGGATATGCAAAAACAGCCAATAAGAGCCGGTGTGTCCATCTATGGCTTTTGCTGGATAGCGGCCCGATGCCAAAGGGCGAAACTTTGATTCGCCGCGTCGTCCAGCGGCGCTAACTCCATGCAAAATAGGCTTAATTTAGTCGTGAAAAATTCTTGGTTGGCGACGGAGCGCGGGGCGCAATAAAAATCGCGGCCAGATTGATCGGACTCGGCGCGCAAGGATAGTATCAATTTCAGCACCTACATCTTGGGCATTTTCGGCTCTTTTGGAGGTCAATCCCGGACACGCCGGGCATACAATAATCGATACCGATTCACCCGACCACGCGCCGTCGGCACTCTTGCATCAAGCTTGTGATCACTGAATTCAGGCTTTGAACTATAGCATATCACCAAAATTTAATTATGCGGGGACCAAGCAGTGACATTGTAGAGGTTGGAATATTGCCCATTTAGGGGTTTATGCGGGTTTTAGCAGGTGCTGGCGGTGCTTTCAGTCTAACGCGAACCTGTCTCCGTTTGATGGTGAAAGACCTATGCTAACGGCTTTCCAAGCTAGCGGTCTTTACCACTCCTCCCGGCTGTTCCCATATCTACCAAGCCTTGACGTTTCTGCAAAGAGCCTGCGATGACATATTAGTGCCGCCGAATACTAATTCCTTATCGGCCCGCGAAGCACTGCTAGCCCCATAGCGTGAGTGGTTCGGCCGCTATCGCTGGGCCGTCATAGAGGATGCCGCCTAGACGATCACCGCTAAGATGGATGGGGCCATCAAGGTCGCAGAAGGCACAGTGCTGAGCCACCACAATTGCGGGTGCCATTGCGAGTGAAGTGCCAAGCATGTTACCGACCATACATTCCATGCCTGCCGACTTGGCTTCTGCCAGAAGAGCTAGTGCCTCTGTTAGCCCACCAGTCTTGTCGAGCTTGATATTAATCATATCATATCGTGATCGAGCTGCTGCAAATTCGCTGCGGTCAAGGACGCTTTCGTCAGCGCAAATCGGAATGGATGACACGAAACCTTCGAGTTCTTCGTCTTCACCGCGCTTCAGGGGCTGCTCAATCATCGCCACTCCCATGCGCTCAAAATGCGGTACGACTTCGCATAGAAGCTCGATGGTGAAGCCCTGATTGGCGTCAATAACAAGCTCGGCCTCCGGCCGCGCCGCGCGAATGGCTTCGACCCTTTCGACCGGTGCTTCGCCATCAAGCTTGATCTTGAGCGTTGGGAAAGCAGAAAGCTCAGCCGCGCGCTGAGCCATAAGCTTGGGAGTTTTCAAAATGCCGACTGTGGCAACTGTGGACACTGGACGCGGTGTCACATTAAGTCGTTCCCATATGGTCTTGCCCTGCAGTTTGCACTCAAGGTCCCACAGGGCGCAATCCACCGCGTTGCGCGCCCCGCCGCAACCAAGCGCATCCTGCAGCTCAGCGCGCGATAAGCCCCTCTCAATGTCACTGGCAATCGCACGAGCGGCGCTTTCCATGCTTATCTGATCTTCGCCGATGTAAAATACGCCCGCAGCCTCACCTCGCCCGGTGTGGCCGTTCTCGGTAACATGAACGACTATGACATCAAGGTCTATCCACTCCTTGCCAGTGATGCGGAATGGGACCCTAAGGGGCCAACGTTCGCGCTTGATCTTCACTTGGCGCTGGGTCATGAGAACACAGCCTCGATATAATCGGCGATGGCACCGGGACCATCTTGCAGAGGATCAACGCACGGCAAGCCCGTCTCATCGGACAGGCGCTGCTTCAGGCTGCCGAATTCCTCGGGCGTCAGTCCGGCCGGGTTCACGCTGATACCAACGCAGCGGATTTCTGCATTGGTGAGCTGGCCAGCTTCCAGATTGCGTTCGATCGTTTCAGCTACGCTCGGGACGGGATAGTTCTCCAGTCCCAGAATGCTCTTGCGTGCAGCATTGTGACACAGGATGATACCATCCGGTTGCGAACCGTGAAGCAATCCAAGTGCAACACCGGCATAGCTGGGGTGGCCAAGCGCGCCCTGCCCCTCAATCACGTCCAAATGATCAGGGGTGTTGCCGGGTGATACAAGCTCTGCGGCACCGGAAATGAAATCAGAGACGACAGCGTCAATCGGGATGCCCGATCCTGCAATCATGATTCCCGTCTGGCCCGTGGCGCGAAAGTCACAATTGAGGCCCCTTCGCTTAAGCTCGGCAGACACAGCAAGAGCGGTGTACTTCTTGCCCGCGACACAATCCGTTCCAACAGTAAGGATACGGCGGCCGGTTCGCTTCACTCCATTGCCTACGGGCAAGTCGCTTGGCGGAACGCGTACATCCCACAGCTGCGCACCGCTTTTCTGAGCGGCTTCGACAAGTCGAGGCACGGCGTTGAGCTTTTGGTGCAGGCCAGAGGCGATATCGACGCCTTGAAGTGCTGCTTGGCACAGGTCGTCAATCCAGTCTTCGGGTAGAACTCCGCCGCGAGGCGCAACACCGATGATGAGCGACCGAGCATGTGCGGAGATGGTTGCGATATCGAGATCAGGCAATCCGAGATCAACCGCCTTGTTGTGGCTGCGCAACTGGCCGCTGCAGTCTTCGCGTCGCCATTGCGCGATGCCCATGGCAGTCTTGGCGACCCCGGGGTGGTCGACGCTTCCAACATAGAGCGCAAAAGGAGGCGTAAGGTGAGCCATGGCGTTGAGTCCTGTATCTTTAGGAGTGCGGGAGGCGTGAAAACAGACGTGTGGCGTGCGAAATATGTGAGGCATGCTCGTCATCGCCATTCATGAACAGGAATTCGAGCGTGCTGACAGCCTGTTGGGTTTCTGGATGCACGAGCGCGTAACGGCTGCCTTTGAGCGGCTTGAGAGGAATCTCTTGGCGCACACCTGTCAGATGTCGTGCAGGCCTGTCTTCAATGATGAGCGTGACATCGCCCTCCTTCTCCTCAACTGTGTATATGGTCGTGTTCGAATATGAGCCAAGGATCTGGCGGGCTTCAACTGTCATATCGCCTTCGGAAAAATCAGGAGTCGGAAGGTTGATGCGCTGTCCAGTCACCTCTTCGATCAGATCAAGCCCCACTTTCGAGAGAAGCGCGGTAGCACCGCCCGAAACATTGGCCATGATAGCGAGCGCCATGTCGTGCTCAGGTGACATAACAAGCATGGCATTCTGATCAGAGGTCTCTCCAGCGGTGAGGATAAAACGCGTCGCCCCTGCCTCTAAAGCAACCACCCCCATCATCCGCTCCAGCTTGCCTGGTGGTACAGTCCCATAGGATGTGCGGATGTCCAGAATACGCTCTGCAGCGATCAAGCGCTCTCCACCGAGCAGAACACCATCCCGGACATGCAGCATACCAAATCGGGCAAGTCCTTCGGCTGTCATCGCCAATCGCGCTCCGGCTGGGGTCAGAGCCTTTGGCAAGGTAAGCTGAGGTGTAGGCACAAAAGCTCCTTGCTCCGCATCAAAGCGGTGCCCGATGGCCGATCGATACCGAAGCATCGCGCCCGTATTGAAGCCATGGCGCTCTATGCCAACCGGATCGAGAACCTCATCGACCAGAGCCTGTTCATAGGTATTGCCTTTCAAGACCTCTACCAGGCGCCCAGCTATGGAAAATGAGGTCGAATTGTAGCCGCGCATGGTGCCCGGCTCAAATTGAAGGATTAGATCGTTGCAAGCCTCGACATAGTGTTTAAGTGCGTCCTCGCCCTCGCCGAAATCCTCGAAAAAGTCGCCCTCGATGCCGGCTGTGAAGTCCAGCAAAGTGCGCACGTTCAAGGCATCCGGCGCTCGCGCGCCTGCAATTTTGAGATCGGGCAAGTAGTGGGTAACAGGCTTATCCAAATCGATATGCCCTCGCTCCACTAGGCGCTGAATCATCGTAGCGGTGAACAGTTTGGCAATTGAACCTGTCTGAAAGAGCGTGCCCTTCGTCGTTTCAATTCCCTCAGCTTTGTTGGCAAAGCCGGTTGCCGCACCCCAGGATTTCGCGCCGACCTTTAGACACACAGAAGCACCTACAATCCCGACCTTTTCACACGCTTTTTCAAGAGCTTCCTGTAGATCTTCTCGTGTCTGCACCCACCCCTCCCGAGTCATCAAAAAGCCACAATCGACTTATTCGTCGTCAAAATGCAACAATTCTCTATTGCAAATTATATTCTTATATGCATTATATATTCAAATAGGGATTTGCAACACGTATTTGGGAGGGGAATAATGGGCCAGACCAGAAGCGTTGCTGGGAAAGACATCATCAATCGCTCTCCGTGTGTCTGGGATCTCACCGTCCCTTGGGTCGAGATGTACTGGTCTATTGATTTACTCAAAAGGTATCGTCAGGCCGGTTACACTTTCGCCAGCCTTACTATTCAGGACATGCCTCCCAGCTTTGATGGCGTTCTGCGCGATATCGAGCGGTTTGTGCGTTTGTGTGAACCGCATTCAGACTGGCTGGCGATTGCACGCAATGGTGTCGACATCGAAGCCGGTCGCGCGGCGGGCAAGCTTGTGATTGGCTTCAATGTGCAGGACACCGAGCTGGTGCACAGCGATCTGCGGCGGTTGCGAGTTCTCAAATCCATGGGTGTGCGACACATGCTGCTTGCCTATCAATTGAGAAACAACGCGGCAGACGGTTGTGCCGAACCAGCCGATGCTGGTCTTAGTCTATTCGGCCGTCGGCTTGTGCGCGAAATGAATAACCTCGGTATGGTCGTTGATTGCTCTCACACCGGGCGGCAATCGACACTCGACGCGATGGAAGTCAGCGCTGCACCGGTGATATTCTCGCACTCAGGCGTGAAGGCGCAATGCGAGCATA
This sequence comes from Pseudomonadota bacterium, assembly GCA_038746055.1. Classification (GTDB taxonomy): domain Bacteria; phylum Pseudomonadota; class Alphaproteobacteria; order Sphingomonadales; family Sphingomonadaceae; genus Erythrobacter. Next base: position 58,186 of record JBCDKX010000001.1, read on the forward strand.
TCCGAAATATCGATGATGAGCAGATCAAGGCCTGCGCTGCTACTCATGGATGCATCGGCGTTGTGGGGATTGGCGCGTTTCTTGGCGACCCGACGGCCAGTGCCGAGACGGTGTTTCGACATGTCGATCACATCGTGCAGCTTGTGGGGCCAGAATATGCAGGCATTGGTACAGATTATATCGACAATCTCGAACCGATCTGGCCGTCCATGATCGCGAGTAAGGACTCTATGTGGCGCGATCCGACCGGAACGCAGCTCTATGAAGGTGTTGCGTTCCGCCCTGAGCAGCTCAGCGAGCTCGCTGAACTCATGAGCAAGGCGGGATATAGCGAAAGCGCCATATACGGTGTTCTCGGGACAAACTTTGAACGTGTTTACAAAGCAGTAGAGGCCCATGCTTCGGCACTATCGCACGCTGCTGACGGGCAAGACAAGCAATCGAAATGATGGAAGTGGCTCTAGGGAGGATTATTATGCAGCCGAATTTCAAGCGTAGCCTTCGCCGTAATCTTGCGCTCGCTGTAAGTGCTGTTGCCATGGCATCCGTGCCGCAAATGGCCTGGGCCCAGGATCAGGGGGACACGGAGGCGTCAGACCAGTCGGAAACTGATGAATCACTAATCATCGTGACTGCAACGCGGCGTGAAAAACGTTTCACCGAAGTGCCTGCCGCTGTCAGCACACTTGATACCAATGAGACAATCGCTCAGGGCATCGTCGATATCAACGCGCTAGCTGATTTCGCGCCGGGCCTGACAGCCGTTGACGGTGGTTCGCCAGGCCTGGGCAATTTGGTGATCCGTGGTATTTACGCCGGTGGTGCCCCAACAGTTGGTACATATATCGATGATATTCCTTTTGGTGGAGTTGTCGGCGGGTTTGCGGCTAACACCGCGCTTGATGCGACACTTTATGACCTGGAGCGGGTCGAGATCATTCGTGGCCCGCAAGGCACACTGTTCGGTGCCAGTTCGGTCGGCGGCGTTGTGCGTTATGTCACCCGCGATCCTGACCTGAATGACATTGAAGGTTACGGCTTCGTCGATGCTTCCGCAACTGAAGGAGGCGGCGAAAACGCTCTGCTCAAAGGCCGGGTTTCTGTTCCGGTTGTCGAAGATGTACTCGCTGTGTCGGCCTCGGGCTTTTATCAGGATACGGGTGGCTATATCGACAATGCGATCACCGGTGAGAAGAACATCGACAGCTCAGAATTTTATGGTTTCAGATTGGCCGCCAAGCTTCGCGTCAGCGATTTCGTTACGCTCAAGGCGAGCTATATGCAGCACCAGGCTGATTTTGACTCAGCTAGTTTCGAGACCTTCGATCCAACGACGGACACTCCTGTCTTCGGGCCGTTGCAGACTGAGTTTGCAGCGCCACGGAAGATCGAATTCGATGTCTTTGCGTTTAACGCAGATATCGACTTGGGCTTCGCTGATCTGACGTCGATTACGAGTTTCCAGACCAACGTACTTACGAATACGACAGATGTGACCCCCACCTTTGGGCCGATCGCGGATGCGTTCTCACCCGGCACCGCACCCAACACCGTTGGTTTTGTATCCGGCGACGACACGGATCGATTCACGCAAGAAGTGCGACTGACCTCGAAATCGGGCGGCTCGATCGAGTGGTTGATTGGTGCGTACTTTACCGAGCAGGACTCAGTGTCGTTCCAGATCACCGATGTGACCCCGGGCGATGTTGAACTGGTAACGCTCAATACGGGTCAGCAATTCGAAGAGTTCGCTGTCTTCGGCAACCTGACCTATTACATCACTCCAGACTGGGAAGTCACTGGCGGCATTCGCTACTCTGATACTGAAAACACCATCGATCAATCCTTTACCGGCGCGCTTTCGAACCCGCTGCTCAACAACCTTGAAACGGTGCAGACAGATGATGTGGTTACCCTTCTCTTCAACACGCGGTACAGGGTAAGCGACGCGCTCAACATCTATGCGCGCGTGGCCGACGGTTACCGCCCGGGCGGTGCCAACCTCGTGATCGATTTGATGGGTACTCAAATTGGTCAACCCAATTTTCAGCCCGATGACTTGTGGAGCTATGAGGCGGGTATCAAGGGTGCAATCCTGAATGGACGTGTAGTCTATGACGTTGGCGTCTTCTTCGTTGATTGGGATGACGCCCAGATCGCGACGGTCAACGCCGCTGGTCTTGGTGGTATTGGTAACGCGCAGAACACGGTTGAGGTAACCGGTTTCGAAGCGAGCCTTTCCGGCGAGATTATCGACAATTTGACGATCTCAGCAAGCCTCGCCGTGACGGACACTGAAATCACTGCGGACGAACCGGGCCTAGACGCCGTGGCTGGAGACAATCTGGCCGGCATTCCTGATTATACCCTTTCGCTCACCGCCGATTACACCATACCAATCAACGACGATACAAGAATAGTTTTAGGCAGCACATGGCGAGCAACAGGTGAGTATAACAGCGCATATACCAATTCGCCGACCGGCAATTTCGTGAACGATGACTATTCCCAATTTGACTTTCGCGTTGGCCTGCGAACAGGCCGCATCATGATCAATGCTTATGTGACAAATGTCGGCAACTCCGATGCCTATCAGACCGTGTTCCCACAATCGCCCACAGTCGCTTTCGGTGTGCCATTGCGTCCGCGAACCTATGGGGTGAATACACGGATAGACTTTTGATCAATAAGGGGGAGCAACAGCTGTGCGCTCAAAGGTTTCTATCCCAACACTGGCAGTCTTTGCTCTTCCGGCCCTTGTTTCGGCCATCACTCACGGACCAATTGCCGGTATTCTGCCTGCGCTTTACGCGGAGCGATTTGGGCTGGATCTTGCCGTAATCGGTACGGCTTTACTTGTTACACGGATCTTCGATGCAGTGACCGACCCGCTTATCGGCTACGCCTCAGACGCCACGCAGTCACGCTGGGGGAGGCGCAAGCCGTGGATGCTTATAGGTAGCCTTGTCGTCACGGCCTCACTCTACTTTTTGATGGTGCCGCCAGAAGGCGCGAACATCACCTATTTCCTAACGCTTTCTTTGTTGATCTATCTCGGCTGGACCATTCTTGAGATACCCTATGCTTCTTGGGTGATCGAACTTACATCGGACACAAAGGAGCGTACCAAGATCAACACAGCACGTGCTATGGCGTTGTTTGTCGGAGGATTTCTTTTCACAATTGCTCCGGCATTAGTGCCAACTTCTGGCGGCGAGATGAATTTTGCGGTCCTCGAGAAGGTTGCACTGGTGTGCATCTTCTTGGTCCCCATCAGCACGTTTTTGGCAGTTTGGCTCGTCCCCCAGGGCGATACGGTGCATCAAACCGAAAAACCACAACTTGTCGAACTTTGGAATTCGCTCAAGATCAACCGCCCCTTTCAGGTCTTTCTGGTGGCCTATTTACTTATTGGCCTTGCTTCCGGCGTGTCTGGAGTGGTGTCGTTCATGTATATAGATTCCTATCTGGAGATCGGGAATCGATACGCCGAACTGTTTGCTCCTGCTTTGTTTGTCGGCCCCCTTATGCTCCCGGTTTGGATGTTCGTGCTCAATCGTTTCGGCAAGTACCGCATCACGGCGATTGGCTTTACCGCATACGCGCTGCTTCTGCCCTTCCCCTGGTTTGTTGCGCCGGGGCCGGATGCCTTCATGCCGATGCTGATCTACTATTGTTTGCTCACAGCGTTCTCGCCTCTGCTTATGATCACTATGCCCACCATTTTGGGGGACATTGTCGACCATGACCATCTTGAAACGGGCAAGAATCGAGCCGGTCAATTCATGGCCTTCCTTGCCCTTATCGCAAAAGGCGCTGCAGGGATTGGCGGTCCCATCGCTTTGATGCTGATTGGCATATATAATTACCAGCCAGGTATAGAGAATAGCGACGAAGCCATCCTAAGCTTAAGGCTGGTTGCCAATATCCTTCCTGCCATTTTGGTAGCGCCCGCTCTTGTCCTTTTGTGGTTCTTCCCGATCACCGACGCCTCGCAGAAGGAAATGAGCGAACGTTTGCAGCGTATGGTCGAAGAAAATACGAAACCCACTAAGCTGGAGACTGCCTGACATGAACAAGGAAACCATCATTTCCGCTAGCGACCTTAGTACCATTCTTGAGACCGCAGCTAAACGATGGAATGTGCCGGGTGCTGCGTGCGCAATCTGGCACGACGGCTCGCTGACCAAGGCTTCAAGCGGTGTATTGAACAGCGAAACGAGCTTGCGGGTACAACCCAACAGCATGTTCCAGATCGGCTCCATCACAAAGGTCCTCACAGCAACTCTTGTCATGATCCTGCGCGATCGTGGGCTGGTGGACTTGGATGAGCCATTTCAGACCTACGTTCCCGATTTTGCAGTCGCCGATGCCGAGGCCACGCGCACGATCACCGTTCGGCAGATGCTCAATCACACAAACGGCCTGGCTGGCGATTTCATGCCGGACACTGGCATGGGCCGCGATAGCCTTGAGAGAATTCTCGACCGGAGCGCGTTGCTCCCGCTGTGCCACCCGGTGGGCGGCGGATTCTCCTATTCGAACTCGGCCTACTGCTTGGTTGGGCTTTTGGTTGAACGGCTCACGGGCAAGTCTTTTGATGAAGCTATGGTAGACCTGCTATTCGCACCTATGGGTTTGAAGGACAGCGTGATCACGCCACATTTCGCGGTCGGTCGGTCAGCGGCGATGGGCCATGTGCCGGATCCGGAAGACCCGACCAAAATGAAACCGGTCGCCAGCAATTTCATGATCGCGCCCAGCACTGCTCCTGCAGGGGCAACACCGATGATGAGCGTGGCCGACGTGATCGCGTTCGCCAGAATGCACATGGACAGCGGCGTGGCTCCCAATGGCGAGCGGATCCTGTCCGCAGATGCGGTCGCCGAAATGCAAAAGATGGAAACCGTAGTTCCCGTGCCGCAGCGTGATATCAGCCACTGGGGCCTGGGTTGGTTCTTTTCGGCCAACACACCGGTCACGCTATATGGGCATGACGGTGGTACGATCGGACAGTATTCGTTTTTGCGCATTCACGAAGAGAGCAACACAGCGATCATCCTGCTGACCAATGGTGGGCAGTATAACGACTGCATGTTCGAACTGTTCGAAAAGACACTGACACCGCTCACCGGATTCGAGCACTCACCTCCAGTAAAAGCTGAGGACCAGCTACCCAAACAACCAGAGCGCTTCATCGGAACTTTCGAAACAATCGCAACGGTGACCCGCTTCCACATTGAGGGCGATAAGATCCTGCGCAACGCGACCATGACGCTCGCTTCGCAATCCTTTCCGGAGCCCGAAACGGAGCTTGAATATGCCGGTGGCGACACATTCATTTATCGCCGCCCGGGGGCCAAATATCCTGCGACTGTGACGTTTATGGATTTTGACGAGCAAGGAGTCTCGCATTCGATGTTTACCGGCCTTCGCATGGCGAGAAGAGTGAACTGAGATGCAAGCCGGGATGCAAAGGCCCCGTTTCTTCGGTGAAGACTATTTTGAATCGCGTTCGCTCTTTCTGTCGGCAACAGCCGATATTGGTGCGCAAATTGACAGCTTTATTTTGCCGGATCACACCGGGCCTGCGGGAGAAGAGCTTGCAACCGATATCGCGTGGATCGGAGATGAAAGCGCCCACAGCGTGTTTGTCAGCATCTGCGGCACACATGGGCAGGAATTCTTTTCCGGTTCCGCTGTTCAGCATGCTTGGCTTCGCAGCGATGAGGCACGCGCTTTGCCAGAGGGTGTCGCAGTGTGCCTTGTCCACGCCAATAATCCTTATGGCGCTGCCTATAACAGCCGCGGCAACGAGAATTTCGTCGACCTCAACCGGAATTACTTTGCGCCTGGTTTGGATATCCGTCCCAACCGATTATACTCGGAGCTTTTCGAGCTTCTCTTCACGAATGAGATGAATGAACAGGTGCTTCACGAGGTGATGGGCCAGTTTTACGCTTTTGCTGAAGCGAATGACACACGCGAAGCGATGACCGCGATGGGAGGTGGGCAGAACACGCATCCTTCGGGCACGCTTTATTGCGGCGACGGCAATGAATTCTCGATCCAGACGCTGCGCCGGTTGATCCATGAGAAACTTTGCGAGCGACGCAATGTTGCGATTATCGATTGGCACACCGGATTGGGCGATTTTGGCGATGTAACCGTGCTTGTGAAGGAACCCTATGCGAGCGACGAGCACCGCTGGTCCTGCGCGTGGTGGGGCGGACCATCCGCGTTCGAAGCCCTGGACCCGCCCGAAGAACGCGCCGACAGCATTGGTCTGGTCCATCAGGGAATGACGGATCAGCTGCGCGCGCAGGGCGTGCGTGCCGTCTCCAGCGTGATCGAATTCGGAACTGTCGACAATGAAGCGGTTCTGGCCGCGCTCCTTATTGACCGCTGGCTTCGATTTGAATGCAAGGATCAGAAGTCACCCGAAGCCATCCGCCTGCGCACGATGATGATGGAGCGTCTCAACCCCACCACCCCAGCCTGGCGTAGCGCCGTGGTGGAGAAGGGGCTGGCCCTTTACACCAAGACAATCTCTGGCCTGGCCAATTGGGGCGAGCCCTGACCCGGATTGACATCTTTGTCGTAGCCAGTGCGCTCGCCGCCTTGGCCCTCACCGCGCTGAATATTGCGGGACAGCTCATAGCAGCCCTCATCCTCGTTCTCGGAGCGCTCTATGTGCGGCGCGGTCGGTGGCAGATGGTGCCATTGCTCATAGTTGTGGCAATTATGGGCGTTGCCAGCTGGGTTTGGAAGGAAGACGGGTTTGCAGTCTGGGCATTGGTTGCGTCCTTGCTTGCGATTGGAATCGGGGTTCTTCCACTATGGCTAAGCCCTGTCCCTCGCCTACCCAGCCCGAGTGGAAAGTACGCAGTTGGCCTCAGGATCATGGACCTTCGCGAGACATGCCAAGCGCAAGTCTATCTGTGGTATCCGGCGGATAGCGGTCAGAAAGGCCCTTTCCGGCCCTATCATACGATGAACGAGGCGAACGCCATCGCCAAGGGAATGAAGACTCTCGGCGCCCCGGGTTTCTTCAATCGTCACCTCCAGCTTGTCCGCACCCATACACTTATTGATCCACCAATGGCCTCAGGGCGTTTCCCGATGATTGTGTTCAATCACGGCGGCGGACTCTATCCCATGCAGAGCACCGCATTGATGGAGGAACTGGCGAGCCATGGGTTTCTCATCGCTTCCATTGGGCACGCAGGTGGCAGTCTCGGATTGGCCTTTGAGGACGGCTCACACAGCGCGATAACCCCATCCGGTTACGAAGCGATCCGTGGAGATGAGGCCTTTCAGGAAGCGTGCGCGGATATCATTCTCGCGGCAGATCGTTCTGCGCGCGACGCGGCACGCGAACGCCTGAGCATTCTGCCCGAGACCGGCTTGTCTCGAACTGTCAAAACTTGGGCACAAACCAGCCAGAAGGTGCTCGATATTCTGTTGGCAGAGGACGGTGCGAAGCATTCTGTTCTTGATCATGCTGATCCGGCAAAGATCGCGGCGGTTGGGATGTCGCTGGGCGGTGCAACCGCATTGCGTTTGTGCCTCGAAGATCCAAGGATCAAGGCGGGCATAGTCCTAGACGGCATCTATTGGTGCTTTGACGACCAAGGACGATGTCTAGATACCCCCCTGCTGCAATTCTATTCGGATCCCTCCAAAGGTGCGAAGCAGGCCAGCAAGATGGCGCAGCGTGATTTCATCGAACCGGATTTGGACAAAACGGGTTTTGTGAATGATTGGATTGTCGAAAATGCGTCGGCACCGGTCCTTCAGTTCCTTGGCATTGGCCTTGATCATATGGACTTTACCGATCGCATTTTTGGCAAGACGTCGCTTGAGGGATCGCAGCCTTTGTCTCCTGCGAAAGCGGGAGCCGCGATAAACCGGCTATGCCGCGTTTTTCTTCGCGCGACGTTGGATGGCATCGCGATTAATGAGGTCGATGAAGTGACTGAGCCGCCCTTACAAAAGATAAGCTAGCTCAAAGATCAAGCCTCTCCTTGCGATAGGCCTCGTAGGCGCGTGATGCGTCCGCCTCATTGTTCGCAGCCGCTCTGCGCGCAAACTCTAGATATTCGTGATCATGGCTCGTCACTACGGCGAGCAAATCAGCTTTTTGTCCCGGCTCGGCGTAAAACGCATGAGGCATCGCCGCGTCAATATATAAAGAATCGCCTTGCTGTAGACGAGCATTCTCATACTCTTCGCTCACAAAGACAACCTCACCCGATAAGACATAAGCAAAACGTTCGCTGACCAAATGTGTCATAGAGTCCGAATAGCCTTTGCTAGCGCCCGAAAAACCGTCATCGCCATCTAGCCTCAGCAGAATCGGAATCATGAGGCGGTTCTTCAGCTGGGTACAGATATACTGATACTGATATTGCGCATCGCGGCTGAAGCCCTTTTCGCTGGCGCGTTGAATCGTCCGTCGCGCGCGCGGCGTGGTGCGCTCCCGCAACAAATCGGCAGGCTGGAACAAGGTGCTCACCTCCTCCTGCATAGCTTCGGCGACCAAGAAGAGCTTTTCGTAATTAAGTGACATCTGGCCGCTTTCTACTTTGGAGAGCGTAGATTGCGGAAGCCCCGTTTCCTTGGCTAGCTTGTTGAGATTCCAGCCTTTCTTCTGGCGGAGCCATTTGAGGTTCGCTCCCAATGATGGCCTTACAGAGACCTCTTGTTCATGGCTCATCGGTTTGACACCCTATCCTTAAGTCTCGTCCAAACGCCTATGCGGCTGAGATATTCTTATATGAATATCCTAAAAAACCAAGCCCCGACTTAACCCTAATAACCTGCGGTATTCGCCTTGATATTCATATAAGGATGATATATTCATATCTCCAATAAGGAGATGGGTAATGCGTGTATTTATTGCGGGACTGTGCCACGAATCGAGCACCTTTTCCCCGATTCCAACCAGCCGCCAGTCTTTCATCGATTTCGATCACTACAGGCCCATAGATGGCAAGATCGACGAGACGGCGTTGGTGCTAAACGGATATGGGCGCTTTGCCGCATGCGCTCAGGCGCATGGCGATGAAGTTTTCCTGTCCACCTATAGTTTTGCACAGCCCAGTGCTCCGGCGACCAAGGCGACCTATGAAGGACTGCGCGACGAAATCCTCAACGACCTGAAAGCCGCTGGACAATTCGATGCCGTCCTGTTGTTCCTCCATGGCGCACAAATGGCGGATGGTTATGATGATTGCGAAGGAGATCTTCTTTCGCATGTACGTGGCATTGTCAGAACCGAGACCTTTGTCGGCGCGGTGCTGGACCTTCATGCCAATGTTTCTGATGAAATGCTGGAACAGGCTGACGCTCTTGTCGCTTGCCGACACTATCCGCATATCGATTTCAACGAGCGGGCCGAACATCTTTACGACATTGCACGGCACGCCATCCAGAGCGGGACACGCCCTGTAATGGAATTCCGCCGCGTCCCCATGCTCGGCATGTTCTACACCACCGAGCCGCAGATGGAGAAAGTGAACGCGCAGGCGCTGGCTTTGCAGCAAAGCGACGGCGTGCAGTCCGTTTCGATGATCCACGGCTTTGCCTGGGCCGACCTGCCTTTCATCGGAGCCGGTGTGCTGGTGGTGCGCGACGCTGATGCGAGCGATAAAGCGGACGCTATCGAAGAGCTGGCGCAAAGCTTCTTCTCCATACGCAACGAAACCCGATCGTTGCGAGTGGATATCGGCGAAGCGCTCGATCAAGCCGAAGCGTACAAGAACAGCGGCAAAACTGTTGTGATTGCTGACCCATGCGACAATGCGGGCGGCGGCGCGCCGTCGGATACGATGTTCATCATCCGTGAAGCGCTTGATAGGGGGCTTACAGGCTATGCCTGCGGGCTGGTGTGGGATCCGGTAGCTGTGAGAATGGCTTTTGACCTTGGCGAGGGCGCGCGTTTCCCATTGCGTTTGGGCGGAAAATCTGGCCCAGCTTCGGGCGAACCGCTCGATGTCATCGGCACTGTTGTCGCTGTGCGGTGCAATATGAGCCAGCTTGGCATCGGATACACCCACCCCATTGGCGATGGGGCACTGATCGAGGTCGCTGGCAACTTCATTGCGCTCAGCTCTGTGCGAGGGCAGGTTTTTAGTCCGACCTGTTTTACCGATTTTGACTTGGACCTCGGATCGCTAACCGGAGTGATCGTCAAATCCTCGCAGCATTTTTATGAGCAGTTCGCGCCGCTCGCCAGCAAGGTGCTCTATTGCGACACACCGGGGGCCATGACGCTGGATTTCAAAGCGGACATGTTCCGCCGCATCCCTCGCCCGATCTGGCCTATCGATCCTCTGGAAAACCCCTGATGTGCGAGCGCAAAAGTCTCTTTTTTGCCAATGTGATGACCGAGACGAACAGCTTTTCCAACATCCCGACTTCGCGCGAAAGCTTCGTTGCGGAGGGGCTGGCATTTGGAGATGATCTTCTGTTCGAAGATGGGCGCGAGCGTCTGGGCTTGATCCCGGTGTTCGATCTGGCACGCCGCATGGATTGGGATCTCGTGGGCGGTGTGCTGGCCTCATCGGCCCCGGCAGCTCCGGTGCAGCAGCGTGACTATGAAGAGCTGCGCGATGATCTTCTCGCCCGGCTCAAGGCAAGCGCGCCTTTTGGTGCCGTGATCCTGTTTCTGCATGGGGCGATGCAATCGACACTTTGCCGTGATTGCGAAGGCGATATTTTGCGCCGGATACGGGGGGTCGTTGGCCCAAATACGCCAGTCGGTGTGGTCCTCGATCCGCACGCGCATCTGACCGACGATATGGTCGAGGCTGCGGACATTTGCATCTTCATGAAAGAATACCCTCACACCGATGGCGGCGAGCGGCTTGAGGAAGTCATCGCGGTCGTCGCGGACCTCGCCAGGGGTAGCGCTCCACCTGTGCCGGTTGTTCTCGATTGCCACACTCTGGGTTTCTTTCCCACAGATCGCGGACCAATGACGGATTTCGTCGCGGCGCTGCAACAAGCGGAACAGGACGAGGCGATCGTGTCAGCGTCGTTCATCCACGGTTTCCCCTGGGGAGATACGCCAACAACCGGCGCGCAGCTATTGGTTTATGCCCGTGACGCAGCCGGAGTTGCGAAGGCGCAAAAACGTGCCGAAGACCTGCGCGCACAGCTTTGGGATCTTTTGGATAAAGCCGGGCCAGAGCTGATCTCGATCGAGACCGCGATCGAGCGTGCGCGGGCCAGCGAAGGCGCCCCGATAATTTTGGCCGACATATCCGACAATCCGGGCGGCGGGGCACCGTCAGACAGCACGTTCATCCTGCGCGCACTGCTCAACGCGGGCGTCACAGAAACCGCGCTCGGCCTGCTCTATGATCCAGTCGCGGTCGAAATGTGCCATCAAGTCGGCATCGGCGGGACCCTCTCACTCAGGCTCGGCGGCAAAATGAGCCCGTTTTCCGGCGAACCAATCGATTGCGAAGCAAAGGTTTTGGGAGTTGCCAAAGAGGCGCGTATGCAGGTTGTCGACGATGTCAGCTTTGCCATGGGTGACACCGCGTGCGTCGATATCAAGGGGATCAAGGTGATCCTTAGCTCCCAACGCAAGCAAATGTACGCGCCAAGCGGGTTCGAACATCTTGGTATCGATCCGGCCAAGCAAAAGCTTCTGGTGGTCAAATCGAGCAATCATTTCCGCGCCTTCTTCGCCGACATTGCAGGCGACATTTGGGATGTTGTGACGCCGGGCGCGATCAATTTCGATTACGCCGCCCTGCCGTATCGCCATTTGTCCGCGCAGCGGTACCCAATCAACCTGTCCGCTGACGAATTGTGTGCTTCTCTTTCCGGCCCGCGCATCCTCTATCCGTCGGAGATGGTGCAATGAACGATCAACCGATCGTGATCGTGGGCGGTGGGCTCGCAGGTGTCTCGACACTCTATGCTCTGGTGAGCCGGGGTTTGCCTGCTCGCCTTCTCGAAGCGGGTGATGATCTGGCCGTCGGTGCCAGCTTCGCCAATGGAGGAATGCTCACCTCGTCCATGCCCGACCCCTGGAACGGGCCGGGCGTCGGCAAGCATCTGGTGTCCTCTCTATTCGACAGCGGTGCGGCGATGAAGCTGCACTGGCACATGATTCCAAACCTTGTCTTTTGGGGTCTGAAATTCCTCCGCAATTCAACGCCCAAGCGGCATGAAGAAGCCATCGCCGCCAACTACGCTTTAAGCGCCCTCTCGGTGGAAAAGACCGCTGAGCTGGTTGAGGATCTGGATATGATTTCGTTCGCCTCGCCCTCTGGGGTCATCAAGGTGTTTGAAGATGAGGTGGCGCACACTGTTCAGAGCCGCAACGCCGCTCTGCTCGAGGATCAGGGGCTGAGATTTGAAGAGCTAAGCCGCGAGCGCCTGATCGCGCTTGAGCCTAATTTGGCGCGGGTGGCGGATAGGTTTGTCGGTGCCATTCACTTCCCAGATGATCGGTCTGGCGATGCGCACGCCTTCTGCCAGGCCTTGGCGCAAAGAGCGCAGCAACTGGGCGCTGAAATCGCGCTCAACACACCCGTCAAGCGGCTGGTTAAAAAGCAAGGGCGGGTTATCGGGGTCGAAACGCGCAATGGCATTATGACAGCGCAAAATGTCGTCTTGTGCGCTGGCCAGCACAGCCCGGATCTTATGAAGAGCGTCTCGCTGTCGCTTCCGATCAAACCCGCCAAAGGCTATTCGGTTACCTTCGACGTGTCGCAGTGGAATGATCGTCCCCGCATACCGGTGGTCGACGATGCGATGCATGCCGCTGTCACGCCAATGGGCGATCAATTGCGCGTCGTGGGCACCGCCGAATTTGCCGGCCGCGATCCCGCAATCAGCAAGCCGCGGATCGATAATTTGCGCGCCATGTTTACCCGTCTCTATCCCGACCTAGCAGACAAAGCCCAAAATGCATCATCAAAAGCCTGGGCCGGGTTTCGGCCTATGAGCGCGGACGGTCGACCCTTCATCGGAGAAAGCGCGGTTCCGGGCCTGTGGCTTAACACCGGCCACGGCCATCTCGGCTGGACCATGGCAACCGGCTCGGCCGAACTGCTCGCCAGTCTGATGATCGGAGAAAGGCCCGCCCTCAATCCGTTACCCTATTCCCCTATTGGAAGGTAAATCTGTGCCTCAACTCCACATTATTGACGCCGCAACCACGCGAGAGCTTTTGACATATGATGTCTGCCTTGAAGCGATGGACAAGGCGATGCGCGCGCTCTCCGATAACGGCGTTGAAGCACCAGTGCGCTCTTTTGCACCAATTGGCGAAGATCGCGGCGTGTTGGCCATGATGCCAGCGGCTGCGGTGAGTTCGGGCGCCTTCGGCCTCAAGGTGCTTAGTCTGTTGCCCGAAAATCCGGCCAAGGGGCATCCCATGATCCAGGGCTTTATCGCTCTATTCTCTCAGGAGACGGGCGAACTCAGCGCGCTCGTTGACGGCACCAGCGTTACCGCCATCCGCACCGCCTCTGCCTCGGCACTGGCGAGCGCGACATTGGCAAAAGAAGGGGCCACCTCGCACGGCATTCTGGGCACAGGCGTACAGGCGGAAAGCCATGCGCTTGCAATTGCCGACGCCGTGCCATCGATTGCAGAAACGGTGATATGGGGGCGATCGAGAGACAAGGCCGAAGCGCTCGCCAACCGATTGTCCGAGAGCTTTGGCATGAAAGCCAAAGCCGGTGATTTGCCGGAAGCCGCCGCTTGCGATGTGGTGAGCGCGGTAACCGCCACAACAGACCCGATCATCGACCTTGGCGACATATTGCCAGGGGCACATATCAATCTTGTTGGCTCGCATTCACCAGACAAGCGCGAGGCCACCAGCGCGCTTGTGGCCGGCTCGCGCCTGTTCGTAGACATGCGTGAAGCCGCTCTAAGCGAGGCTGGTGATATTCTTACGCCGATCCAGGAAGGCCTAATCACGCAGGACCATATTATCGGCGAAATCGGCGAAGTGCGGTTAGGGCAGGTTTCAGGGCGAACCGCCCCTGAGGAGATCACCGTCTACAAATCGCTCGGCAATGCGGCGCAAGACCTGTTCGCAGCTGTTGCGGTGCTCGAAACTGCCAAGGCGAAAAACCTTGGCCAGGTGGTCGCGTCCTGATGGCCAAAGTCCCTGATTTATCAGCCACCCAGTTTTTTGCCTCAACCTACGCTAAAGCCCGGAAAGCCTTCCTCGCTGGCGCAGAGGGCCATGGAGCAATTGTGTGCTCGTACATCCAGCCCGGTATCACCGGTCCAACGGGCGAGGCTCTTGCAATCGACACGGCGTGGTTTGGAGCAAAAGATGCGGCCTGCGTACATGTCGCGCTGAGCGGAACGCATGGCCTTGAGTTCGCGTGCGGCTCAGCGGGGCAGATGCAGTGGATGGCGTCTGGCGAGGCCGAAACCCTTCCCGATGATGTGGCCGTCCTTCTGATCCACGCGGTCAATCCCTATGGCGCTGCCTGTCGATCCCGCACCAACGCGGATCACGTGGATTTAAACCGCAATTTTCGCCGTTCCACGCATCTCAGAAAGCCGCCCGCAGTCTATGCGAAGGCCAAGGCTGCCATCACCCTGCGTGGCGCTCACATCGATGACCTTTACGCCCTCCAGTCAGCATTTGATGCCTTGATGGAAACCGAGAATCCCGGCGATGTGATGATCGCCATTGCCGGTGGGCAGGACGTAGATCCTGACGGTCCCGCTTATGGCGGGGGTGAACCAAGCTGGGAAACTGCCACACTGCTCCAGATCATCGAAGATCAGTTGCAAGACGCGCAGCAGGTGGCGATCGTCGATTGGCACACCGGCCTTGGTCCTCATGGTGAAGCATCGCTCATCTTCAATCATCCAGAGGGCTCTGAAGAATATAAATTGGGGTGCGCCTGGTGGGGCGAGCCAGCCAAGGCTGCGGATCTCTACGACGCGGGCACAGCGCCGGTCATCGAAGGCGAGGTTTCCGAGGGTATGGCTGAAGCTCTGCAGGCCACGGGCTGCGCCGCGGTAACCAGCGTGATTGAAATCGGCACGTTCGACAACCGCGCTCTTCTTCCGGCCTTCGCAATTGACAGATGGCTGCGCGCCAACCCCGAAGCGGCGGATTCACCCGAAGGCATTCGCATGCAAACGCTCATGGCCGAATGGTATTCGCCTTCGCTACCCAGCTGGCGCGAAATGGCGCTTGCACAAATGGCTAGAATTTATCGCTCAACGATCAGTGGATTGGCAGAATGGAGCGAACAGAACGCCGCGCCCGTCGACTGAAACCGTTTCTCAGTACAGCAAACACCACTCGCTTATTGGAGGTCAAAACCCCATGAAATCTCTCGTAAAATCTCGCGCCGAAGAAGGCTTATGGCTAGAAGACACGCCAAAGCCCGAAGCTGGCATCAACGATGTGCTCATCAAGGTGAAGCGCACTGCAATTTGTGGCACCGATATGCATATCTGGAAGTGGGATGAGTGGGCGCAAAAGACCATTCCGGTTCCCATGGTCGTGGGACACGAGTTTCTGGGCGAGATCGTCGAGACTGGTTCTAATGTGAACGACTTTACGTCTGGCCAAATCGTTTCAGGCGAGGGCCATGTTGTTTGCGGACGTTGCCGAAACTGCATGGCTGGGCGCCGCCATATGTGCGCCTACGCAAAAGGTATCGGGGTGAACCGGCCAGGCGCCTTTGCCGAATACATCTCGATCCCCGCTGCCAATGTCTGGGTCCACGATCCCAAGATCGATCTTGATATCGCGTCGCTGTTCGATCCGTTTGGCAACGCGGTGCACACCGCTTTGCAGTTCGACGTTCTGGGCGAAGACGTGCTGGTGGTAGGCGCTGGCCCCATCGGGATCATGGCGGCGGCTGTGTGCAAGCATGCTGGAGCGCGGCACGTGGTTGTTTCCGACCTCAATGATGAGCGTCTCGCGCTTGCCAAAAAGATGGGCGCGACCCGCACCGTCAACGTGACACGGGAAAAGCTGAAAGATGTTCAGGCCGAACTGGGTATGACCGAAGGCTTTGACGTGGGGTTGGAGATGTCCGGCAGTGAACCTGGCTTTGCCTCACTGATCGATAATATGTGCCATGGCGGCAAGGTCGCTATTCTGGGCCTTCCAGCAGGTGATGTGCAGATCGACTGGCACAAGGTCATCTTTAACATGCTGACGCTCAAAGGTGTTTACGGTCGCGAGATATTCGAGACCTGGTACAAGATGCAGGTCTTCATTCAGAGCGGGTTGGACCTTTCGCCGATCATAACGCACCGCCTGCCGGCGGACGATTTTGACCAGGGCTTTGAGGCCATGCTGTCAGGCGAAGCCTGTAAGGTCGTACTAAATTGGGAGGACCAATAATGTACGGCGATTTTCAAGCGCATTTGCAAAGCGAACTCGATCAGATCGAAGCCCAAAACCTCACCAAGAGTGAACGCTTCATCGCCTCGCAACAGGATGCGAAGGTCATGGTGGACGGACGAGAAGTCATCAATCTGTGCGCCAATAACTATTTGGGCCTCGCTAACAATCCAGAGATCATGGCCGCGGCTAGAAAGGGCATTGGCAATCGGGGTTTCGGCATGGCTTCGGTGCGCTTTATTTGTGGGACACAGGACATCCACAAACAGCTCGAAGCGGAACTCTCCGACTTTCTCGGTATGGAAGACACCATACTCTACCCCTCATGCTTTGATGCCAATGGCGGCCTGTTTGAGACGCTGCTTGGCCCTGAAGATGCCGTGATCTCTGACGAACTCAATCATGCGAGCATCATCGATGGGATCCGGCTCTCCAAGGCCAAGCGCTTCCGTTACAAGAACAACGACATGGCTGACCTCAAAGCGCAGCTAAAAGCGGCAGATGAAGCGGGCGCACGCTTCAAGCTGATCACTACCGATGGTGTGTTCTCGATGGACGGCTATATCGCGCAGCTCGACAAAATCTGTGATCTGGCCGAGCAATATGGCGCGCTGGTGCACTTTGACGATTGCCATGCCACCGGCTTTCTGGGCGAGACCGGACGCGGCACGCACGAACATTGCGGCGTCATCGATCGGGTAGACATCACCACTGGCACCTTGGGCAAGGCGCTGGGCGGCGCGAGCGGCGGTTATACTTCGGCGAAGAAAGAGATCGTAGCTCTTCTACGTCAGCGTTCGCGGCCTTACCTGTTCTCCAACACAGTTGCTCCGCCGGTGGTCGCCGGCAGCTTGAAGGCAATGGAGCTGGTGCGCGAAGGTAGCGCTCTAACGCGCCTGCGCAGCAACACCAAGCGGTTTCGCGAAGGATTGGAGACGCTCGGCTTTGACCTCTTGCCCGGCGAACATCCGATCGTCCCGATCATGTTCTATGATGCGGAAAAAGCGCAGCGCTTCGCGCAAGAGGCAATGCACGAAGGCGTCTATATCACCGCTTTCTCCTTCCCAGTAGTCCCCCGCAAAAAAGCGCGCATCCGTACGCAAATGTCTTCCGCCCTCAGCGAAGTCGATGTCGACACCGCGCTGAACGCCTTTGCCAGAGCCAAAGAGCAGATCTGAGGCTTAGACTATGCCTGACCTCGCTAAAACCGAAGGCCTTGAGACCCGTAAATGGCGCGCTTTGACCCGCCGAGGTAAGTCGCTGTTTCTTGAGGAAGTCGAGCTCGCTCAGATCGCGCAGGCCGTTGGCACGCCGGCCTATGTCTATTCAAGCCAAGCCCTGGGAAGGGCCTACCTCGAATTGGATGCCGCTTTTGAGGGGCATGAACGCCTGATCGCTTACGCCGTAAAGGCCAATTCCAACCTGGCCGTAATCGCTCGGTTTGCGAAGCTTGGCGCGGGAGCGGATGTTGTGTCGGAAGGCGAGATTCGGCGCGCTCTGGCCGCCGGGGTAGCGCCGGAAAAGATCGTCTTTTCTGGGGTTGGCAAGACAGCCCAGGAACTGGCTTTCGCGCTGAAAGCTGGTATTGGCATCTTCAACCTCGAATCAGAAGACGAATTGCATCTTCTGGATAAGGTGGCCGCTGATCAGCGAGCAAAGGCGCGCGTTTCAGTTCGCCTCAACCCCGATATCGCAGCGGGCGGCAACGACAAAATCGCCACTGGGCGCGCGACCGACAAATTTGGCGTGAACTGGGACCGCGCCCATTCGATCTACAGAGCTATCGCCGCGTCCAAATGGCTCGAAGCGGTGGGGATCGACATCCATATCGGCTCGCAGATCACATCGGTTGAGCCCTATGCCAAAATGGCCGGAAAAGCCGCCGATCTTGTGCGGCGGCTTCGCCGAGACGGGCACGACATTCGCTGCGTCGACATTGGCGGCGGCCTCGGCGTCGATTACGCACGCGACGGATGCTCTGTGATCGACCCGCCGGATTACGCAGCCGCCATTCTCGAACACCTTGAACCGCTTGGCGTAAAGCTCATACTCGAGCCCGGCCGTGTACTGACGGCGGGTGCCGGCGTGCTTTTGACGAGCGCAATCCGTGCGAAACGTGCCTCGAACCGTCGGTTCGTTATTCTGGACGCGGCGATGAACGACATGATACGCCCGGCCCTTTATGGGGAGAGGCACCGCGCAACGCCAATCGTAACGTCATCATCCGGCGAGCTCGCACCTGTTGATTTGGCGGGTCCTGTTTGCGAATCCACCGATATCTTCGATCGTGATGTCATGCTCCCGGCTCTCAATCCGGGCGATGTCATCGCGTTGACGGGTGCAGGCGCTTATGGTTCGGTTCTCTCGCTTGAGTATAATTCCCGGCCCCGCATTCCCGAGATCATGGTGGATGGCGACCAATTCGCAATTGTCCGCAAGCGGCGAACCTATGATCAAATACTCGATGAGGAGAGCGTCTCCTTCAAACCTTGCGCGGTTTGAGCATGTGTCAGTGAAGGCTTGAAACCTATGCGGTGGGGACTGTTAGCGACTGGAACGATCTGTCGATTGTTCGCGCGCGACCTCGCTCAAGTGCCCGGCGCTGAACTGGCTGCGGTGGCATCGCGAGATGGCGGGCGCGCGACTGCTTTTGCCGAAGAATTCGGTTTTACTCGCGCCCACGCAAGCTATGACGCGCTTTTCGCCGACCCGGATATCGACATCGTCTATATTGGAACGCCACATTCCGAACATACGGCCAATGCGGCGGCAGCGATGCGCGCGGGCAAGCATGTGGTTTGCGAAAAGCCGCTGACCGTCACGCCCGACGAGTGCCGCGCCCTGATCGAAGTGCACAAAGAAACCAGGCGATACGCCATGGAGGCCATGTGGACTTGGTTCTTGCCCGCCATCCGCCAGACGCAGCAATGGGTTGCTGCGGGGCGCATCGGAGCACTTCACCATATCAAGGCGGATTTCGGCTATCCCATGCCGTTCGATCCGGACAAACGCATGTTCAGCCCGGAACTGGCCGGGGGATGTCTGCTGGATATGGGCGTCTACCCGGTCGCTTTGTCTTGGTTGATGCACAAGGCCATGCCGACCGGCGTCCAGGTGATCGGGCGGCGGGCGCCTACCGGCGTTGACGACGATTTCTCGGCCATCTTCGAATACGAAGACCACACCGCAACCTTGGGCGCCTCATTTCGCAGCAGATTGCCGAACTTTGCCTATCTAATCGGGTCAGAAGGTTACATCGCCATTCCTGATTTCTGGCGCGCCAGCGAAGCCAAGCTTTTCGACCTGACCGAATGCGTTGACCATTTTACCGATGACCGCGTGCATATGGGCTTTGCCTATGAAGCGATTGCTGCGCAACGCGACATCATGGAAGGCAAGCTACAATCCGACATCGTCTCGCTAACCGATAGCCTCGCTATTCAAACGCTGATGGACGCGGTTCGCAAAGCAATGTGAACACCACCATTTGCAGGCGCGCCAGCTTAAGACACTCTCAATCGGGCGATAAACGCCTCGCACGCTGAAAGCGACACAGTCTTGGCATCGAGATCGACGTTGAAGCCAAGGTCAACAAGCTCAAACGGCTCTTGCAAAGGGCATGACACTCTGTTTTCACCGAAGTTAAAGCCGCAGAGGAGGCGTTCGCACTCGTGTTCGCGGACAAACAAAAGCAGGCCCTCAGGCGCGTCAAGAAACTCCAGCGCTCCAAGCTGCAACGCGGGTGAGCGCTTTCGCAAGGCTATGGCCCCGCGCGTGAAATTTAAAACCGACTGAGTAGCCGTATCCTGCTGGTCAACGGCGCACACGTCGTGGCGCGGATCAACCGGCAACCACGGGGTGCCCGTCGTGAAACCAGAATGCAGCGCATCTTTTTTCCAAACCATCGGGGTCCGGCACCCATCTCGACTGAGATTGACGTCGCCAGTGTTGACAGCGGCGGGATCCTCCATGAGTTCGAAAGGCACATTGGCTTGCACCAGTCCCAACTCTTCGCCCTGATAGAGAAAAGCGGTTCCGCGCAGACAAACTAGCAATGCGTTGAGCATCTTGGCAAAGGTGGGATTTTCCTCTTGGCGATACCGCGATACCGCTCGGGTCACGTCGTGGTTGGAAAAGCACCAGGACGGCCACGCGCCCACCTCATTCCAAGGTTCGATTGTCTCGCGCACCACCGACGGGTTTATGTCGGACGTCACCAGAAACGGAAAGCTGTATCCTGTGTGCAAGCGGGTTTCGGGCAAGGTGTAATCAACACAGGTGCCGAAGTCGCCACCGATCTCGCCGACCATGAAGCGGCCCTCGTAGCTGTCTGTCAGCGCTCGCAGACGCTCTACAAAACCCAGGGTCTCAGGCTGGGTGTGGTCGTAAATATGCGACTGATAGGCGTAGGTCCGGGTTGGCCCGTCCGCGCCCATAAACACCCCTTTGCCTCCATCGCGCGGCGGATTGTCGGGCAGGTCCTTATGATGGAAATACAGGTTCACAACGTCCAGACGGAACCCGTCAACACCGCGATCCAGCCAAAAGCGCGCGGTGTCGAGGATCGCCTCTTGCACGTCCTCGCAATGAAAGTTGAGGTCCGGCTGCTGCTTTACAAAATTATGTAGGTAGTATTGCCGACGGCGCGGTTCCCATGCCCACGAATTTCCCCCGAACACGGCTTGCCAATTGTTGGGGACGGTCCCATCGGGCTTGGGATCGGCCCAGACATACCAATCGGCCTTCGGGTTATCGCGGCTCTGGCGGCTTTCCTCAAACCAGGCATGCTCGTCCGAAGTGTGCGAATAAACCTGGTCGATGATGACTTTCAGGCCCAGGCTGTGGGCTTTGGCAACCAAAGCGTCAAAATCGTCCAAAGTGCCAAAGATCGGATCGATATCGCGATAATCGGATACATCGTAGCCGTGATCGTGCATGGGCGAAGTAAAGATCGGCGACAGCCATATGCCGTCGACGCCAAGGCTGGCGATATAGTCCAGCTTTGAAGTGATCCCTTTCAGATCTCCCACACCATCATCACCAGAATCGCAAAAGCTGCGCGGGTAAATCTGGTAGATCACAGCCCCTTTCCACCACTCGCTCATCGGCAGTTTCCCCCTTAAAAGTGTGGTTACAATAAGCGCCGAATGTGAAGCAGCGCCTCATGCAATTTGCGCGCTGTGATCATTCGCTATATCTAACTTGGTGCTGTCAATATCTCACTTGGTGCTGTCAGTCTAACGCGAACTCGTCTCCGCTCGATAAAGAGCGCCCTACCCTTCGCTAGGCTTAGGCCATAAGGGTTTGCCACTCCGCTAGGGCGACGGAGCGGTTAGTCCTGCAGGTTTGTCTATCGGTGAGATGACGATCGGAGTTGAAGTGGTTGTGAACGTTGGCGTGAACGGAAGCGAACTTTTGAAGGGACTTCATCCTCCGAAAACGCTGCATGACCCGTTCTCGTCGTCGGAACGGTAAATGCGAGTTCTCTACCCGATTGTTCGCCCAGCGACCGATCTCCTGGCGACCTTGGTTCCCAAGTGTGTTCATAGCTGCTTTCTTGTCTCGCTTCTTGGTGACGTAGCTCTCTAGAACCTCGCTCTCATGGTCGACGGCTCGCCAGAGGTAATGCCTCTCCCCATTGATCTTCATAAACATCTCATCAAGGTGCCAGCGCCAATGCCTGAAGCCCTGCATTCGGTTGATCCGCCGCTGCTTGATATCCGCAGCGAACATTGGGCCAAACCGATTCCACCAGAACCGCACTGTGCCATAATAAATGTCGATAACACGCTCGAACAGCAGGTCCTCGACGTTCCGCAGGCTCAGCGAAAAACCGACACACATCCTCACCA
>JBCDKX010000002.1:0-57893 GCA_038746055.1 Pseudomonadota bacterium
CGTCGGCGTGCAGCCTCTATCCTCACCCAATGCCTCGCCGGATTTGAGCGAGATTCGCCAGTTGTGCAGTGGACATGACACGCTGTCGCCGTGAACAATTCCTTGCGATAACGGTCCGCCTTTATGCGGGCACTTGTTCACCAGCGCATAAAACTCGCCACCAATGGTATGGAAGATCGCGATTTCGTCGGCGCCGTCCACTGGAACTGTGCCAGCCATGCCCGGCTCAATCGCAGTGGCAGCGCAAATGCTAACCCAATCAGTGGCAGGAGCGCTCATTCGGCTGGCTCCACTTCCTTAATCGCGCCGTCACTTGGGGGGCCAGCACTGATCGAGCCGACATGGCTGTGAAGATCACGCCGCGCTCCAGCTGCGCGCTGCGCCCAAGGATCATCCTGCATGAATTGCTGCGAGTAACGGAAGCGCGCTGCGAGCTCGGGCACTGTCTCCGGTTCATCGAACAGCTGCGATTTGACCCACTCAAGGCCCTTGCGTTCAACCCAAGGAGCGGTGCGTTCCAGATACCACGCATCTTCACGGTAAAGCTGAATAAAGGCGGCGCTCATCTCTAACGCCTCCTCCTCAGTATCGACCCTTGCAAGCAGATCGGTGACGCGCACTTTGATGCCGCCATTGCCGCCGATGTGGATCTCATACCCGCTGTCGACACAGACCACGCCAAAGTCCTTGATGGTCGCTTCGGCGCAGTTTCGCGGGCACCCAGAAACCGCCATCTTAAACTTGTGCGGCATCCAGCTGCCCCAACTCATCTGTTCAAGTTTGATCCCAAGGCCGGTAGAATCCTGTGTCCCGAAGCGGCACCATTCACTGCCCACACAGGTTTTCACGGTCCGCAAGGACTTGCCATAAGCGTGGCCAGAGACCATGCCCGCAGCGTTAAGATCGGCCCAGACGGCGGGCAGGTCTTCTTTCTTGATCCCGAAGATGTCGAGCCGCTGTCCGCCGGTTACCTTCACCATGCGAGCGTTGTACTTTTCTGTCACATCAGCAATTGCGCGCAGCTCGCGCGGATTGGTAACGCCGCCCCACATCCGGGGGACGACCGAATAGGTGCCATCTTTCTGAATGTTGGCGTGCAGGCGCTCGTTGACAAAGCGGCTCTTCTGGTCGTCGACATACTCACCCGGCAAAGCGCAGAGGAGATAGTAATTGAGGGCAGGGCGGCACTTGGAGCAGCCATCCGGAGTTGACCAATGCATCTCCTGCATGACTTCTGGAATCGACTTATAGCCGCGCTCGACAATCGCTTTGCGTATATCGTCATGGCTAAAGCTGGTGCAGCCGCACATGGAATGATCATGGTCTTCGACCTCATCACCCAAAGTGAGCGCAAGCAGACTTTCTACTATATCGCTGCAAGAGCCGCAGCTTGCAGACGCTTTACAGGCCCCACGCACCGCATCCAGGCTTTTTGCGCCTGCATTGATGCAAGAGACAACCTGGCCTTTGGACACACCGTTGCAGCCGCAGATTTCTGCGTCGTCCGAAAGTGCTGCAACGGCCTCATTAGGGTCCAGCGTGGCCCCTCCTGAGGCAAAGGCTTGCCCAAATATGAGGGCCTCTCTTATTTCGGAGACGTCTTCTTCATTGCGCAGCAGATCGAAGTACCAGTTACCATCCTGCGTATCGCCATAGAGAACTGCTCCGACGACTTTATCATCCTTTACAACAACACGTTTGTAGATGCCGCGTGAGGCATCCCGCATCACGATATCCTCACAGTCATCGCCTCCGGAAAAGTCACCGGCAGAAAAAAGATCAACACCTGAAACCTTGAGCTTGGTCGATGTAACCGAGCCTTCATAGGGTTTGGGGCTTGCTGCTAAGCCAGCTGCGAGCGAGCGGCACATGTCCCACAAAGGAGCGACTAAGCCATAGCATTCGCCCCGGTGTTGAACGCATTCGCCGACCGCCAAGATGTCAGGGTCCGACGTCATCATGTGATCGTCCACCACAATCCCGCGCTCAACCTCGACGCCTGAGTTCTTGGCAAGCGTGCCGTTCGGGCGGATACCAACAGCCATCACTACAAGATCAGTGTCGATCTGGGTGCCGTCCTTGAGCTTTACACCACCGACACGGCCGTCTTTCTCAACGATCTCTGCCGTGTCAGCTCCCGTGAGGATTTTCATGCCCCGACCTTCAAGCTCGGACTTCAGAAGATAGCCTGCCGCCTCATCGAGCTGTCGCTCCATGAGTGTTGGCATCAGGTGCAGCACAGTCACATCCATTCCGCGAAGGGACAAACCATGCGCGGCTTCCAGCCCTAGGAGACCGCCGCCGATGACGACCGCTTTGAAACTGGTCTCAGCTGCCACCAGCATCGCTTCCACATCATCCAGGTCGCGAAATGTTACGACACCGGGTAAGTCCTTTCCTGGTACGGGGATGACGAACGGATCAGAGCCAGTTGCGATCAGCAGCTTATCATAGCTTTCAATTCGACCGCCGCGCGATACGACCTGCTGCGCCTCCCGGTCGATATGAATAACGGGATCACCGCTCACGAGAGTGATCCCGTTATCCTCATACCATTCGCTGGTATTTATCACGATCTCATCAAAGCTCTTCTCGCCCGCTAGAACGGGTGAGAGCATGATTCGATTGTAGTTCACGCGCGGCTCGGCACCGAAGATGGTAATGGCATAGCGGTTTGGCTCAAGCGCAAGGATCTCCTCCACCGCGCGGCAGCCCGCCATGCCGTTACCAATAACCACAAGTCGTGTCTGAGCGGTCACTTCTGTGTCCTTCTCAAATCCGGTTTGCGCGTTCACTTTCTCTCTCCGTTTTTTTTCGGGGGTGTGAGATCAGAAACTGATCCCGGCTTGCAGAGTAAATCTCTGGGTATCGACGCCGAAGCCGTTGGCGTTGTAATCACCATATTTGGCGAGCAGGCCCACCGGGCCGACCTTGAAAGTCACCACCGCATCCCATTCAGTGCCGTAGTCGATGCTCCCAAAATCACTGTTGAAATCATGATATGTGACAAAGGCACGAAGGCCGGGAAGCGCTGGCACCTTGAAGCTCTTGGAAAGCGTGACATATCTGTCCTGCAAACCTGTCGCAGGGGTCACCAGAAAGAGATCGGCAAAGCCATTGAACTTGTGCGCAGTGGCAAGTGGTGTCTGGAAAGCCTGGATACCGTCGTCTGAACCCAGTTCCTCATATCCAAGCTTCAACCCGAAGCCTGCAATTGCCGCGCCTGCTTCTGCCTTGAAAAAGTCTGCCGAATAGTCGACCGGATTTGCCCCTGTGTCAGACTGGGTGGCGAACTCAAGTCTACCATTAAGCTTGAGCGGTCCGGCTGGAACGCTCGCGGTGGCATAAATCCCCGTGGACGCGCTCGAAGCACCGATGCGCCTATCATAATCGATATTGTAGTGGTAGACCGCGCCCTTGACGACGCCGAAGTCAGCGCCCGCGTTTAAGAAAATGAAGTCGCCATCAAAATTATCGTTTGGCGATCGGGAGCCGAAGATAGTGTTTTGCTGGATCGCGTAGGTCGCATCGAGCTTGACTGGTCCAAACTTCGCTGTTCCGCGAACCGCATCAAAGGTCTGCTCATTCTGGCGCCATCCGACGTTGCCCACAAAGCGCGCATCGTCGAGAATGATGCGTTGGCGACCTAGTGTGACACCAAAGCCATCCGCATTATACCCGACTTGCAAGCGGTTCAGTTGAAAGCTGTTCGGGTCGGCAATGACGGGAAAAGGTTCAATCCCATTTTGCGGAATGGTGTCATTAAAGTCATTCTCCAGCGCGACTGTGCCCTCCGCTTCGGCGAGTAAGGAAAAACCATTGGTGCTGATCTTTGCTCCTGCCCTTGTCCGGATGGTGATCGATTCCGCATTATCAGCAAATACAGCGTCCTGATCGGCCGTCTCATAGCGCAACCGCACATCAAGAATTGGGTCAAGCTCTACCCCCTCGGCGATCTCAACAGGATCGAGCGGCCCGGCAATCGCAGGCGTAGCGGCGGTTAGAGCCACGAGAAAGGCAAAGGCACTTATTGTATGACGCATAGAGATTATCCCTTTTTTGACCACTTACCGTGGCGCTTTTCATTGGGAGGCCGAGCGTCATTGCTCGAGATAAAACGGTGCAGTTGCACCGATGGAGAGGTGTGGCCTCTAGAAGGGCAGCGCCGTTGCTGGTCCTTCACCACCTGGAAGCTCATTGATCAGGCCGCCTTGGCGCCCGGACCATGGTCGTATTCAGCCAGGAAGTGCAAAACTTCCTGACGGTACTGATAGAATTTGGGATGCTCTAGCAGCTCTTTGCGGTCACGCGGACGCGGCAGATCGACCTTTAGCACTTTGCCAATGGTCGCTCGTGGTCCGTTGGTCATCATAACCA
Organism: Pseudomonadota bacterium; assembly: GCA_038746055.1. Classification (GTDB taxonomy): domain Bacteria; phylum Pseudomonadota; class Alphaproteobacteria; order Sphingomonadales; family Sphingomonadaceae; genus Erythrobacter. Next base: position 4,378 of record JBCDKX010000002.1, read on the forward strand.
CTCGGTCTGCAAGTAGGATCGCCTCGTCCACATCGTGCGTGACCATAATCGCGGTCACTTTGGTGCGGTTCCATGTTTCAACCAGCACGTCCTGCAGGTCCCAGCGCGTTAGGCTGTCGAGCATGCCGAAGGGCTCATCGAGCAGCAGAAGGCGGGGGCTCAGCGCGAACGCGCGAGCAATTCCGACACGCTGGCGCATTCCGTTGGACATTTCCGCCGCAAGCTTGTCTTTTGCATCGGCAAGGCCAACCCGGTCGAGATAGTAGTCGACAATGTCACCGCGCTCTACCTTCGATGCGTGCGGGTAAACCCGCTCTACACCCAGCGACACATTCTGCCGCGCAGTAAGCCAGGGCATCAGGCTGGGTGCCTGGAACACCACAGCCTTGTCCGGACCAGCGGTCTCGATCTCGCGGTTGTCGAGCACGATACCGCCACCAGTGATCTCATTCAGTCCAGCTGCCATGGTCAACACTGTGGACTTGCCGCAGCCTGAGTGACCGATAAGCGAGATAAACTCACCTTTATCCATCAGGAGATTGAAGTCTTCGACGACTTTGAGCGGGCCCTTGGGCGTCGGATACACTTTATCGAGTTTGAAGAACTCAAGGTAACGGGTCTCAACGGCGCTTTTTGCCGCGTCGAGATAGGCTTGGGGAGGCTCAGACTTTTTCTTGGCCAAAAGGTCAATTGGCGTGACCTTTGGGAGATCAATCGCACTTTCGCCAACCGTACCGCTTTCTGCATTGAGTGAGCCGAGATAGCCGACGATTTCCTTGCGCAAGGTTTGATAATCTATGTCATCATTGATTGCCTCACGGTCGCGTGGACGAGCTACGTTGACGTTATAGACCTTACCGATTTTTGCCGACGGGGCCGGAGTTAGAACCGCAATTCGGTCAGCAAGAAGCAGGGCCTCGTCGACGTCATTGGTGACGAGCAGAATGGTGCGACCCTCCTCTTTGCGGATACGCTCGATTTCGTCCTGAAGCTTCGCACGGGTGAGGGCATCCAAAGCGGAGAGAGGCTCATCAAGGAGCAGGATTTCTGGCTCCATCGCCAAAGCGCGAGCCACCGCCACACGTTGCCGCATCCCCCCGGAAAGCTGCGCTGGCTTACGGTCCATCGCATGGTCGAGACCGACCAAAGCGACTTTCTGTTGAACAAGCTCAACACGCTCTTCTTTGCTGCGATCCTTGTGTACTGCGTCCACGGCGAGAGCCACATTCTGCTCCACCGACAGCCATGGAAAGAGCGAGTAGGATTGAAATACGAGCCCGCGCTCTCTGTCCGGTCCACCAATTGGCTTTCCGCGCAAGGTCATGGACCCGCTGTCAGGCTCTACCAATCCCGCGATCGAGTTGATCAGTGTGGTTTTGCCAGCGCCAGAGAAACCGAGGATCGCTACAAACTCACCCTCCGCCATATCGAGCTCGACGCCATCGAGGACGTGTGTGACTTCGCCAGTCTTTGCGACGTAGTCTTTGCGGACTTGCTTGAGTGAAAGGAAGGGGGTTTCAGCCATATCTACACCTCCCACTCAAACCGTTCGGTTTTTCGAAGCAAGCGATTGGAGCGTCATCATGCCGCGGTCGAGGAGAAAGCCGATGAGACCAATTACGATCACGGCAAACATGATCCGAGCAAGGCTTTGTGAGCTACCGTTCTGGAATTCATCCCAAACGAATTTGCCAAGGCCAGGGTTCTGAGCGAGCATTTCAGCGGCGATCAGTACCATCCAGCCAACACCCAATGACAGGCGCATCCCGGTAAAGATGTAAGGGAGCGATGCTGGTAGGACAAGTTTGGTAAGCTTATCAAACCAACCGAGGCGAAGCACCTTCCCGACATTAAGCAGGTCCTTATCGATCGAGCTTGTACCAACCGCGGTGTTGATCAGCGTTGGCCAGAGTGAGCATAGCATTACGACCAGAGCCGAGATGACAAAGGCCTTGGGCAGCAGCGGGTCAGCGCTGGTGATCATGGCTGAGATCACCATGGTTACAATCGGCAACCATGCAAGCGGGCTCACCGGTTTCATGATTTGAACTAAGGGGTTGATCGCCGCATTAAAGCGGGTGGAGAGACCCGCCATTAGGCCGATGGGAACAGCAAAGATGGTTGCCAACACGAAACCGAGAGCCACCGTTTGAAGCGAAGTGAAAATCTGGTCGAGGAAGGTTGGCGGCCCCGCATATTCAAAATCACGAACGCCGCCTGGATTACCGGCCGCGATAGCAGCCTGATTGTTGGCTTCCTGTTGCGCGTAAAATGCACCCTCGGCCTCTTTCGCAGCCGAATATTCACCATACAAACTAATCCCAGCTTCCCCGACCTCAACTGGACCAGGAAGCGTGCCAAGCGACGTATCCACTTGCGGAGCCAGAAGCGCCCACAGGCCGATAAACGCTATGATCCCGACAACCGGCCAGAGTATAGCTGTGCCGATGGCTTTTAACTTCAGCATCGCTGGGCTAGCCTCCGCAGCAATGCTCGCCTCGACAGGAGCGGTATCTTTGAGCATCGCTTTGCCAGTAGGACTGCTGTCGTTCGCGGCTACTGCTGCGTCGGCTGGCTGATCGGGATCTACGTAGGCGGTGGCCATAATGGCGCTCCTATGGACGGGTAGTAGTAAAAGGATTGGTTAGAACTAGGCTCAGGTGCCGCTCACCCCGGCTGCGGTGACAGTTTGGCCTTGTTTGAGGCCAATCGAGAATTTGGCGAGATAGGCATTCGGTTTGGAGCCATCGTAGGTGACGCCATCAATGAAGCCTGCTTGTTCACCGCGGAAGCCATCAGTGTCCGGTACGCTTTCAGCTGGTATCACACCATCTTCTACGAGGCTGTTAGCAGCGGCCAGATAAAGGTCTGGGCGATACACAGCCTTTGCGGTATCGAAGTACCAATTGTCGTCTTTGTCGTCTGCGATCTGCCCCCATCGACGCATCTGTGTAAGGTACCAGATGGCGTCTGAGTAATAGGGGTAACCGGCGAATTTATCGAAGAAGATGTTGAAGCCTTCCGCCTCACGAGTATCCCCAGGTTCAAACGTGAATACGCCGGTCATCGATGCGGCGATAACTTCCTCATCAGCTCCCACATAATTGGGGCGGCTGAGAATTTCGACAGCCTCTTTCCGATTTGCGCCGCCATCAGCATCCAGCCATTGCTGGGCCTTGATGATCGCGCGCAGCATCGCGGCTGTGGTCGCGGGATACTTCTCCGCAAAATCCTCACGCAGCCCGAAAACTTTCTCCGGATTATCGTTCCAGATCTGATCATCGGTAATCACCGGAACACCGATCTCCTTGAACACCGCCGCTTGATTCCAAGGCTCGCCAACGCAGTATCCTTCGATCGTGCCCGCTTCTAACGTTGCTGGCATTTGTGGAGGAGGGGTGACCGAGAGCTTGACGTCTGCATCGATCACACCTTGCACATCACCGTCAGAATAATAACCAGGCTTCAGGCCACCTGCTGCAAGCCAATAACGCAGTTCGTAGTTATGCGTGCTGACCGGGAATACCATGCCCATGTTGAACGGCTTGCCCTGAGACTCAAATTCAGCAACCACCGGCTTCAAGTGTTCGGCACTGATCGGGTGGACTGGTTTACCATCCTCCCCTTTAGGAAGGTCAGCCTTGATCATGTCCCAGACCTTGTTTGATAACGTAATGGCATTGCCATTGAGGTCGAGACTAAGTGGAGCAATCAGGTCGGCTTTTGTGCCGTAGCCTATCGTCGCGGCTAGTGGCTGACCAGCAAGCATATGTGCGCCGTCTAGTTGTCCGCCGATTACGCCATCAAGGAGAACCTTCCAGTTCGCTTGGGGTTCAAGCGTGACATTAAGGCCTTCCTCCGCAAAGTAGCCCTTTTCTTTGGCGATCGCGAGCGGCGCCATATCGGTGAGCTTAATAAAACCAAACTTCAGATTGGGTTTTTCTATTTCTCCATCGAGCGAAGCGGCGACGACGCTTTCGCCCGAAGCTTCCGGCGATCCACCACAAGCTGCAAGGGCGGCGCTGGCTAGGACTGCAGCGACAACACCACGGCGATCAAATTTAAAGCTGCTGAGCTTTTTCATACAACAATCTCTTGTTCTGGCCGTTGAACGACCCTGGAAGTAGAACACAAAAAAACCGCCTCGAAGCGCTTCCAGATGGAAGGCAAACGGGCGGCATCATTGCCACGAATTTTCAATTTGCACGCGAGAGAGGATAAGTTTCCTGCGTTGGAACTTGATTGCGTGTACGAATCGAATACCGAACCTTTGTACTTTATGCAAATCTAATTTTGCACTGCAGCATTACTTTTGACCTTCAATATAGCGTTCAAGCATGTCAGGATCGAAGCTTAAACCATCAAAAAATGTATTGTTTTCCAATAGGATGGTGCCGCCCTTGACCGATGCTTCCAGCGTCTCAGAAACACTGCCTTCAACCTTGGAATTAGCTGTGGGCAAGGGGCTGTCTGTCGCTGCTAATGCGCTGCGGTAGACATCGGGACGAAACACATTCGCTGCAGCTTTTGCAGCGCTGCGATCGTAGGCCAATCCATCCCAGCGCACCAATTGGCTGTAAAGCCATTCCGCTTGGCTCACCCAAGGGAAATTGGCCGCCTCGTGGAATTGAAACATGAAGTCCGGATATTCAAGGACCTGTTCACCGGGGCGCAAAACCAGCCTGTCTGATATCGCCCGGCGCACCAGCTGATGTGGGGCATCGCAATATTCAGGGCGTGACAAGATCGCTGCGTTGGTATCCCAATTGTCAGGGTTGACGAAATGCTTGCCCGTGCGCCGCATCGCGCGGATTAGGCCTTCGACCGCCGGACGAATCTCCGTCAATCGCTCTTCGCGAAGGGCAAGCACCTTTTCCACTCCACGCCGCCAGATTTGCGCTGTTGCCAATACGATTTGGCCCACGCCTTTTTCAACAGCAATCGAGTTCCATGGTTCGCCAACGCATGAGCTGTCAATTTCGCCTGCATCCAACGCATCGGCGCTGAAGGGCGGGGCAATTGTGACGATCTCGACGTCTTCGTCAGGACGAATACCACAACCCGCAAGCCAATAGCGCAGCATGTAGTTGTGGCTGGAATAGCGGTGTACGACGCCGAAGCGAATCGGGTTTCCGGCCTCACTGCGTTCGTGTGCGATCTTCTTAAGGCGCTCTCCGAGCAAGGCGGGATCGCATAGTTCACCTTGTGTATTGAGTGCATCAGCAAGCGCATTGGACACGGTAATTGCGTTACCATTGAGACCTAATACAAATGGTGTAGCCAGTCTCTGAGCTGGACGCCCGCGGCCCAGAGTGGTGGCAATCGCTAGCGGGGCAAGCAGGTGCGCGGCGTCACTATGGCCGTATAGCAGCCGATCGAGCACAGTGGCCCAAGACACATCACGAACAAAGGAAAGCTCAAGCCCCTCTTCCTCGGCAAAGCCATGCTCATGGGCAAGGATTGGCAAACATGCATCGACAAGCGGGAGAAAGCCAATTGTAAGCCGCTCAGTCATGTCATTTGCCCTCCATGAGTTCATGTGCGGTCACAACAGCATCAGCAATGTCAAAAATCCGCCTGTTTGATGACATTGCTTTTTGGCGTAGTTCAGCATACGCGGCAGGCTCAGTAAGCCCTTTGGACGCCATCAAAATTCGCTTGGCCTTATCGACGGTTTCGCGTTCCTGGAGCTTGCCCTTGGCCTCAGCCAGCTCACTTTGCAGACGCGAAAAGGCGTTGAAGCGTTGCATCGTGAGATCGAGCAGAGGGCGAATGCGCTTGGCTGACAAGCCGTCGACGACATAAGTGGATACCCCAGCCTGGACCGATGCTGCTATTGAATCGTCATCGCTTTGATCGACAAACATTGCAATCGGCCGATCCACCGCCCGACTTACTGCAAAATACTCTTCCAAAACATCGCGTGAGGGGTTTCCCAGATCCATGAAGACGATGTCGGGACCAATTTCAGCGATCTTTGCAAGCAGGCCATCGCGCGAGGTCAAAGTGAAGATCTCGCAGTCGCGCAGTGAAGCCAAACCCTCCTCGATAATGGAAGCGCGCAGGGGGCTTTCATCGATAATCGCGATTCGCATGCACTGTATGTTGCACCGCACAATTGACGATATGCAAGGGCTAATGCGCCTGTGCATGCCGGTTGGTGAAGTTTTCGCACTCCGCCGAGCCAATCACGGATATGACCTTATTGCATTTGGGCAATTGGTTTCAAGCCTTTGCAAAGCCAAACAAAGTTGGGGAACTGTGAGGAGTTTGACCGGCCTGCCTACTGGTTCTGCTTGGCCAGCTCATCAAACTCATCGAGTTCCTCTAGATCGTCCTGCCCCATGATCTCGGCCATTTGCTGGCGGAAGAGCGGGTCCCATTCGCTCCGCAACTTCTTGATCAGCGCTATCATCTCTTTGTTCTCCCAAGGCGGGGTTCCGAAGTCGAAAGCCTCGGCCATGGGGAGCATGGTGCTGCGGTCCAGTTCTTCGAACTTCGTAGTCATCGCGGTGGCGCGTTCAGTTGCGATACCAAGCGCTTCATAAGCCGAGTGACCCATTCTCAATGAGCTGTCATAGGTCTCACGGATGATGTCGCGGCAACCAAGTGACCACAGCTCGAACACATGATTTCTGTCATAGGCCCGGGCGATGATGTGCACCTTGGGATGGTGCTTGGTCACAAAGGTGACGAGTGTGTTGGTTGCCTCTTTGTCGTCGATAGCGATGATCAAAAGGCGAGCTTGTTCAATACCAGCCGAAATCAAAAGATCGGGCCTTGCTGCATCGCCAAAATAGGTGCGGATGCCAAATTTGCTCAAGCGATCGATCTGGGCAGAAGAGTAGTCAATGACTGTGGTACGGTATCCTGCAGTTTCGAGCATGCGGTCAACAATCCCACCCACTCTTCCGCGCCCCGCCAGAATAATGTCTGACGGCTCATCGATATCGTCAAAGGCGCGCTCACGATCCCTCTGATAATGACGCAGAATGACTTTATCGTAGAAGATGAAGAGCAGCGGCGTGATCAGCATCGACATGGCGACAATAAGCAGCAATTGGTCGGCCAGTTGGTCGGGTAAGGCGTTTGCGCCCACCGCAAAGCTCAAAAGCACGAAGCCGAACTCGCCAGCCTGCGCCAAGCCAAGCGAGAAGAGCCAGCGATCCTGCCCTTTGACACCGAAGAAAGTGCCAAGCGCGTAAAGAACCGCGATCTTGGTTATAACTACAACCGCGGTCCAGCCAAGCACGCTGGCATAGCTGTCAAACAATAGTGCGAAGTTGATCCCTGCGCCGACCGTGATGAAGAAAAGACCTAAAAGGAGGCCTTTGAAAGGCTCAATATCTGTTTCTAGCTCGTGACGGTATTCGCTGTTTGCGAGAACAACTCCGGCGAGGAAGGTGCCGAGCGCGGGCGATAGGCCGACCGCAGTCATCAGCAGTGCAATGCCGACGACCACGAGCAGTGCGGTGGCGGTGAAAAGTTCGCGGAGACCTGCCATGGCAATATACCGGAACAGCGGGCGGGTTAGGTAATTTCCGGCAAAGGCAACAAAAGCGATTGCTGCAAGGGTCGCGAGGCCCGAAGCCCAAGCGGGAAGTTCTTCAAGGACATTTGTGCCTCCGCCATGACTGTCACCGCCATGTTCGCCAACTGTCTCGACCGTTGCTGTCGCAAGCTCTGGGACCGCGAGAAGCGGAATGATTGCGAGCATAGGTATGACGGCAATGTCCTGGAACAGGAGCACCGAGAAGGATGATTGCCCGCCTTCGGTCTTCATCAGGCCTTTTTCATCAAGGGTCTGCAGAATGATCGCAGTCGAGGAGAGCGCAAGGATCATCCCGACCGCAAGGGCGGTCTGCCATACCTCGCCGACCAACAGCGCATAGCCCGCGATAATGACCATGGTGATCAGAACTTGACCGCCCCCAAGGCCAAGCAGCCGCACCCGTAGTTCCCAAAGCTTCTTGGGTTCCAGCTCCAGGCCGATCAGAAACAGCATCATCACTACGCCAAATTCGGCAAAGTGCTGGAGCGAGATCACGTCCACGCCAAGATATCCAAGCGCTGGACTGATGGCCATGCCGGCGATGAGGTAGCCGAGGACCGATCCCAGACCCAATCGGGACGCTATCGGAACTGCGACAACGCCAACGGCGAGCAGGATGGTGGCGAGCAGGAGAAAGTCTGTCATCGGTGAGGAGCTATGGGCAATTCGTGCCGATCACAAGCCGTTTGCCGCCTAGGAGTTCTTCTAGCGCTCAAAGATTGACTGTGACTTGGCGTTACAAGGTGGCTTGCAGCGCTTCGTGGGCAAGCCTATTCGTGCGCGCCATGCAAGACACAATAGCAAACCTTCCGTCATCCCAAAGCGTCGCAGAGGACCCGGTGCTCACAGGACGTCCGGTCATTTCCTCAACCGGACTTTTTACCCCAACCGAATCCATCACCAACGAAGAGTTGGTTGCCAGCTTCAATGAGTATGTTGATCGCTTTAACTCGGGAAATGCCGATGCAATTGATGCAGGTGAAGTCGAGGCGTTGACCTACTCCTCGGTCGAATTCATCGAAAAAGCGAGCGGGATTAAAGCCCGCCATGTCCTCAGCAAAGCACCAATCCTTGATCCTGACATCATGACGCCGCGCTGGAAGGAGCGCTCCAACGACGAGCGATCGATGATGTGCGAGATCGGTGTTACCGCCGCGCTTCAGGCGTTGGAACGGGCTGGGCGCCATCCCAAAGATGTTGATGCAGTGCTTTGCGCGGCGTCCAATATGGAACGACCCTATCCGGCCATGGCAATTGAAATCCAACAAGCGCTCGGCATCGAAGGTTTCGGTTTTGACATGAATGTTGCGTGTTCGTCCGCGACGTTCGGCATCCAAACCGCTGCCGACTATGTGCGTGCAGGTAACGCGAAAAGCGTGCTGGTGGTAAGCCCTGAAATCACATCGGGCCACCTCAACTGGCGCGATCGGGACAGCCACTTTATCTTCGGCGATGTCGCAACAGCGGTGTTGGTTGAGGATGCAAAGATCGCTCCATCAGAGCATTGGGAAATCCTAAGTACCAAGCTCAAAACGGTATTTTCGAACAATATTCGCAACAATTTCGGCTTTTTGAACCGCGCTGCACCTGAAAATGCAGGCAATGCCGACAAGCTCTTTGTACAGGAGGGGCGCAAGGTCTTCAAAGAGGTTGTGCCGATGGTTGCAGATATGATCATTCAAGAGGCGAAGAAGCTCCAGATGGACCCAGTGACCTTGCGTCGGCTTTGGCTGCATCAGGCCAATGCGGGTATGAACCGACTGATTTCGCAGCGTGTTCTTGGTCATGAGGCCAATGATGATGAAAGCCCCACAGTGCTGGACACGTATGGCAACACCTCAAGTGCCGGCTCTATCATCGCTTTTCACTCACATAGCGATGATTTGAACCCAGGCGACACGGGCCTCATTTGCAGTTTCGGCGCGGGATACTCGGCCGGCACAGTGTTTGTTCGCAAAACAGCCTGATCAGGTTTGAACAAGAGATAATGTGCTCGCTTGCCGACGCGGCAAGCAGTGCCTAGATGGTTGAGCTATGGCAGGTGAAATTCTTGACAATCAGGGTCGCGGCGAAGCAAGCTGGGGTTGGCCCGCAATCCATCCAGAAGGACGCAAGTATGGCGTAATCGCAGCTACGATTGCTCTGGTACCACTGGTATTTGGCTGGCCATTTATCGGTTGGCCATTGTTGCTCTTATCACTCGGGGTCTTTGCATTCTTTCGCGATCCAGAGCGCGTCGTGCCGCAGGATGACAAGAGCATTGTTGCTCCTGCTGATGGGCTTGTGACCCTTATTCAGACGCTCGAGCCGCCCCAAGAAATGCTGGGCAACGACGGGTCTGGGGTGCCGGGCCTTCCAAGCGGGCCGGTCACGCGCATCTCTATCTTCATGAGCGTTTTTGACGTGCATGTTAATCGCGCCCCAATTGCCGGTACCGTTCAACGCCTGGTCTATATTCCTGGTAAGTTCGTGAATGCTGATCTCGACAAAGCGAGCGAAGAGAACGAGCGTCAGCTGGTGCTGATTGAGCGCAATGATGGTCTGATGATTGGCTTTACGCAGATCGCCGGTCTGGTTGCGCGCCGTATTGTACCATTTGTGAAGCCCGGTGATACGGTTGCCAAAGGGCAACGCGTAGGCCTGATCCGTTTTGGCAGCCGGGTCGATGTATATCTCCCCGCCGGTACGCAGCCCAAAGTGCTGATGGGGCAGCGCATTGTGGCCGGGGAGACGATCCTTGCAGAGGTTGGGGCCACTGCATTGCTTGAGGGGATAGCGCAGTAACTTTGCGCTTAAAGTTATGGTGAGCGAGCTTCCGTCTGCAGATGACCCAGATACGCCGCCTGCACGTGTGGGTCCCAAGGCAGCGGAAGATGAAGATACACCTTCTCCAGACCAAATTGACGATGATGCTGGCAGCGTGGAGGAAAGAAGTGGTCTTACACTTCGTGCCATGCTTCCCAATGCAATTACGGCAGCCGCGCTGTGTGCAGGGCTTACTGCCGTGCGCTTTGCGATTGACGAGAACTGGGCCTTTGCGGTCCTCGCCATCTTTGTTGCTGGGCTGCTTGACGGATTGGATGGACGCATTGCGCGCCTACTCAATGCACAATCACGTTTTGGCGCAGAGCTCGACAGCCTTGCCGATGCGCTTTCCTTTGGGATGGCGCCAGCCTTGATCATTTTCTTGTGGTCTTTGAACGATCTTTCGCGCTTTGGGTGGTTTGCAGCGCTCGCCTTTGCGATTTGCTGTGCTTTAAGACTGGCGCGGTTCAACGCTCAGATTGACGTCGATGATCAACCTCATAAACTCGCTGGATTTTTGACCGGTGTACCTGCGCCGGTTGGGGCAGGGCTGGCGCTTACGCCGCTATGCCTGTGGATCGAAACAGGCATGGATATCTTTCGCGATCCTATCATCAACGCCGTCTGGGTGAGTGTGATCGGAGTGCTCTTTATCTCCAATATGGCCACACTCAGCTGGACCGCCATTCGACCTCAGCGTGACATTCGCATCTGGCTTATCGCTTTGGCAGCGATTGCTTTTGCGGGTTTTATGTTGGAGCCGTGGTGGACATTAAGCTTTATCAGTGCTGTTTATCTCACGCTCATGCCTTATGCGCTTTTCAAATACGGCCAGATTAAGCGCACGCGCGCTCGTGATTTATCGTGATCTAGCCCAGCGCCTGCATCGCCCCGAGATTAGATCGCCGAGTGCCGCCAAATCCGCTTGTCCGGCTTCGAGCATGGCATGCGCGCCGCACTGTCCGATGGAGCGGCTGCCGCAGCCTTACCTCATTCGCTTCCACTTGCGGCACAAACCCCGCATCAAGCAATTGTCGCTCACGAAAAACGCTCCAGAACGCAGAGCGCGCCTGGAGCCATGTGTCGAGAAGGGTGAGCGAGGCTGCCAATGCCGCAATGACAAAAAGGCAGGCTATGGTCATTGCAATCATCATATCAATTTCCTCATTTTTGTCCCGCCAGTAACATTACGCTTTAAAAGACGTAGACGTTACACCAGACCCACATGTTCAATCTTTGTTCTAATATTCTTGTTCCCTAAGTGTTCTATCCCGTCAAGCATTTTGTTCTATTTGTGTTCTCATCTCCAAAGAACACACTAGATTTTGTGGAGAAGGGGCATTATGTGGCCCGCACTCGCTTGAGATGAGGCGCGAATCACTCGCGAATCACCCTTGAGCGAAATTCACATGGAAGAGCACACATACCGGTGCCACGGCGGGATCTCCGCCAATGGTCTCCACGCTTTTCCAGAGGACTAACCGGAAAGGAACTACCCGATGGCGACCACTACCGTCACCATGCAGCAATTGATTGAGGCCGGCGCACACTTCGGCCACCAGACCCACCGTTGGAACCCGCGCATGAAGCCGTACATCTTCGGCGCACGCAACGGCGTTCACATTCTCGACCTTTCACAAACCGTTCCGCTTTTTGCGCGCGCTCTCGACTTTGTCGAACAAACCGTTCGCGCAGGCGGTAAGGTTTTGTTCGTCGGCACTAAGCGTCAGGCGCAAGAGCCTATCGCTGAGATGGCCCGCGCGTCGGGTCAGCACTTTGTGAACCACCGTTGGCTGGGCGGCATGCTCACCAACTGGAAAACCATCAGCGGTTCGATCAAGCGTCTCAAGACCCTTGAGGAACAGCTTTCGGGCGACACAAGTGGCTTCACCAAGAAGGAAGTTCTGCAACTCACCCGTGAGCGTGACAAGCTTGAGCTTTCGCTTGGCGGCATCCGCGACATGGGCGGCGTTCCTGATGTGATGTTCGTGATCGATGCAAACAAAGAAGAGCTCGCGATTAAAGAAGCGGCTGTTCTTGGTATTCCAGTGATCTGCGTGCTCGACACCAACACCGATCCAACCGGCATCGCTTTCCCAGTTCCAGGCAATGACGATGCAAGCCGCGCTGTGCGTCTTTACTGTCAAGCCATCGGCGATGCAGCGAATTCGGGCCGTGGTCAGGCGGTTGAGACTTCGGGCGAAGATTTCGGCGCAATGGACACGCCTCCTGCCGAAGCCACCGCTGAAGAAGCACCTGCAGCAGAAGCGTAAAACGCGCGTCACAATTCCAATCTAGCGCGCCGGGCAGCCTCCCTAGGGCACATCCGGCGCCCCCAAACACACAAAAGGAAATCACCATGGCTGCTTTTACCGCCGCTGATGTGAAGAAACTGCGCGAACTTTCTGGCGCAGGCATGATGGATGCAAAGAAAGCCCTGACCGAAGCCGATGGCGACATCGACGCAGCGGTTGACGCTCTGCGCGCAAAAGGCCTTGCAACCGCACAAAAGAAATCAAGCCGTACCGCTGCTGAAGGCCTCGTGGGCGTTGCCGTTGAAGGCACACGCGGCGTGGCTGTTGAAGTGAACTCTGAGACGGACTTCGTGGCTAAAAACGACCAGTTCCAAGACTTCGTTCGCAGCACCACCACTGTGGCGCTCGGCGTAGACGGCGACGATGTTGAAGCACTCAAAGGCGCTGCTTACCCAGGCGGTGGTTCGGTTGCTGACAAGCTCACCGACAATGTCGCAACCATTGGTGAGAACCAGCAGGTTCGCCGCATGAAAACCGTTGCTGTCGAAAGCGGCGCGATCGTCTCTTACGTTCACAACGCAGCGGCTGAAGGCCTCGGCAAAATCGGCGTTCTCGTTGCTCTGGAAAGCGACATTGCTGCCGACACGCTTGCGCCCTTCGGCAAGCAGCTTGCCATGCACATCGCGTCAATGTTCCCTCAGGCGCTTAACGCCGATGGCCTTGACGACGCCGTGATCGAGCGTGAGCGCGCGATTGCACAAGAGAAGGCTGCTGAGAGCGGCAAGCCTGAAAACGTGCAAGAGAAAATGGTCGAAGGAGCGATCAAGAAGTTTGCCAAAGAGAACGCTCTGCTCAGCCAAATGTTCGTGATGGACAACAAGACGTCTGTCGAAGACACCGTCGCCAAGTTCGGCAAGGACAATGGCGGTTCGGTTGTCCTGAAAGACTATGTCCGCTTCCAACTCGGCGAAGGCATCGAGAAAGAAGAGAGCGACTTTGCAGCTGAGGTTGCCGCTGCTGTCGGCGGCTAAGCGCTAGCACACGCTTTCAAGTGAATTGAAAAGGCCGCTGCAGGGAAACCTACGGCGGCCTTTTTCTCTTGGATCATGCCCCATCGCCCCACATGAGCCAGACGAAGGACAAAGGCTCCTCATCTGACGCATTCCAGAAGGTCACGGGAATGTTCGGCGGCGATATCACCATATCGCCGGCTTTCATGGTGAAGTCGGTCTCGCCCATCACGCCTTCGCCTGAACCGGAAAGGATCAGCACCATCCGCTTGAACGGAACCGTTAGTGTCGGTGCTTGCTCTCGGCCAAGGCCGGCTGGCACGTGATATACCGCGCTGCGGAAGTCTTTGTCGTAATAGAGCGCAGTGGCGGGGGCTCCGTGCACCACGCGGGTGTTGGTGGCGGCGAAGGGGATCACCTCAGGCATACCGCGGGTCCAGAAATGAAAGATCAGTGGGCGGATTGTCGCGTCGTAGTCGTACCCGCGCTCATATCCGTCGGTCGTCAGGATATCGAGCGGCGTCACATCGGCTGATGTAGCAGCGCCCATCGCGGTCAGGCCGCTCCACACGCCGTTGTCGATCAGGTTTAGCGTCTCGCGGCTGGCAGTGAAGTAGAGCATCTCTTCATCACCGAAGCCCTCAACGAGCTCAACCGAGCGAACACCATTATCCATACGCGAGACCACTCGCCAGCGCAGGCCATCAACCTCAATCCCGAACGTGATGTTCTGCGCCAGCGGGTCATTTTGATAGTCGCTCACAAAGCGCTCCAAGATCGGCTTGATCACGGTCTTTTCCGAGGGTTCGATGTTTTGCGCTGAGAGCGGCTGGGTAAGCACCGTCAGGCTGGCGGTAAGCGCCAAGAGGCGGGTTGCAATTGTCATGTGTAGTCTCCTTTTCTATTGCGTTGGAGCGATGAATGCCGGAGCGAGCTAGTGTCTCAATCTCAGATGAACGATCAGCCATCAGAATTGCACGAGGTGCAGGGCGATGTCGTTCACGATGCGCGAATGACAGGCCGTCCGGGGGATCCGGTCGCCTCTTGGGCGATCACCATGGGGCTGGGTGGGCTGCTCTTGGGCTATGTCGGCGCGACTGATTCTTACGAATTGCCTTTAGCGCTGAGACTTGGCTTGTGGCTGGGATTGTGCGCGGTTGGCGGTATCATTGCGATCACGATTGAGCGGGCAGCGGCTAGCTCTGGTATGCGCTCGCGCAGCATTGTTGCTTGGTGGGCGCTGCTGACCACCTGCCTTGCAATCGCAATGGTGCCAGTGATCTTTTTGGTAAACTCGACCGGCAGCTATTCGCCGATTGCAGATTTGCCGTTGTTTACACTGAACTCCTTTGCGATTAGCGCAGCGCTTGTGGCGTTTCGGCTGCTGATCGGCACGGTCCTTTCACACTCGTCCCCATCGGCCACGGCTGAGCCTGCTGTGACCGATGAGGTGGTGGGGGCAGGGCGGCCGCGACTGCTGGCACGCCTGAAGCCCAGACTCCAATCAGCAGAACTCCTCGCGCTTAAATCGGACGGCCACTACCTGCGCGTTTTCACAGATGAGGGTTCCGAATTGGTGCTGATGCGCCTAAAGGATGCGATTGCTGAAACGGATCCAGTTGAGGGCATGCAGGTCCACCGCAGCTGGTGGTTGGCACGGCGCGACGGGATTGAGCGGCGCAATAGCGATGGTCGTATTGAGCTGAAGCTTGACGAGGAGAACTGGGTTCCCGTCAGTCGCACTTACCGAGCGACCTGGCTGAAGCAGAATTGGTAAGCGACGGTCTCCTCGTAGCGTACCACTTCTTCGCATAGTGGCTGCCTCGCGCAGGCGGTTGCTGCCCGTCCCGAAATCCCACTATCCAGACCATCGCCTGGCAATGAAACTTTCGAAGTAGAGGTCGGATGCCCCCCGCCAGGTTAAGCGCAGAGTATTGCAGAGGTCATATCTTGGTGTATTATACGAATATGACACCAAGATGGTCCTACCCACTTGTCGCGCTTCTCCTTTGTATCGCGAGCTCAGCCCGAAGCGAGGATCAGGTTTCTCGTGGTACGAGCGTCCCTTCCGAATACTGCAAGGTTGGAATTTTCGGAGATGGCTCATCGGCCTTTGCGGTCATCACGCAAGCGGACGATGGCTTTGCTTATTCCTTTGATGACGGGCGGCTGGGAAAAATCGGTTCTGCGACTTCCCTGGTGAAGTGCGCTGAGAAGTCGCTCGTTATCGACAACCAGGAGCTATGGCCTGAGATTCTCATCCGGCGGACGGATACGCAATTCACATCAGGAGAAATCACGCTGGCAGGGAGGCTCTTGGAGCCAATCGATGCTGACGAACAAACCCCCCTGTTGATCTACGCTCATGGTTCTGAGCGCTGGGGTTGGATCGGCCATTTTCGAGACCCCTATCATATGGTCGCAAGAGGTATTTCGGTCTTCGTTTATGACAAGCGTGGGACTGGGCTGTCGCAAGGCCGATATACCCAGAATTTTCCAAAGCTTGCCGACGATCTTGTCGCAGCCTCAAGAGAAGCAAAACGCTTGGCAGAAGGGCGGTTTGGCAAATTTGGCTTGGGTGGCCTTAGCCAAGGTGGCTGGATCGCTCCGCTCGCTGCGCGACGTGCTGAGGCAGATTTTGTTGCTATTGGGTATGGTTTGGTGGTCGACATCCGCGAGGAAGATGCCTCGCAGGTGCAGAAAGAGCTGCGCGACAAGGGCTTCGGCGAAGACGTACTGGAAACAGCGCGCGAAATAACCGATATTACGGCGCGGATTGCTTCGTCGGAATACACATATGGTATTGATGAGCTGTCCGAGTTCCAGCGGAAGTACTCGTCAGAAGACTGGTTTCGGGCGATTTCTGGAGGATACACCGGTGTGTTTTTGAGCATTCCGGCAGATCAACTTCGTCGAGAAGGAGTTCCGCAATTTCGCGATCTTGAAATTGACTGGTCACTGAGTCCGATGACCGTGCTGCGCGCTGTTGATGTACCGCAACTATGGATTTTGGCCGGCGAGGATCGCGAGGCACCGATTGAGTTAACGGTTGAGCGGCTGAAGCAGCTTCGTCGCGAGGGAAGTGATATCGCCATTCACATCTTCCCTGACACTGATCACGGGATGCGTGAGTTTACGCGGGCGCCCGATGGATCGCTGGTCTTCAACGAAGTTACAGACGGGTATTACGATTTGTTTGCAGACTGGGTGAAGGGAGACTTAAGGGGAGGGTACGGAACTTCCTTTGTTGTCGAAGATTAGTGGTGTGCGATCAGAGCCGGATTGCTTACGAGCTTTTTCTTACATGCCCATGGCTTGCTAGACCTCATACTGGCTCTTTTTCATCGTCAGTCCCCTTGTATGCTGATCGCATTCATATTGGCTTGTGCTAAAGGTAACCTATGGCAAAATCCAAAGTTGACACTTCGCAAGCCGATTTCCAGCATAGGCCATTATAATAAAAGCAAAAATCAAGAAATGCGATTTCATTTCAGACCCTGCTTCGGTGTCGCGCTTATTTTTCCCATCGAGCATTCCTTCGGCACCATCCCTCTTGGCATTGGACTGCCCTCCCGATAAGGCCGCTCTCAAGAAAATCCTGCCACTAGAGTAATCTCACAGCCATGACCCTCCCTCCGATCAAGCGCGTCCTCCTCAAACTCTCGGGCGAGGTACTGATGGGTGGTCAGGATTACGGCATTGACCCTGAATATGTCGCGCGCCTTGCAGAAGAGGTGAAGGCCGCCAAGGATAGTGGTATTGAGATCTGTCTCGTCATCGGCGGGGGTAATATCTTCCGCGGGATTGCAGGGGCGGCGAAGGGCCTCGACCGGACGACAGGCGACTATATGGGCATGCTTGCAACTGTCATGAACGCGCTGGCCATGCAAAATGCTCTGGAACAGCTGGGCGTGCAGACGCGTGTGCAATCGGCGATTCCAATGTCCAGTGTGTGCGAGCCATACATCCGCCGGCGCGCAGAGCGGCACCTTGAAAAAGGGCGGATCGTGATCTTTGCAGCTGGCACGGGCAATCCTTTCTTCACAACGGACACGGGCGCAGCGCTTAGGGCTGCTGAGATGAACTGCGATGCGCTGCTCAAAGGCACCAGCGTTGATGGGGTCTATGATAGCGATCCCAAGCATAACCCGGATGCGAGCCGCTTTGATACGATCACCTATGATCAGGTGCTTGCGGACAACCTCAAGGTAATGGACGCCACCGCAGTTGCGCTTTGCCGCGAGAACTCCATTCCGCTAGTGGTTTTCTCGATCCGTGAAAAAGGCAATGTTGCCAAGGTGCTCTCAGGTGAGGGCACGCAAACAATCGTACAAAAAGACTAAAGGGCAAGACCCGAAGAAGGTTCGAAATATGCCGCAATATGACAAAGCTGATATCGAACGCCGGATGAGCGGGGCTGTGGAATCGCTCAAGGGCGATCTCTCGGGTCTGCGGACTGGCCGTGCCAACACTTCACTCCTCGATCCGGTGGTAGCAGAGGTCTATGGAGCGATGATGCCACTCGCTCAGGTTGCCACTGTCAGTGCACCCGAGCCGCGTATGCTTTCGGTTCAAGTATGGGACAAAAGCAATGTGAGCGCGGTGGAGAAGGGGATTGCCAAGGCAAACCTTGGTTTGAACCCGATGACCGACGGTCAGACCATTCGCCTGCCGATGCCAGACTTGACTGAGGAACGGCGCAAGGACTTGGCCAAGCTTGCCGGGGAGTATGGTGAGAAAGCCAAAGTTGCCGCACGCAATGTTCGCCGAGATGGGATGGAAAGCCTTAAAGCGGATGAGAAAAAGAAGGAAATCTCAGAGGACGAGCGCAAGCGCTTGGAAGACGAGGTGCAAAAGCTGACCGATCAGCATGTTGCCGAAATTGATGCGGCGATTGAGAAGAAAGTTCAGGAAATCCTGACTCAATAAGGGCGCGCGGGTCGGACAGGAACTAGGGACACGGTTTGGAAAACGGGGCCAAACATGTCGCCATCATAATGGATGGCAATGGCCGCTGGGCGAAGAAGCGGGCTCTTCCGCGCGCGGTAGGACATCAGCGCGGGGTGGAAGCGGTGAGGCGTCTGGTTCGTGCGCTGGAGCCGATGAACTTGGAGTGCCTGACACTTTACGCGTTCAGCTCGGAAAACTGGAAGCGCTCGGTCGATGAGGTGGATGACCTTATGAATTTGATGCGCAAGTTCATCAAATCGGATCTCGCCGAGTTCGTCGCCAATGGTGTGAAATTGAAGATCATCGGTGACTGGCGCGGGCTAGCGCCTGACATTGTGGCGATGCTTGAGGATGCATTAGTACAGACAGCGAATGGTAAACAGACGCTCGCTGTGGCGCTCAATTACGGGTCACAAAGCGAAATTGCTCGCGCGGCTACTAAAGCGGCTCATAAGGGCGGAGTTACACCGGAGACCATTGCGGCGCATCTTGACACAGCCGACCTGCCGCCGCTCGATCTCCTGATCCGAACCAGCGGCGAAATCAGACTTTCGAACTTCCTCTTGTGGCAATCAGCCTATGCGGAAATGCTGTTCGTGGATACGCTTTGGCCAGATTTTAAGCCTGAGCACCTAAACCAAGCGCTAGAAGACTTTGCACAAAGGGAAAGGCGCTATGGTGGGAGATAGTGGTCAAGCTGCGAGCGGGGTGCCAAGCGGGCCTCGGGGAACAACCGATCTGGCGGTTCGCTTTGTGTCTGCGGTCGGCATGCTTGGTCTTGTGATGATTGCGCTCTGGCTGGGTGGTTGGTTCTGGATCGGATTTGTGTTGCTGCTTTTGGGGCTTGTCTTATGGGAGTGGAACCTGCTCACGCGCGGCTTTGGCGTTTCGCCGGTTGCGGAGGTCGCCTGGCAGTTCTTGGGCGCGATTTATGTAGGCGCTGCTGCTCTTGCGCTGATTGCGGTCAGAAACGGGTGGGGTTTCCTAATCGGAGAGGGCGCTTCGCTCGGATATGATATGTGGTCCGTGTTCTTCGCGTTCTTTGTGCCGATTATCGCCGTTGATGTTGGCGCCTATTTTTCCGGGCGGCTTATTGGCGGGCCTAAGATTGCGCCATCCATCAGCCCTTCTAAGACCTGGGCGGGCTTTATTGGCGGGGCAGGAGCAGCAGCCTTCGTCGCACTTGGTGTTGAAGCGGCTGACTTTGGTCCGGCCTCAGCAATGCCGGGCTTCTCGATTGGCAGCCTGTTCGGCGCGGTCGTAGCTGGCGTGTTGATTGCTGTGATCGCTCAGGTTGGAGACTTTTTCGAAAGCTGGATGAAGCGGCGCGCCGGTGTGAAAGATTCGAGCAGTCTCATCCCCGGCCACGGCGGTGTGTTCGACCGGCTCGATGGCTTTATCGCGGTCTTCTTTGTACTGTTTCTCCTCACATTTGTCCCTGTGATGGTAGGGTATTGATGAGCCGGACGATTACGGTCCTGGGAGCGACGGGGTCGATTGGGGCCTCGACCCTTGATTTGATCCGTCGCAATGCGGGTCAGTGGCAGGTTGAGGCGCTGACCGCCCATTCAAGTGCCGCAGACTTGGCGGCATTGGCTCGCGAGTTCGGGGCCAGACTTGCTGTTGTCGGCGATGAAAGTGCGCTGCCAGAGCTGCGCACCGCGCTCGCCGGTACAGGAATTGAGGCGGCAGGCGGCGCTGCAGCCTTGTGTGAGGCGGCAAGGCGCCCAGTCGATATGACTGTTGCAGCGATTGTCGGATGCGCAGGGCTTGCGCCGACCATGGCTGCGGTTGAGCAAGGCGGAACTATTGCGCTGGCCAATAAGGAGGCGCTCGTTTCCGCTGGTGAGGTGATGATTGGAGCGGTCGCCAGATGTGAGGCGATTCTGCTTCCTACTGACAGCGAGCATAATGCGATCTTTCAGTGTCTCTCGGCTGGTAGGCTAGAAGATGTTGCGAGGATCACGCTGACAGCAAGTGGCGGACCTTTCCGTAACTGGGATGCTGCAGCGATCAAAGCAGCAACACCGCAGCAGGCTGTCGCGCACCCCAATTGGTCGATGGGCGCCAAAATCAGCGTCGACAGTGCTACCATGATGAATAAGGGCCTTGAGTATATCGAGGCGCATCATCTTTTTCCCGTCGGATTGGATCGCCTGGCAATAGTTGTGCACCCGCAAAGCGTGGTCCATTCCATGGTTGAATTTCATGACCGCTCTACCCTTGCTCAGCTTGGACCATCAGATATGCGCGTGCCCATCGCGTCGTGTCTGGCCTATCCTGACCGGATGGAGACACCGCTCGAACCGCTGGACTTGGCCAGCATCGGCGAGCTTACATTCCAGGCTCCAAATGAAGACATGTTTCCCGCAACTCGGATAGCGCGCGAGGCAATTGCGACAGGTGGAGCGGCTCCGGCAATCCTCAATGCGGCCAATGAAATCGCGGTTGAGGCCTTTTTGGCCGGTCAGATTGGGTTCAGCCGTATTACAGCAGTAGCCGAAAGTACATTAGAGCGCTATGACGCAGCGTCGCCGAGCACGCTTGAAGATGTGCTCGCAATCGATTGCGAAGCGCGTAAACGTGCTGCAGAGGCTTTGGAGAGCGCAAGCGTTGTTTGAATCGCCACCTTTCTGGATGTACTTTATCGGTTTTCTGGCTTTGCTGGGACCGCTGGTGACTGTGCATGAACTGGGCCATTATCTCGTGGGCCGTTGGTTTGGTGTTAAGGCCGAAGCCTTTTCCATTGGTTTTGGACGAGAAATTGCCGGTTGGACCGATAAGGGTGGGACGCGCTGGAAGCTTTCCTGGTTACCGCTTGGAGGCTATGTTCAGTTCAAAGGCGATATGAACCCAGCGAGCATTCCTGATCCGAATGCGCCATCGCCGCAAGAGATCAATGACGGCAGTTTCCAGAATGCAGCTTTGTGGAAACGCGCGCTAATAGTGGCCGCTGGGCCGATCACTAATCTGGTGTTGGCCATTGCAATTTTCGCAGCGTTTTTCACGATTTACGGTAATCCGACGATCGTTGGAGCTGAAGATTCGCGCACCGTCGGCGAATTTGCAGAGGATTCAGTTGCTCGTGATGCAGGTATGCGAGTGGGGGATACTATTATTGAAATCGACGGAGAAACCGTCGCCGACTTTGAAGAAATTCGCACCGAAATCCTGCTCTATCCCGATAAAGATATGGTGCTTACTGTCCTGCGCGATGGGACTGAGATTGACATCCCGCTGACCACTGCACGGGTTGAAGATACCGACTCTTTCGGGAATGTGAGCGTCCTGGGCCGTATTGGTGTTGCACCAGCTGGCGGCCGTTATGAGTTTGAAGAAGTGGGCTTGCTGGCATCGATCCCACTTGCGGTTGAACGTTGTTGGGAGATCACAGGAATGATGATCACCGGCATTCAGCAGATTTTCACTGGAGAGCGCTCGATCAAGGAGTTGGGTGGCCCGGTGAAGATCGCCAAATATTCGGGCGAGCAAATGAGCCTTGGGTTCCTTGCGTTCGTGAATTTTGCCGCACTCATCTCGCTTAATTTGGCATTCATCAACTTCTTGCCAATCCCTGCGCTCGATGGCGGTCACTTGGCATTTTATGCCGCTGAAGCAATCCGTCGTAAGCCAGTGGGCCCACAGGCGACGGAGTGGGCGTATCGTGCTGGCATAGCGGTGGTGCTTTTGTTCATGGTGGTGGTCACAGTGAACGACGTGACCTCATTGCCGCTTTTCGGCGGCTAAAGTGGTGACCAGAAATGGGGCTTGCTTCGCAGGCATGCTTGGTTAGATGGGCGGCTTGTCGAAGAAAGGAAACGGGCGGTCCTGTATAGACCGTTCATAGTGCGCTTAGCATGCTTGACCCGCGCGTTGCGCATCGGGCACAGGCAATAGTGTTCAGGGAAGGCAAGGCCTAAGGCCGCGCCTACACGCGTTTCGGGCAGGCGCAATAGTACGGGTAGGACGGAATATTTCATCCATGAATCTTTGTGAGCGAGCAGGCCTAAAGCCTGTGTCTTCTAACAACGCCAAGCTGAAGAGTTCGGTGGGTCGTTTGGGTTTTGCCCTTACCGGTGCGACAATGTTGGCAGGTGTCCCGGTAAGCGCGTTGGCGCAGGAGACTGCCGAGAGCGCTGCTCAACCTACACCAGCTCCAGCGCCAGCAACCAATACTATTCGCTCGATTGCCGTCACGGGTGCCGAGCGGCTCGAACCCACGACGATCCTATCTTATATCCGCCTTAGGGTTGGACAGGAGTATACTTCTGCGGCTGCAGATGAAGCACTCAAAGATCTTGGAGCGACCGAGCTTTTTGCGGATTTCTCCATCCGCAATGAAAATGGCAATGTGGTTATCACGGTGCAGGAGAACCCGGTTATCAACCGGATTGTGCTTGAAGGCAACGATCGGATCGACAACGATAAGATTTTGCCTGAGATCCGCCTCGCCCCAAGACAGATTTTCACCCGTTCCAAAGTCCGCGCCGATGTTGCCCGGATTATTGAACTTTACAAGCGGCAAGGGCGCTTTGCCGCCACGGTTGAACCGCAGATGGTATCGCTCCCGCAGAACCGGGTGGATATCGTATTTGAAATCACCGAAGGTCCCAAGTCTAAAGTCCGCCAGATCAACATCATTGGAAATGAGAAGTTCTCTGATGGTGAGCTGCGCAGCGAGATGGTCACGAAGCAATCGCGCTTCTTCCGTTTCTTCAGCTCCAACACCAGCTATGATCCTGACCGTCTGGCCTTTGACCAGCAAAAGCTGCGCCAGTTTTATCTAACCGAAGGGTATGCTGATTTCCGCGTCGTTTCAGCGGTAGCGGAACTCACTCCGGATCAGAGGGACTTTATCATCACCTATGTGGTGGAGGAGGGTGAGCGCTATAATTTCGGCGAGGTTGAAGTTGATAGCCAGATTCGCGATTTCGATGGTGATGCGCTCGCAAGTGGTTTGGCAATTCGGACAGGCAATTTCTACGATGCCAAATCGGTGGAGGACACGGTTGAATCGCTGACCGAGCTTGCGGGTCGGTTTGGCTATGCATTTGCAGATGTGCAGCCGCGCTTTAATCGTAACCCCGAAGACCTGACGATGGATATCACTTTTATCCTGCGTCAGGCGCCGCGCGTCTATGTTGAACGTGTTGATGTGAACGGGAACACACTGAGTCAGGACAAAGTCATCCGCCGCGAATTCCGTTTGTCGGAAGGCGACGCGTTCAACTCCCTTGGCGTTCAGCGGACCACCGCACGGATCAACTCTCTAGGCTACTTCCAGGAGAATTTTGAGGTCAACCAAGTTGAAGGCTCCGCCCCTGACCGGATTGTGCTGGAAGCCAATGTTGAAGAACAGCCGACCGGTGAGTTGCAGTTCTCAGCGGGCTTCTCTTCGATAGAGCGGTTTATTCTCGCTGGCTCCATTCGCCAGCGTAACTTTCGGGGGCGCGGTCAGACGGTTGGCCTGTCATTGAACTTTTCGCAGTTCTCCCGCTCTGCACAATTGAGCTTCACCGAGCCTTATCTCTTTGATCGCAACATTTCTGCGGGGGCAGACATCTATCGACGAGACTTCAACAGCTTTAACCGTTTCGACGGGGACCGGAATAACACCTTTGAACAGGCGACCACCGGCGGGGCTTTGCGTGTTGGCGTGCCGCTGACCGAGTTTATGTCTTTGGTTGGCAGCTATACACTAAACTATGATGAAGTTAGTCTTGATGAAGGTATCTTCTTCACGGACAGCAATTTGGACGGAATTCGCGGCAATAGCCCTGAGGACTTTTGCGATCCGCTCCAGGCAGGGCGGTTTTTATGTGATCAACTTGGCGACCGCTTGAGTTCAATTGTTGGCCTCAGCCTTAACTACAACACGCTCAATTCAGGCTTTCGTCCAACCAGTGGTCGCTCGGTTTCACTGAGCACTGAGTTTGCAGGCCTTGGCGGTGATGTGCGCTATCTGCGTTTCCGTGGAAAGGCACAGCAATTCTGGAATGTTGCTAACTCAGGCTTCATTTTTTCGGTTTCGCTCGAAGGCGGAACCATTTTCCCGCTGCGTGATCGTGTTGGCGAGGGTGTTGACGATGTCTTCTTGACCGACCGTTTCTTCCTCGGCGAACCGCAATTCCGTGGCTTTGACATTCGTGGTGTTGGGCCGCGCATCCTTCGGCAAAATGTGGCGACCGAAGGCGGCGTCATCGTCCTTGATGACGCGGGCAATCCCACATTCATCACTGAACGTGACAATGTGCGCGACGACGCGATCGGAGGTCGGAATTACTATCTTGGCCGTGCAGAGCTGGAGATTCCGCTGGGAACCGGAGCGCGCGAGTTGGGACTTCGGCCTTCGCTTTGGCTTGACGTTGGCGCTTTGTGGCAAGTGGAGCGGCCGGTTCTGCAAGACAATCCGCAGTTTATTGAGAATGTTGTCAATGCCGATGGCACTATCAGCCAGGTTCTCACTACCAATCCGATTGCAGCTGATGGGGTGACCCAAAACCAGATTAACTTTCTGTCTTTCCGCGAGATTTTCGTTGGGGACTCGCCTAGTCCCCGCATCACTGCAGGGATCGGCGTGAATTGGAATTCACCCTTTGGTCCCTTCCGTATCGATTTCGCCCAGACGATCCGTAAGGTCGAAGGCGATGACGACAAAACACTCACGTTCAACGTAGGAACACAATTCTAATGACACGTTTTTCAAAACCTTTGCGCGCAATAGGTCTTTCCGTTGGTGCGCTCATCGCTGCCGCCGCCACTCCGGCAGGTGCACAGGTCGAAGGTCGCATCGCGACAGCGGATATCAGCCGCGCCATTATTGGCACTACGGCGCTGCAGACCGCTTACAGTCAGATCGGCACAACCTATTCGGCGCAAATCGAACAGCGTACAGCGAAGCAACAACAGCTGTCGCAACTGCTTCAGCCATTTGACACTAACAGCAATGGCCAATTGGAAGAAAGTGAGCTTGCCGGAGTACAGGGTTCTCCAAACTTTCAGCAGATTCAGACTCTTGAACAAGAAGTTGCAACCCTCACTAATCAGGTAAACGCTGCGCGTCTGTTCGCAGTTGAGCAGATTTTCGGTCAATATCCGGCTGCACTTAGTGAAGTGGCTCAGCAACAGCAGGTGGTTGCAGTGGTCGTCCCTGAATCGCTCCAGTTTGCAGCGGAAGGCGCGGACATCACTCAGCTCATCACGAATTCGCTAAATGCCAAAATCCCCTCGGTGCAGATTGTGCCGCCTGCGGATTATCGTCCCAATCGCAATGCCGCGCAGATCTTTCAGGATATTCAGCAGACTTTGCTGACCGCTCAGCTTATTCAGCAACAACAGGCAGCTCAGCAGGGTCAGCAACCTGCGTCGGCTCCAGCCGGCCGCTAAAACATAGCTGGAATGAGGGGCAGAGCATGAGTGAAGATGTGAATTTGTCGCCGCCAATTACTGACTACGACATCCACAAAATTCTCAAGGCTCTGCCACATCGTTACCCGCTGCTGCTGGTCGATAGGGTTCGCGAGATCCATCTTAAGGAGCGTATCCATGCGGTAAAAGCAGTTAGCATTAATGAGGAGTTTTTTCAGGGGCATTTCCCTGGCGCTCCCATCATGCCTGGCGTTCTCCAAATCGAAGCGCTTGCCCAAGCAGCTGCGATCCTTGGTATTGAGACACTTGAACTTGCTGGTACGGGCAAGCTGGTGCTGTTTATGGGTATTGACAGTGCCAAGTTCCGTGCGCCCGTGACGCCAGGGTGCTTGCTCGATCTGCAAGTTGAATTTCTTCAGCAGCGCCGCACTATCTACAAATTTAAGGGTAAGGCGAGCGTCGAAGGCAAGACCACGTGCGAATGCGAATTCACGGCCATGATCGCAGATCCACCGCAGGACTGACCGCGAGTCTGCTTGCATTTTTCCGCTGCAGCGTTATGTGCGCCCACTCTCCAGTTTCATAGCACCGCCGGTCGGAACCGGTGAAAGCTCAAAGGACAAAGACGATGAAAGCCGAAGGGCATCCACAATATCATATGATCACGGTTAAAATGACCGATGGCACCGAGTTCCAAACCCGCTCCACCTGGGGCAGCGAGGGCGACACGCTTGCGCTTGACATTGATCCGACGAGCCACCCGGCATGGACTGGTGGGAATCGCCAGATTCAGGAAGGCGGCCGTGTGGCAGCGTTCAACAAACGCTTTGGCGGTCTTACGCTCAAAAAGTAAGCTCTTCGAGCTGTGATAGCAGAGACAGGCGGTTCATTCGGGCCGCCTTTTTCTTTGACCGATTTGTGGTTAGACTTCAGCAATGAACGCGTGGATATTTCTCGCTTTTGCAATCGGCTTTGAAGTCGCCGGCACATTTATGCTCAAGCTCTCAGATGGGTTTGAGAAATGGCAATGGGGCGTAACCTCCATTTGCGCCTACGCGGTAAGCTTTTGGATGTTGGCCCCAGCTGTGAAAGCCATTCCGGTCGGGATAGCTTATGCAATCTGGTCGGGCTCCGGGATTGTAGCCATCAGCCTCATCGGGCTTTTTGCCTTCGACGAAAAACTCAGCGCGTTGCAGTTTGGCTTTATTGGAATGATCCTTATCGGAGCAGTTGGACTTAATCTCACCGTTCAGCATGCTTAGACTCGTCCAAGTGGGATATGTGGCCCCTTCGGTAATGCCACCCGTATAGGGTCACCAGCGCGAACGGCCCCGCTTGCCGTTGCCACACACATAATGCCAGCCTTGCGAACAATGCCACCAGAGGTTTTAATCATGACCTCTTTTAGCAGTCCCGGCAAAAACTGATCGATCTGCGCGCATGGATTGCGAAGACCGGTAACGCGAACAATCGCATTGTCTCCCAGATGCAAGAGGGTGTCACGTCCAAGTGTCAAGAGGTCGAGGCCACGGGTAGTGATATTCTCACCAAGATCGCCCGGCTG
The DNA here is from genome assembly GCA_038746055.1 of Pseudomonadota bacterium. Classification (GTDB taxonomy): domain Bacteria; phylum Pseudomonadota; class Alphaproteobacteria; order Sphingomonadales; family Sphingomonadaceae; genus Erythrobacter. The sequence continues at coordinate 31,882 of JBCDKX010000002.1, forward strand.
GATGTCGAAACCCTTATTTGCGAGCTCATCAAACAACTCTTCATGTATTAGATGGACTTGCCGCAAGTTTGGCTGAGCTGGATCTGCGCGTACTCGGCTAAGATGTTGAATTTTTTCTCCAGCATGTGCGTCGCCTTCGACGCCGATTCCAGCGACAATGCGAACATATGGTTCGATGGATTTCGAGAATGCGTGTGCACCACTGCGATTGACGCTTGTAACCCTCGCTCCCTGGTTCACCATGGCCACGGCCTTTCGCGGTACCATTTGGTGACAACGTACTTGACGCCCTTTCGTACCTTCATTCCATGATGGAGCGTATCGGGGTTTGGTTCACCATTAGAGCGCCTGTTGTTCCAGCACACCAGCTTCCCGACTTCGGGCTGGAAGATCTTGCCTACCACTTTAAACCGAGTCGCACCGCCTGCTTCCACCTCGTTAAGATAGATCATAAAAGTCCAGCTGCGCTGACCTGAGGTACTACAGAACTTTTCAAAATCTGCAGTGCCGGGCGTGAAATAGTCCGTGTGCGCCTTGAATTCCTGTCCGACATCATAGCGCTGACCCTGCACCGGTTCACCAAGCATCGGATCGATACCATTTAGCTTCTGGAACAGCTCCTCGAGTTTCTGAACCGCAGACTCCTCGCGGGCGAAGTCGCAGGTTTCGCTGGTGCGAAAATAGACGTCATTGTTCGAGTCAGCGATCGTGCTGGGATGGCGATCTTTATCAATCAGGGTGATAAGGTCTTGACAATGCTGCGGCGACAAAAATCCCTTAAGGTGAAACAGTTCAACCTTCGAATTTGGAACGCGCATTATGCTGCGGCGCATGGCGAGTTTGTGTGAAACAGAATCGCTGGCGGCTTGCATGTGTTCAAGTCTAAGTGTCTGGGTCACTTAGGCAAGATCACACTGGCTTGAAACAATATTACCGCAAGGTTTGGCGCAAGACAGTTTTCGCTTCCCTTACTCCACGCATTGTGCAACAGGCTCGCGCCCGCCCAAAGTGGCCTTGACCCGTCGCCGCTCATTGCGCAAAGGCGCTCATCGCAGCGCGACTTGGCAAAAGGCTTATGGTCACCCATTGGAGCGGGGCATGTGGCGATCGTAGCTCAGTTGGTTAGAGCGCCGGTTTGTGGTACCGGAGGTCGCGGGTTCGAACCCCGTCGATCGCCCCATCAACCCCTTCATAGATTGACCAGCTTGGCTGTATATCTTTTGTGCCAGGACAATGTGTGGGGCCTTGATTTATGACTGCTTTCTGGACCGAAGCTGACTTTGATGATCACGAGTTCGTGCACGTCGTGCGTGAACCTGCATCGGGTCTGACGGCGATTATTGCGGTTCATTCAACGCATCTTGGGCCAGGCGCGGGTGGTACGCGGTTTTGGCATTATCCCAATCCTAAAGATGGGCTACGCGATGCTTTGCGCCTTTCTCGTGGGATGAGTTATAAGAATGCTATGGCGGGTTTGCCTTTGGGTGGTGGCAAGGCGGTGATTCTTGCCGATGAGGCAAGTACTAAGACTCCCGAATTGCTTGCTGCATTTGCTGACACGGTTGAGAATCTGGGTGGTCGTTATGTAACAGCGGCCGATGTTGGCATCAGCGAGGCGGATATGGCGGCGGTTTACGCAAGGACTGACCACGTCTCTGGTCTGCCTGTTTCTGGTGAGGAAAGCGCTGGCGGTGATCCAGGTCCGTTTACCGCGTATGGCATTTATCTTGGAATCAAAGCTGCTGTGAAGCACCGCCTTGGAGCGGACAGCGTGAAGGACGTGCATGTAGCGGTACAGGGCACGGGCAGCGTTGGCGGAGGGGTTGCTCGCTTGCTGGCTAAAGATGGTGCTCGGCTTACCCTAGCGGATATTGATACTAATGGCGTGCGCAAGCTGGCAGACGAAATTGGCGCTATGGTCGTTGCCCCTGATGCCATCCTTAGAACGAAATGCGATGTGCTTAGCCCGAATGCTCTGGGGGCGATCCTGGACGACGTCAGTATTGCTAAACTTGATACACAGATTGTCGCTGGAGGTGCCAACAACCAACTTGCCCGCGCGTATCATGGGGAGGTTCTTTTTGAACACGGCGCGCTGTATGCGCCGGATTATGTTATCAACGCAGGAGGCATCATCTCGGTAGCAACCGAGTATCTTGCTAGGCGAGACGGTCGCCATGCCTCCCGTGATGAAGTGAATGCATTGATCAAGCAAATTCCCGCACGGCTTGAGCAGATTTGGCAGACTAGCACTGCAAACAAGACATCACCCGATATGGTCGCGGATGCAATGGCGCAGGAGCTTATTGGCCGGGGGTGATTCGGCAGTTTAATCCGATGTAGACAAGCTGTAGTGTGCGTTGTGCACTTGCAGGGGCCCAGAAGGGCACTATTACAGTGTGCAAAGGGATAAAAAATTGCACGTCTACGCAAACCCCAAACGGTTTCTTGCGCTTGCAAGCTGGATGATGCCGCTGCTGTTTTGGAGCGGCATCGCCCTTTCGCTTGGATCGGTACTCTGGGGCTTTGTCGCCGTTGCTCCGGACCGTTTGATGGGTGAAACCGTTCGTATTCTCTTTATCCACGTTCCGGCAGCTTGGCTGGGGATGGGTGGTTGGACCGGTATCGCCATTTCAAGTGCGGCGTTGTTGATCTGGAAGCACCCATTGGCCGCTCTTTCGGCAAGGGCGATCGCGCTGCCGGGCATGGTGTTTACGATCATATGCCTTGCGACTGGCTCGATTTGGGGTCGTCCTACATGGGGCACTTGGTGGGAATGGGATGGTAGGCTGACAAGTATGTTGGTCCTGCTTTTTCTTTATGCTGGTTACATCGCTCTGGCTCAGGCAACGGTGCGCGAGGGAGGATCGCCTAAGATTCCTGCAATCCTTGGCATTGTGGGCGCGGTTATTGTGCCCGTCATCAACCGTTCAGTCGTTTGGTGGAATTCGCTACATCAACCGCCAAGCCTTACAGCCGGTAAAAGCGCGATTGACGCAGAGTATCTTTGGCCGCTCTTGACCTCAACTCTCGGTTTTTCGCTGTTGTTTGGTGCAATTGTATTCATGCGCATGCGTGCTTTGATCGCAGAGCAGCAGGTGGAGGCTCGACTTCGCCGCCGCGCACTAGACGAGGATGCAGCCCCCGCGGTGAGCCCGACAATGGAGACCGCCTGATGCGTGAGGCGTTAGACCATTGGCCTTTCATTATCGGAGCATATTCCGTCGGAGGAGTGGCGCTCGCCGGCCTGATTGCGTGGAGCTATCGGACCATGCGCAAGGCTGAACGACGCCGTGATGAGCTGAGGCGCAAATGAAGGCCAAGCATCAACGCATGACCCTTGTTGTGATCGCGATGATAGCGATCGTGGCAGCTGGCTTTATTGCGGCATGGGCTTTGCGAGCCCAGGCGAATTACTTCTATTTGCCGGAACAAATAGCGGCGCAGCCACCTGCAATCGGTCAAGCTGTGCGGCTTGGTGGTATGGTCGCTCCAGGTTCGCTTAAGACTCTGGAAGACGGAATCACTGTGAGCTTTATTGTGACAGGCAACACAGCTGACACTGTTGCAGTTACATATAGTGGGATCCTTCCAGATTTGTTTGTTGAAGGGTCCGGTGTTGTTGCTGAAGGAAGTCTGCAGGCTGACGGCACATTTCTTGCGACCAATCTGCTCGCCAAGCATGATGAGAATTATGTTCCCCGCGAGCTTGAGGGGCTCAAGGAGCATCAACAAGCTGATGACTATGCCGAGACCGTTGCGGGGCTGAAGTAGGTCGCTGTGATAGCAGAGCTTGGACATGCCGCTCTTTGGCTGGCCGCAGCGCTGGCGATCTTGCAGATGGCTGCGGGCGTGCTCGGATTGCGTGAGGGTCATGACGCTGTGGTGGCTCTGGCAAGACCAGCGGCGGTGGTGCAGGCGTTTCTTGCAGCATTCGCATTCTGCATGCTGCTGTATGCCTTTGCTATCACGGACCTTTCGATCAAGCTGGTGGCGACCAATTCGCATTCGATGAAGCCCTTTATCTACAAGCTGACGGGCACTTGGGCGAACCACGAAGGCTCAATGCTCTTGTGGGTTATGATCCTTGCAATATCGGGCGGGCTTTTGGCTGGCCTTGAACGGCGCTTGCCTGAAAAGACCATGTCGGCAAGCCTTGGTGTGCAGGGTTTTGTAGCTCTCGGTTTTTACGCTTTCATGCTGCTTTCTTCGAACCCGTTTGAGCGACTACCGGTGCCTGTGTCTGAAGGCGCAGGGCTAAACCCGCTGTTGCAGGATTTTGGGCTCGTTATCCATCCACCCACTCTTTACCTCGGCTATGTTGGTATGTCGGTTGCCTTCAGCCTTGCGATGGGTGCGCTTATCACAAAGCAGGTTAATCCCGATTTTGCGAAGGTCATGCGGCCCTGGGTGCTGGGAGCATGGGTGTTTCTGACCCTAGGAATCATCGCAGGGTCTTGGTGGGCTTACTACGAGCTTGGTTGGGGCGGCTGGTGGTTCTGGGACCCGGTTGAGAATGCCTCGCTCATGCCCTGGCTTGCAGCGACCGCACTGCTCCATTCGGTCAGTGTACTAGCCGCGCGAGACGCGCTCAGGACATGGACAATCATGCTGGGAGTCCTCGCCTTCTCGATGTCGATGCTTGGCACTTTCCTGGTGCGTTCCGGAGTTCTCACCAGCGTTCATGCGTTTGCGGTAGATCCGGAGCGTGGGAGTTTCATCCTGATGCTTCTCGGAGTCTACATTGGCGGCAGTCTTTTGATCTTCGCCATGCGGGCCAGCAGCATTGCAGAAGGAAAGCGTTTCACCGCTACCAGCCGCGAGGGCGCATTGGTGTTTAACAATGTCATGCTCTCGGCAATCCTTGCGATTGTGCTTTTGGGTACGCTCTATCCGTTGTTAACCGAAGCTTTCGATGTGCGAGTGAGCGTTGGGCCTCCTTACTTCAATCCTGCCAGTGCGATGTTTGCAATCCCTATGTTTGTGGTGATGGCGGTCGGGCCGATCTTGCGCTGGAAAGATGACGCACCGCGCAGAGTGCAGTTCGAAGTTTCACTTCTTGCAGCGATCCTCATCTCTATGATCGCGCTGGTCACGATTCTTGGCGACTATTCGGTGCTGCCTGTCCTCGGACTTGCCTTTGCTGCTGCTCTTGCTGTCGCTGCGTTCCTGCCATTGCGAGGACGAAAGCTAAGCCGGGTGCCCGCTGCTACCTGGGGGATGGTGTTGGCGCATTTCGGTGTGGCAGTTTCCATGTTTGGCATGGCAAGCGAATCGGCTTTTACTTCTGAGAAGCTCGCCGCTGTTTCTGTGGGAGGTCAGGAGGAAGTGGCTGGGTGGACGTTTGAGCTGCAAAGCGTTGATCCTGTTGCTGGACCGAATTGGACCGCGGTTGAGGCGCGCATTCTTGTGATGGATGGCTCAGGTGAAGGCGTACTTCTCACACCGCAATCACGCAGTTTCTGGGCACCGCGACAAGCGACCAGCGAAAGCGCGCAGCTGACAAAGTGGAATGGTCAGCTTTATGCAGTGATTGGAGACCAAGCAGGTGTCGATGATAAAGGCAACCCGCGCTGGCAGTTGCGTGTTTGGTGGAAACCCTTTGTCACTTTCATCTGGTACGGCGGATTGTTGATGGCCTTTGGTGGTATCCTCTCCATTATTGGGCGTCTGAAGGTTGATCTCAAGCGCCGCAGCGCGATTAAGCGCGGTAAGGAGCGACGTGACGATATTGAGGTGCTGGCCGGCAAGACCGCGCTGGAGCCTGCTGAGTAATGCGTATCGTATACCTTATCCCTTTGGCGCTATTCCTGTTTTTTGCTGGCGTTGCTGGCTATATGCTAACCCAACCCAAGCAGAGCGAAATCCCTTCGCAAATGGTCGAGCAGGAACTTCCCGAGTTTACGCTTGCACCTGCCTTTGAAGGTATGCCGGGAGCTTCGCGCGCGGACTTTGTTGGCGGCGAGCCAAAGCTCCTCAATATCTGGGCAAGTTGGTGTGTGCCCTGTATTGCTGAAGCGCCGCACCTAGAGCGTTTAAAACTGTCGGGGGTGGAAATAATCGGTGTTGCTGTGCGCGATCAGCCTGAGGCTGTGAAAGGCTTTCTTTCCCGTTACGGCAATCCGTACACGCGTGTGGGCGCTGACGATATCTCTGAGCTTATGCTGGAGATTGGCGCATCGGGTGTGCCAGAAACCTACGTGATCGATGCTGAGGGAAGCATTCGCTACCAGCATATCGGTGATGTTCGAGCAGAGCATGTTGATCTGCTGCTCGAAAAGTTAGCGGCGGCGCGCTGATGCGGCTGTTTGTCGCTTTGCTTGTCCTGATCCCTGCCCCGCTAGCGGCGAAAAGCTCCATGCCGCCCGCGCCTTACGCTTACACCCAGCTTGAGGACCCCGCACTTGAAGCCGAGGCCACAGCGCTCATGGAAACGCTGCGCTGCCTTAAGTGCCAGTCCCAGAGTATTGCTGACAGTGATGCCCCGATGGCTGGCGATATGCGCCATCAAGTCCGGTCGCGCCTGCTGGCCGGTGATACCCCAGATCAGGTGCGCGATTGGCTGACCCAGCGCTATGGTGATTATGTAAGTTATGAGCCGACCGTGAACGCAACGACCTGGCCACTGTTCGCGGTTCCGTTGCTCTTGGCGGCGATTGTTGGATTGGTGCTTCTGGGCCGGTTGAGGCGGCGCGATGCTTCGGAAAGTCGCGGTGAATGATCGGGCAATGGCTCGCCATACTCGCGCTCACTACGGTGAGTTTTGCGATTGCCGCATTTTATTTGCGCATGCCCCGCCAGGGTTTTGCCGTGTTTGGCGCAGTGCTCCTGCTTGGCTTGGTTGGTTACACTTGGGCAGGCTCGCCAGGACAGCGCGGAAGCCCAAAACAACCTGAACCTCAAGTCGAACAGCAATCGGGCGAGGCAATGGTTGAGGCACGACGCGCGCTATTTGATACGGCACGCGCTAAGCCTGACTATTTGACGCTTTCTGATGGATTTGCCCGGCGCGGTAAATTTGACGATGCTGCAGGCCTTTTGCGCAAAGGTTTGCGCGAAAATCCTGAACACCTCGAAGGGTGGCTCGCGCTCGGCATGGCGCTCACAGGGCATGCCGATGGGTTTGTAACGCCAGCAGCCAATTATGCCTATGGAAAGGCGAGAGAAATCGATCCAGCCAATCCGGGACCCGACTTCTTTCTTGGTACCTCGTTTCTACAATCGGGCGAGATTATTGCGGCTCGCGACGTGTGGGGGCGGTTGCTTGAAAACTCAGCCGATGACGCGCCCTGGAAGCCTGAAATTGAAGCCCGCGTAGCACGCCTCGATCAGATGATCGCCAATGCGCCGATGCTGCAATAAGGTAATCTGGCCTGTCGAATGTTGCAGGTGCGAAGCCTCGGTGGTAGAGGGCGCGGCCTTGAGCGCGAGTTGGCTCCTATGAGTCTCGCAGTTCGGGCCACGACACGAGATAATCGCACACTATGAGCGAAACCGCAGCATCACAAGCCAACCACCCTGCCGGCCGGGGGCATCAGGGTTCGAAAGCTGCCCTAGCTGTGGGCGCGATTGGTATCGTCTTTGGCGATATTGGTACGAGCCCGCTTTATGCTTTTCGTGAGACATTTGCGGGAACTGCCAATGTCGCGATTGATCGGATGCATGTGCTGGGCGTCGTAAGTCTGATTTTCTGGTCGATGCTACTTGTAGTAGCGATCCAATATGTCACGATCCTCATGCGCGCTGATAACAAGGGGCAGGGTGGATCATTGGCGCTCGTCGCACTGCTTTCGCGGCATTTGGGTAAGTCCTCCTACGGTTGGCTGGTAATTCTGCTTGGCGTGTTCGCAACGTCGCTATTCTACGGCGACTCTATGATTACGCCCGCTATTTCTGTTCTTTCAGCGGTCGAAGGGCTCACTGTGGTTGATGCTGGCTTGCAGCGCTATGTGATCCCGATTGCGCTTGGCCTCCTAGTTTTCCTATTCATGCTTCAGGCGCGTGGGACTGCCAAAGTCGGTGCTCTATTTGCACCTGTCATGATCGTGTGGTTCACTGTCCTTGCTGGGCTGGGCGGTTGGCAGATCATCCAGAACCCCGATATTTTGTGGGCGCTCAATCCCTACTACGCTGTCATGTTCTTCATAACTGATGGGTTTGTGGCCTTCCTTGCCCTTGGTGCTGTTGTGCTGGCGGTCACAGGATCAGAAGCACTTTATTCGGACATGGGGCATTTTGGCCGTGGGCCAATGCGCTTGTCGTGGTTCGGCTTTGTCATGCCCTGTCTATTGCTCAACTATTTCGGCCAAGGGGCTATGATCGCCGGGCTTCCTGCTGAGGAAGCTGCCGTGGTGGTGCAGAACCCATTCTTCCTACTTGCCAGCGAGGAATGGCGCTTGCCGCTCGTGTTCCTAGCCACGGTTGCGACCTTCATCGCTAGCCAAGCGGTGATCTCGGGCGCTTTCTCGATAACCCATCAGGCAGTGCAAATGGGCTTTATGCCGCGCCTCTCGATCCTTCATACTTCCGAGACCGAAGGCGGACAGATTTACATCCCGGTAGTCAATTGGGCGCTGATGGTAGCCGTTATCATGCTCGTATTGACTTTCCAGAGCTCCTCTAACTTAGCGAGCGCTTATGGGATTGCGGTGACAGGTGCAGTCACCATCGACACGCTGTTGATGGCGCTGCTCCTTGTTAGCGTATGGAAGTGGAAATGGTGGTATGCCGCGCCCGTTGTTCTCCTCTTCCTTATAGTTGATGGGGCCTATTTTGCAGCGAATCTGACCAAGGTGCCCGATGGCGGTTGGTTCCCGCTGGCCGTTGGCTTCATCGCATTCACGCTCCTCACCACTTGGGCTCGCGGTCGCAAGCTGATGCGAGCACGGATGAGCGAGGGGAGCCTGCCGATGGAGATTTTTGCGAAGTCTGCCAAGAACTCCGCTTTGCGCGTGCCAGGAACTGCGATCTTTATGGCGAGCACACAGGCCGGTGTCCCTTCGGCGCTCCTCCACAATATTAAGCACAATAAGATCCTGCACGAGCGTGTCGTGATTCTGACTGTCGATATACAAGACGTGCCCTATGTCGATCCGGACAAACGTTGCGAATACACCGATATGGGCGATGGCTTCTACCGAGCAGTGCTTAGATACGGCTTTATGGAAGAAACCAACGTACCTGAGGGGCTAAAGAGCATGGGCATCTATTGCGGCGGCAATTTTGATATGATGCATACCAGCTTCTTCCTTTCACGTCAGACCCTGCTGGCGAGTGATAAGCCCGGTATGCCGATCTGGCGCGAAAAGATTTTCGCCTGGATGCTTCGCAACTCGGCAAGCGCGATGGATTTCTTCAAACTCCCCACTAACCGCGTGGTGGAGCTTGGAAGCCAAGTCGAAATTTAGCATTTCAGACCGCAAAGAGCGAGGGCGACGATGGCCACTAATGTCGACTTTAAACGCATTGTCCGTGATCAAGCCAAGCTTGAAGGTGAGGCTCAGATTTCCATTGGGACCACCACCTTTACAGGTGATGGTAAAAGGCTGTTTTTGAATTTTAGGGATGTTGGCATCCTCTTCTCTCACGAGGATGCAGAGGACTTTTTACAGGCAGCAATGAACGCTTATCTTCGGCTGGGATATGGGGCAGAGGGCAAGGCCTGATCCCGATCAAAGCGCCGGGAAGAGGAAGGTTGTTGCTAAGCACGCAATAGACAACAGGCTGAGCACACGCTTAGTGTACCGCGATGATCAACTGGTCGCTTGTATTGATTGATGGCACAGTGTTGTCGCTGCTGATTGTGCCGATAGTGATCTTCAGCTTCCTACGCCGCCCGCGCATTTGGCTTGGCGACTTTCCGGACGATATTGCCGCGAGCACTGATCCAATTACGCCTGAGGAAAAAAGTCTCGCTGCTAAAGTCGGGCTGAGTGTAGTCGCAGTTATGTTGGTTGTGCTCGCTCTAAGCAGCGCAAGGTTTGGATTTGAAAGTGGTTTCTTTTGGGCCGCTCTGCATACTTTTCTGGTGTTTCAGTTCTTTAATATTGTCGACATATCTATGGATTGGGTGATGCTTTGGAGGATCGACCCAGCCGATCCTCCGATCCCTGGCACGGCGAATGCACCCGGCTGGACGAATTACAGCTTTCATTTCTGGGCGAGTGTCAAAGGCAGTGTTATTGGTTTGCCGTTTGCGGCGATCGCGGCAGGGCTTGGCTGGCTGGCTGTAACCTATCTTTAGTTGTCACCGGAAGGCTCCGTGCCCTCATCCTGACCCGCATCAAGGCCGTGCTTCAAAAGCATAGGTAGTTGGGTGAATGTGAACAGGAAGGTGAGCGGCAGGAACACCCAGAGTTTGGCCCAAAGCCAACCTTCGAAGTCGAGATAGCTACGCAGGACTTCGTTGAGACCCGCGAGCAGCAAGAAAAACACGCCCCAATTGCGTGAAAGCTTGAGCCAGCCCTGTTCGGAGAGCCCTTCGAATGCCGCTTCTAGCAGGATTTTAAGGAGTGCGCGGCCCATAAAAAATCCGGTCAACAACGCCACTCCGAAGACGGAGTAGATGATGGTGGGCTTCAACTGCACAAAAACCGGGTCGCCGAAAAGAATGGTGAGCGCGCCGAAGCCAACGATTAGCGCGGTGGAGAGCCAAAGCATTGGCGAAACTTTGCCAAGGCGAAACTTGGAGAATAGGAGCGCGGCAATCGCTGCGACCATAAAGGCGCCAGTGCCGTAGATGATGGCGAGGAGTTCGCCAGCCGCATTGGGTTCATCGGGCGCGTTGAAGCGGTACACTCCAAGGAACACCAAGAGCGGGCCATAGTCGACCGCAACATTGAGCCAGCCTGAGCCTTGGGGTTTGGTATTTGTGTCTGCCACTAGGGTACTCCTGCAATCACCCGCGCCACCAGATCGGGGTCAAAAGGTCGCAAATCCTCCATTTTCTCACCCACACCGATCGCATGGATCGGCAGGCCGTATTGCTCTGCTGCTGCGACCAGAACCCCGCCGCGCGCGGTGCCATCAAGCTTGGTCATTATCAAACCGGTAACACCTGCGACTTCTTGGAACACATCGATTTGGCTGAGCGCATTCTGGCCGTTGGTCGCATCGAGCACCAGCACCACATCATGCGGTGCCTCTTCATTGAGCTTGCCCAGTACGCGCCTGATCTTAGCGAGCTCTTCCATCAGCTCTTTTTTGTTTTGGAGGCGCCCTGCTGTGTCCACTACGAGCGCATCGATCCCAGTGTCGGTCGCCTGTTTGACAGCGTCAAACACAATCGAAGCCGGATCCCCTCCTTCAGGTCCGCGCACAATGTCGACGCCTGCTCGCTCAGCCCAAGTGGCAAGCTGGCCTATGGCAGCGGCGCGGAACGTGTCTCCGGCTGCGAGCAAGACTCCATAGTCATCTTCAGTGAAGAGGTGTGCGAGCTTCGCAATAGTAGTGGTCTTACCAGAGCCGTTGACCCCGATCACAAGTATGACCTGTGGGCGCGGGAAGGCGGTGATCTCAAGCGGCTTGGCGACTGGGCGAAGGATCTCCGCAATTTCCTCGGCCACCGCTTCCTTGAGCTCTTTCTGGGTGATCTCAAGACCAAAGCTCTTGTCCGAGAGTTTCTGGCGTATGCGCGCGGCGGCAGCAGGCCCCAAATCAGAGACAATCAGTGCGTCTTCGACATCGTCAAGGGTCGCATCATCAAGACGCGTCGCGACGCCGGTAAGGTTGCTGCTGACGCGCTCTGAGGTTTTGCGAAAACCACTGAAAAGCCTCTCACTCCAGCTTTGCGTCATATGAGGATGCCTCCTTCAAGGCGGTCTGGAGTGAGGCACATGATCGCTCCCGGCGTCGCACCATCTGGACACTGCACCCGCGCGAAGTTTGGCGCATAGCCTGTGCCATCTCTTTCCGCGAGCACCGGGAGCGTTTCACCCACAAGGGCGTCGAGCCATGAGGCACGGCGGCGTTTTACGGCTTCGCGGAGTTCGGCGGCACGCGCTTTAACGACGATTCGGTCTAACTGTGGCATACGCGCAGCAGGCGTGCCCGGGCGAGGCGAGTAGGGGAAGATGTGGCCGTGGACGATGTCAAGCTCGTCAATGATGGAAAGATTTGCCTCGTGATGCTCCTGCGCTTCGGTCGGAAAGCCCGCGATCAGGTCTGCGCCGACTGCTAGATCCGGGCGCAGGGTTTTGAGTCGCTTTACAAGTTTCACCGCATCGTCGCGCAAATGGCGGCGTTTCATGCGCTTGAGGATCAGATCATGCCCATGCTGCATTGAGAGGTGAAGGTGAGGCATCAGTCGATCTTCACTAGCAAGTAGCGCAAACAGTTGCTCATCAATTTCAATCCCATCGAGCGAGGACATGCGTAAGCGCGCAAGCTCTGGGAAGCTGCTCAAAACGGTTTCGACCAGGGCACCCAAAGGAGGCTTGCCGGGCAGATCATGCCCCCAGCTCGTCACATCGACGCCGGTGAGAACCACCTCCTTTGCGCCCAGCTCAAGATGATGCTGAACATCGCGCAACACTTCGGAGACGCTCATTGAGCGGCTCTTTCCGCGCCCTTGCGGGATCACGCAAAAGGTGCAGGCGTGATCACATCCGTTCTGCACTGCGATAAAGGCTCTAGTACGTGTGGGCGGGGGAGGGGCCTCAGGCAAAGGCACATTCCAAGCACGTGGATCGAGTTTGCGTTCATTGACGATCAGGCCATCGACCTCAGGCATGTCCGCAAGCTGCTCGCGTTCAATATCAGCTGCACAGCCGGTCACCATCAGCCGTGCTTTCGGCCTCTCGCGCCTGGCCTTGCGGATTGCCTGACGAGTTTGACGCACCGCCTCAGATGTCACGGCGCAGGAATTGATCACCACCACATCGCCGCTATCGGCGAGCATAGCCTTCATTCGTTCGCTCTCAGCGATGTTGAGGCGACAGCCCAATGAGATGACTTCAGGCGCGCTCACGCAAAATCGTCCCATTCAAACTCGCCGCGAAAGCTCTCGGCTGCCGGACCGGTCATGCGAATGCTTTCGCCCTCGCGCCATTCAACCGTAAGATCACCGCCCGGCAAAGTAACCGTCACTTTCTCCCCTGTCAGTCCCTTCCGGATGCCCGCAACAGCTGTCGCACAAGCGCCAGTGCCACAAGCACGTGTGAGCCCAGTGCCACGTTCCCAGACGCGGAGCTTCAGGTGGTCAGGTCCCAGCAAACTGGCTACATTCACATTGATACGCTCCGGGAATAGAGCGTCATTCTCAATCTCAGGGCCCAGCGCCGCCAAATGCACTGCGTCAGCATCATCGACGAAGAAGATTACATGCGGATTGCCAACATTGACTGCAATCGGGTTCTCAAGCTCATCCCAGCCGACCGGCATAGCGCTTGTGTCCATAGCATAATCAAGCGGGATTGCGTCCCAATCAAAGCGCGGGTGTCCCATATCGACTGTTGCACCACCTTCAGTCGGTTCGAGCAACAAAACGCCACCCGACGTCTCAATCTTCGCTGCTTCTCCATGCAGCAGTGCCACCGCGCGGGTTGCATTGCCGCACGCCTCCACCTCACCGCCGTCTGAGTTATAGATGCGCATGGTGAAGGCGTGTGCAGCACTAGGCTCCAGCACGATAAGCTGGTCGCAGCCAATTCCCGTATGACGATCCGCTAGAGCACTGGCAGAATTTTTCGTAAGCGAAGCCGGTAAGGGTGTTGCCCGCGAGTCGAGCACCACGAAATCATTGCCGAGGCCGTGCATTTTTACGAAGGGAACGCGCATAGTGAGTGCGCATCTATGCATCACGCGCGCCAGCGTCCAGTCCTACCGGTAGGATTGGCTCACGCTCGCTTGGAAACAACCTCGCCAATTTCGTTATTGGTCAAAAGCTTGCGTCCTTCTAGGTCGCTTTCTATCCTAGTTGCAAGCTTCCCAGCTTCGGCCAGCCTCTTGCGGACTTCTTCGCCGCTTTCAGGCCGCCCATAGAGGTATCCCTGTCCTTTGAGTTTGCCCATCTGCTTGAGTTGGTCGAGAATTGTCTCATCTTCAATCCCTTCAACCGTCATCGGCAGATCTAACCCTCGGCCAAGTGAGACTATTGCATCAACGATTGGTGATTTTGCGGAGGGAGAGGAAAGCTCGCTTACGAATGAGCGATCAATCTTCAGCCGATCAAATGGTAGAGTGCGCAACTGTTCCAGCGAGGAGTACCCTGTGCCAAAGTCATCAAGACTAACTTGGACGCCCTGATTACGCAGGGACATGATCATACCCCTCACCATGTCGACATTATCATGGAGACAGCTTTCGGTGACTTCGACCTCCAGGCGCTGTGCTGGGAAGTTATGCTTTACCAGCATTTTTAGAAGCTTTTGCGCAAACCAGGGGTCGCGCATTTGTACTGGCGAGATATTGATTGACAGGCTTAAGCTATCATCCCACTCGCACGCATCAATCAGGGCACGCTCGATCAGTTGGTCTGAGAGTTCCGCAATAACGCCCATTTCCTCTGCAACTGGTATAAAGATCTCCGGGCTGATTGCCCCGGCAGTTGGAGAGATCCAGCGGGCAAGCATTTCAAAGCCCGCTAACTCGCCACTTTGGACATCCACCTGCTGTTCATAATACGGGACAAATTCTCCCGTCTGCAGACCGGCGCGGATTCCCACCTCGAGTTCATTGCGAAGTCGGAGTTCACTTTCCATGCTAGGTTCGAACCAGAAGTAACGATTCTTACCTTCTTTTTTCGCCTGATACATTGCGATGTCTGCGCGCCGCATCAGTGCATCTGATGATTGCAATTTTGGATCAAAGCCGAACTCGTCATGATCACTGGCCAGTCCCATCGAAAGCGTTGCATCCACGCTCACCTTCTCCAGGACAAACGGCGATGCTACAGACTCATGAAGTCGGATTATCAGATCATCAACGCGCTCAGATTGGTTAGGATCATAGGCCATAATAAAGGCAAATTCATCGCCGCCGATGCGGGCAAGGCGCGCCTCCTCCGGCAGTACGTGGTTGATTCGCTT
The DNA here is from genome assembly GCA_038746055.1 of Pseudomonadota bacterium. Classification (GTDB taxonomy): domain Bacteria; phylum Pseudomonadota; class Alphaproteobacteria; order Sphingomonadales; family Sphingomonadaceae; genus Erythrobacter. The sequence continues at coordinate 46,908 of JBCDKX010000002.1, forward strand.
GGCAAGTTCGACCAGCGCTGCATCGCCGGCCGTGTGGCCATTTATATCATTGATCTGTTTGAAGTTATCCAGGTCGATCATACAATAGACAACCGCTTGACCTTTAGCATTGGCAGAAGTGCGTAGCTCTTCGGTTACGGTGGCCATACTACGACGGTTTAGGCAGCCTGTTAGGGGATCGATCTCAGCCAGCTGGCGTGCGCGTGTCTCTGCATCTCGGCGGTCATTAATCTCTACCTTTAGTTCGCGATAACGACGCCATCCGAAGATTATGAGAACTACATTGAGTAGAAGTGCGTTGACCAGAAGCGCATCCGGACCCGCTCCCCCTACTAAAAGGGCGTTTACAGCTTTTGGGAGAACCGCGCCACCAGTCGCTACGAACAGGATAATCGCGGCAATAGCGATCCCCAGCGCAACCAGATCACGGTCAGCGCTGCCCCTGAGCTTCTCGGTATTTTCGCGTTCCACCATGCTAGATGCGCCGTGATCAGACCCTGCTGTTAAGCCACTCCTCAGGGAATATCAGGAACGCCATAAAGATTGAGTTAATTTGGTTAGACTTGAGGCCTTTAGTACTGAGAGTGGGCGAAACTCTGCGTTACACAGCAAGAAGCTGCGTCTTGCCGAGCTAGTTCACGGGCTCTATTCTGCCTTTTGCTGCTAAGCACTGTGAGTTACTTAAGGAGTGCCAACCCATGCCCAGCTACTGGCTGATCAAATCTGAGCCGTTCAAATATAGCTGGGATGATCTGGTGGCAGAAGAAGAGGGTGTATGGGATGGTGTACGCAACCATACGGCCAAGCTTAATCTCCGGGCGATGGAGGTGGGTGATCAGTGCTTCTTCTATCACTCGCGCGAAGGCTTGGAGATTGTCGGTATATGCGAAGTGAGCGTTTCGGGTATTCTGGATCCCACCGATGAAACCGGTAAATGGGCGGCCGTGAAGGTTAAGCCGTTGCGCAAGTTCACGGATCCGGTGACCCTTAAACAGATAAAGGCAGATCCGAAGCTCGCAAACTGCGAGTTGGTGCGCTTATCGCGCCTCTCCGTCGCTAAAATCACGCCCGAAGAGTGGCAGAATATTTGTGCTATGGTCAAAGATTAGCGCGCTCTAAGGCCACTGACTGTAGTGCCGCTTGCCGCGAGTTGTTCAACATCGATTTTCATGTGAATGAGGCGGAGGCCGGTGCGGGTTCTGGCTTCTTCCAAAGCTTCGATGAATTGCAAGGTGGTTGTGGCAGTCTTGCTCCACCCGCCGAAGCCAGCGCCGAGCATGGCAAAATCGGGGTTAGCGAGCCCAGTGGCTGAAACACGCGCGGGGTACTCTCGCTCCTGATGCATGCGGATCGTGCCATAGGCACCGTTGTCCACCACCAGAATGAGGAGGTTCACGCCATATTGCGCAGCGGTTGCAAGCTCCTGTCCATTCATCAGAAAATCCCCATCTCCCGCTACCGCTACAACGGTTCGGTTGGGATATCTGAGGGCGGCGGCAACCGAGGCTGGAACACCATAGCCCATCGCGCCAGCTGTCGGGGCTAGTTGGCTTGGATAACCCGCATAACGCCAATAGCGGTGCCACCAGCCGGCAAAATTACCTGCGCCATTGCAGATAATGCTATCAGCAGGGAGCACATCACGCATAGCTGAGACACAGGCGGCCATATCGAGTGCAGGTGGAACAGAGCTCGGCGAGGGGGTCGCCCACTCTAACCATTCGTCATTCGCTTGGGCCCCAGCGTCAAACGGGATAATGTTGGCATCTTCCCATAGGCTTGCTGCCTCCGCAAACTCATCGACTGAACAGGCAAGAGCCAAATCTGCGCGATAAACCCGTCCGAGTTCATCTGGATCAGGATGGATATGTACCAGCAATTGATCTGGATGTTCCGGTGTCAGGACTTCGTATCCATCGGTCGTAGCCTCTCCAAGCCGGGCTCCAACAGCAAGCACCAGATCGGCACTCTTTACCCGCTTGATCAGCTTTGGGTTGGGGCCATAGCCGAGATTGCCTGCATAGACCGGTGATCTGGGATCGATCGCGTCCTGCCGCCTGAACGAGCTTGCGACTGGCAGACCAATCCGTTCGGCAAACTGCTGAAACCCGAGGCGCGCTTTGGTGTTCCAGCCCCCACCGCCGATAATCGCGATCGGGCTGGCGGCGTCCGCTAGCATGGCGAAGAGCGCCTGCATGGCATCCGGGCATACCGCTTGAGGTGGGCGGACAATCGCAGGACGCGGCGAAAGTTCAGTGGGAACCGCATCGCAAAGCATGTCTTCTGGCAGAGCAAGCACGACAGGACCAGGCCTGCCGCTCATCGCGACTGAAAAAGCGCGCGCCACATATTCCGGAACGCGGACGGGATCGTCAATACGTGCCGCCCACTTGGCGATGGGACTAAAGAATGCCTCGAAGTTCACCTCCTGAAATCCTTCGCGGTCGCGCATTGGGCGAGCAACATCCCCCACAAACAGTATCATCGGCTGCGAGTCCTGCATTGCAACGTGCACGCCGATCGAAGCGTTGGTCGCACCGGGGCCCCGCGTCACGAACACTATGCCAGGTTGCAAGGAGGCCCCGGCCGCGCTCATTGCGCCATCGGCGCAAGCCATAAAGGCAGCGCCGCCTTCCTGCCGGCAAACCACCGTTTCGATCCCGCTGTGATCATGCAGAGCGTCGAGCACGGCGAGAAAGCTCTCACCCGGCACAGTGAAAATGCGGTCGGTGCCTTGAACCTCAAGGCATTCCACCAAAAGCTCAGCCGCGGTTCTAGTGCCCTGTGATTTGACTGATTGCGCCATTTTCTCACTCTCTTGCAGTCCTGCGGGGTTAGCGTCGGGGCGGATCAAGCGCAAACGCCGATCCAAGGTTTTTCTCGGCGGATCCATGCTTGTGGAGATTAACCGTGAAGATCGAAGACTGTCCCGCTTCAGGGCAGGGTAAACTCGGCGCTCGCAGAGAGTTAAGAAAGTGTTAACGTAGTCTATTATGAGAGTTGCGAAGTTGACCGCTGAGGGGTTCCTCAACTCATCGCCAGCGCCCGAGATTGAGCGCAGGCGCTTGGCTGGCCGCAAACGGCGCGCGCTGGTCCTTACCGATGAGCAAGCGCAACATTCCTTTCGTGCCACTCTCCCTCGGCATGTGAAACAAGGAAATACTGAGGATATTCCGCAGAACCTTTGGCGTTTGACACGAGATGATGTGCGCGGATTTGCGAGCGTCTACTTCGCTGTCTTCGCAGCTGTGTTCGTCTTTATCATCTAAGCGCCTCGACACTTTCGCTGCGGGTCGTTTCATCTGCGTCTTTCTCAGCACGGAACAGCTTCCAGCCGAGCCAGGCTGAAACCATGGTCATCGCCGCTGCAACGAGCAATTGATCGACTACCGGAAGACCAACGCTGGTAAGACCGATGGCAAGCGCCGATCCCAGTACCATGCTGATGCAATTGACGATGTTATTGACTGCGATTGTGCGACTGGCTGCATCTTTAGCGCACCGCGTAGTCAGAAAGGCATAGAGCGGGACCACAAACATCCCTCCAGCGGTCGAAACGCCGAGCAGCATGACTGACAAGGGAATAGCAAGCGGTTCAAAAATCCACAGTTCGATCGGCAACAATTGGCCTGACGGGTTAGGTGACCAGGCCTTGGCGACGATGTAGAAGCCGATCAGGAATGCCCCCATGATAACCACTGAGATCGGCGAGTATCGCGCTGATACCACGCCTTTCAAAAGGGCGTTGATACTGACTGATCCGAGTGCGATACCGAGCGAGAAGATGACCAGAAACAGACTGGCAACTTCCGGAGTTGCCAAGAGTTGATTTTTGGCGAGTGGCGGAAACTGGATGAAAAGTACTGCCCCCATGGTCCAAAAAAAGCTGATAGCGACAATTGCCAGCCAAATCTGACGGTTCTGCTTGACCTCCCCGATCAAGCGATAGCTCATCACCACCTGATCGGCGATCGCGACAAACGGGTAGCCAAGCCAGCGCTTAACGGTGCCTTTGGTGTTAGCGGCATAAGGCTCGAGCAATGGGAAGTGCATTTCGTAATCGCTCTGCGGCAACGCCTGCGGCACAAATCGCGCTGAGACATAGCCCAATAGCGCAGTGATAATGATGATGATCATGGAAGTTTCAACTTCGACGAACCCCGCCAATATGGTCCCGCCAAGAATTGCGATATAGGTTCCTGCCTCCACCAATCCTGTACCAGATAGGACTTCTTCCGGTTTAAGCTGCTGTGGCAGGATCGCATATTTTATCGGTCCCAAAAAGGCTGACTGTGTTGAGGCCAGAAACAGGACGACCAGCAGCAGTGGGATGGCAAAAGTGTGTACCGCAATGCCTTGCCAGACGAGGTAGAGGCCTAGAACCCCCAAACTCGCCCAGCCAATTTCGCACAGTTTGACCACGCGAATGATCGCCGCCTTGTCGCGTGTATCAGCAAGCTGTCCGGCTAGAGCGGAAAAAAGGACAAAGGGAAGGACGAATATGAGCGAACCTACGCCGCTGAATAGCGCCTCATCCTGCTCAGAAGAGTAGACCGAATAGACCACAAACAAGGTCATAGCGGTCTTGTAGAGATTATCGTTAAAGGCGTTGAAAAACTGCGTGATCATCAACGGCAAGAAGCGCTTCTTGCGCAATAGGTGCGTCGATGTTGTCATAGATAATGTGGCGTCCCGGCGACCTCTTGCGCAACCCCATGTAATCAAATCGCGCTAGTGCACAAGTGTGGCGATTGCTCGATGTCCCGATCCTATTCAGGAAAAAGCTAAGGTATTTTGCTTATCGAAAATGCTCGCTAAAGACCCTTAGGTGTCATGCTGACTTTGCCTAACATCCTTACGCTATCACGAATTCTTGCCGTGCCTTTGCTTGGCTTCTTATTGTGGTGGCCCGATTGGGCGCTGGGTTATCTGATTGGTTTTGCGTTATATTGCGTGATTGCGATCACCGATTTTTTCGACGGATATCTGGCTCGCGCACAGGGGACGGTATCAAAGCTTGGGATTTTCCTTGATCCTATCGCTGACAAGATCATGGTTGCCGCTGTTATTTTGATCCTGACCGCACAAGGCTATTTGCGCGGGCCCTATGTTGGGGATCTTCATGTTATTGCTGGCGGTATTATTTTGGTGCGCGAAATCACGGTTTCGGGCTTGCGCGAATTTCTCGGCGGCATTCAGGTTTCGGTGCCGGTGACAAAGCTTGCAAAGTGGAAGACCACCTTCCAGCTGATTGCCTTGGGTGCGCTTATCTTAGGCGGAGCGGTACATGGTCAGCCGTGCCAGTCGCTCGAAGCACCCGATTGTCAGACGCTTGCAGAAAGTTGGGTGCATGTTGTGGGGTTGGCGAGTTTGTGGCTCGCGGCTGCGCTCACCTGTGTAACCGGGTGGGATTATTTGCGCGTCGGCCTCAAACATATGGACTGATGTGGGAGAGGGCCGTGCGTGTAAGTCAGCGCACGCCCAAACATCGGTCTGAGCGTGCGCCTCCCCGGACTACCCATTGGTCTGCCACCCCTAAGTTGTCGGTTTGTGATTCGACGCTTGCTAACTTCGCCTTATGCGTGCCACGTTTGGCGTTGTTGTGATCGCAGCGCCGACCTTAGCTTTTCTGGGTGATGGCTCGGTCGGTCTTTTTGCACTTGAGAGCATAATCGGCCCATCATTGAACAGTTCCTTATTGCGATGGCGATCAAGGCTTTTCTGCATGCTGGCGATCTTGTCATGCAGATCGGTGTTTTCGCGTAAAATCTGATCGGATTTATCAGCCTGACGCCGTAGGGTGACGGCGCCTTTCTTTGCATCCTCAAGCGCAACCTCGAGCCGCTGAATGTCGCTTTGTGCTGTCGCATATTGCAAATGCGCCTCTTTCAGCTTGTCGCTATCTTCAAGCAACTGAGTTCGCGTGACGCTCAGCTCGCGCTTAAGCTTTTGACTATCTTTGTCGGAGGCCAGGGTCTGATTTTTCAGCGAAGACACTTCGTCAGCCAGATCGTCATTGCTAGACCGAGCCTCTTCGAGAAGCTGGCGGGTCATGCGATGGTTTTCGCGCTCTTGATCAAGCCCATCATTGAGGGAGTAGATACGCGCGTCCTGCGACACCCTTAGATCGGAGTATTTGTTGCCCAAAATTCGCAGCTCCTCGCGAGACGCTTCGACCTCAGTTTCGAGCTCTGCGATTCTGTCTTTGGTTGCGTCAAGTTCAGCCGTTTTTTCAATCACCCTGCGTTCTTTGCGCGCCAGAGCGTCGGTCACTTCCTCATACTGAGCCTGTAGTTTAGCTGCGTGCAACCGCAGTTCCGCTTCGGCTTGCATTAGTGTGCTTTGCGCTCGGTCGCGTTCGGTTAAATTGATGCGCAAGCTTGCCGAGTCGGTCTCCGCCTTGTCGCGGGCCTGACGCTGAATCTCAAGATCGCGCTTAGTTTCATCAAGCGAAGCCATTGCAGCGTGCAACCGATCCTCGATACGCTCGGCATCAAGTGCATTGGCGCTGGCCTCACGTTGGCTCTGTTCGTGATCGGCTCGGATGCGCATGAGTTCCTCTTTAAGTCGGCTGATATCACGCGCGGCGTTCTCGGCTTTGGTAGCCTCGGTCCGAGTTTCGCGGGCGGAATCATCCAGCTTTTCGCGCAAGACATCGTTTTCGCGACGCAGCGCACTGGCTTGCTCTGCGTCTATCTCAAGAGCGGACATCTCCTCCATCATCTGATCAGTATCGCGTCGAGTGTGTTCAATCTGACGCATAAGCGCGTCGAGGTTTTCCCGCATTTGCAAAGACCGATTGGCGCGTGAGAGAGTGGCGCCCATATCGCCTCTATCTCGATCGCTTGCAGGCTTAGCAGAATCTGTCTCTGAACCTGTCAGGCCCATGCCAAACATAGATCGCAACTTGAAAGCGTTGGGCATATTGTCCTCGCTGTTAGTGACTCTTTTGAAAGGCAGCGCTGCCCATCGCAGTTATGGTAAACGCTTTGCTTGAAAAGAGAGTTACCAGAAGACTAACAAACGGAATTGTACTTGAGACCTGCGGGGGAGCACTGAGGATATCTGCCTAAGGACCTTTGCGCGCACAGTTATGCGGTGCTCTGCGGACATGGTGCGCGCTGGGATTTGACCTTGAGAGCCGTGCTTGCAAAGGAGCGTTCACTGGTTGAACGTTCTCAAGGATAGCTTACCAAATGACCGCCTGGCGCTTTGCGATTGATCGGGGAGGGACCTTCACCGATGTGGTCGCTCTCACGCCGGCAGGAAAATTGGTAACGGATAAGCTACTTTCGGAAAATCCGGGCCGTTACGCCGACGCGGCAAGCGAAGCTGTGCGGCGCTTGATGGATATTCACGGTGCAGGACCCATTGCAGAGCTAAGGATAGGTACGACCGTTGCGACCAATGCTTTGCTTGAACGCAAGGGTGAACGGTTGGCGTTAGCGATCACCAAGGGCTTTGGCGATGCGCTGCGTATTGGTACGCAGTCCCGCCCGCATATCTTCGCGCGGCATATCGTGTTGCCAGAGCAGTTGCCCGAGTGCGCGATAGAGGTGTCTGAGCGCGTGAGTGTGGATGGTGAGGTTCTCACGCCGCTTGATGAAGAAGCTGCGTGCGCCGACTTTCTCAAGCTGCGCGGGGAGGGATTCGAGGCAATTGCGATCGTGCTACTGCATGGCTGGAAGTATCGTGAGCACGAAGCTCGGCTCGCGCAGATCGCATTTGAACTTGGTTTTAGCCAAATCAGCACGTCTTCTGAGGTTTCTCCGCTGATCAAGCTGATCCCGCGCGGCGATACGACTGTGGTGGATGCGTATCTCTCACCGGTGCTGCAACGCTATACCGATACGCTACAGGCCGAGCTTCCGGATGCTACCACTTTACGATTTATGCAGTCCAACGGCGGTCTGACCGAAGTGGGGGCGTTTCGCGGCAAGGATGCCATCCTTTCCGGCCCAGCTGGCGGCGTTGTTGGCATGGTCGCAGCCTGCAAACCTTTGGGGCACACCAAGCTTATCGGATTCGACATGGGCGGTACCAGCACTGATGTCGCGCATTATGGTGGTGAGTATGAGCTTACCGGAGATAGCGTGGTGGCGGGTGTCCGGGTAGCAGCGCCAATGATGCAAATCCACACGGTTGCCGCCGGTGGAGGTTCAATCTGTGAGTTTGACGGCGCGCGCTTTAGGGTTGGTCCTAATAGCGCTGGCGCGGATCCTGGCCCTGCGTGTTATCGCAAAGGTGGTCCGCTCACCGTGACCGATTGCAACCTCTTTCTCGGTCGGATCGACCCTGCTTTCTTTCCTAGTGTCTTTGGCCCACGAGGGGACGAACCGCTGGATCCTACCGCTGCGCGAGCGGCATTGGAAGCGCTGGCTGCGCGTCTGCCAGAACCGAGACCCCTGAAGGACATCGCTACAGGTTTTCTCGAAATCGCGGTCGACAATATGGCCAATGCCATTCGCAAGATCTCGGTCGCGCGGGGCCATGATGTTACCGAGTATGCGCTTGCCTGCTTTGGCGGGGCCGGGGGACAGCATGCCTGTAAAGTGGCTGATGAGCTGGGGATGGAGACCGTGCTGATCCACCCGCTTGCAGGTATGCTCTCGGCTTATGGAATTGGACTTGCTCCGGTAAAAGCAATCCGCGAGGTTAGCCTGGTACGACATTTGGGAGAGAGTTTTACAAGCGATCTAACTAAGCTTGAGGATGCAGCCCGGAATGCTTTGGTCGAGCAGGGTATCGACCAAGACGCGATCCAGATTGAACATCGCGCAAGACTGCGATTTGCTGGAAGCAACTCCATGTTGACGGTTGATTGCAGAGATTTCGTGCAAATGGATCAGGCATTCCGTCACATGCACCTGCAACAATTTGGCTATTCCGATCCGGATGCAGCCATCATCGTCGAAGCACTGAGTGTCGAAGCCACAGGCACATCGGGGGGACTGGGCAAGGCGGCGTCGGTCATTTCGGCAGGGAACAGTAAGCCATCGGGCAGTTGGCACACGGTTGAGCGCGCGGCCATGGCCAACGGCGAAGTTGTCAGCGGCCCCGTGCTCATCATGGATCCTGGGTCGACCACTGTGGTCGAACCCGGTTGGCAGGCGGTGCTCGCGGATGATACCAGCCTTATCCTTACGCGCTCCGTGCCATTGGAGCGCACTCGCGCTTTGGGCACAAGCGTCGATCCAGTGCGCCTCGAGATCTTTGGCAACCTCTTTATGGCGATCGCAGAGGAGATGGGTGTGGTGCTCCAGTCCACCGCGACATCGGTCAACATCAAAGAGCGGCTGGATTTCTCCTGCGCCCTGTTCGATGCGGGCGGGGGTCTGATCGCCAATGCGCCGCACATTCCGGTGCATCTTGGCAGTATGGCAGACTCGGTCGCCCGGGTCATCGAGGCGCGTGGGTTGGGTGAAGATGGAACTCCGCTTGACGGCAGAGGTTTTTTGCGGGGCGACGCCTATGCGCTGAATGATCCTTATCGTGGTGGCACTCATCTGCCTGATATCACGGTGATCGTTCCGGTCTTTTATAACGATGCCAGCAAGACCCCGGACGCCTTTGTCGCCGCGCGGGGGCACCATGCTGACATTGGCGGGATTGCGCCGGGCTCCATGCCGCCTGAAAGCCGCCATATCGAAGAGGAGGGCGTCCTGATCGATAATCTCTTATTGGTGGATCAGGGGGATTTTCGCGAGGGTGCTATGCGCAAGGTGCTGGCGTCAGCCAAATATCCAGCGCGCCGCCCAGATCGAAATTTGTCCGACCTACGCGCTGCTTTGGCGGCCTGCACCAGAGGCGTTGACTTGCTTTGCATTGCCGCGCGCGATCAGGGGAAGGACGTGATTGCAGCTTACATGGTTCACGTTATCGCCAACGCCGAAGAGAGCGTGCGGCGGCTCCTTGATCGGTTGGAGGACGGCGAGTTTACCACTCGGCTCGACAATGGCGCGCAGATTAGGGTGGCAATTCGGATTGACAAGCAGGCGCGCTCGGCTGTGTTTGACTTCTCTGGTACGTCTGATCAGCTCGCGGACAACTTTAACGCGCCGCGCTCAATCACCCGTGCGGCGGCGCTTTATGTGCTGCGCACGCTGATTGACGACACAATTCCGATGAATGATGGCTGTTTGAAGCCGGTGGACCTCGTTGTACCGGAAGGCTCTATGCTCAATCCAAAGCCGGGCGCCGCTGTAGTGGCGGGTAATGTCGAGACCAGTCAGGCGGTGACCGATACGCTGTTTGCCGCAACAGGCAAGCTCGCTCCGTCACAAGGGACAATGAATAACTTCACCTTCGGCAATACACAGCACCAATATTACGAAACAATTTGCGGCGGGTCTGGCGCGGGGCCTGATCATGACGGCACCAGCGCTGTGCAGACCCATATGACAAATTCGCGCCTTACCGATCCTGAAATCCTTGAGACCCGTTTGCCAGTGCGGCTCGAGGAGTTTTCGATACGTAAGGGATCTGGCGGGAAGGGCGCTCACCAAGGCGGGGATGGGACAGTAAGGCGGGTAACTTTCCTCGAAGAAATGCGCGCCAACATTCTCGCCAATCGGCGCACGGTGCCTCCGCAGGGTCTTGCTGGCGGAGGTAGTGCCAAACCCGGTCGCAATTGGGTCGAGCGAATGGACGGGTCACGAGAGGAATTGGCCGCGACTGCAGGCGTCAAAATGGGAGTTGGCGATACATTCGTTATTCTGACACCCGGCGGTGGCGGATTTGGAGAGGGGACCGAAGAATGAACTATTGGCCCCTTTTGGGGATTGCGCTGGTCATCATTGGCTTTGCACTTAAATTTAACCCACTTTTGGTTGTTGTTGGGGCGGCAGTTGCGACTGGCCTTTTGGCCGGGCTCGAAATCGTGGCTGTTGTTGAAGCTCTGGGCAAGGCGTTTAATGACAATCGCTATATCTCGGTCACCTGGATCATTTTGCCGCTGATAGGCTTGCTTGAGCGCTATGGCCTGCA
>JBCDKX010000003.1:0-45224 GCA_038746055.1 Pseudomonadota bacterium
CACCCGGCAAAGCGCTATGAGCAATTTTCCCTTTGAAGCCATCGGTTTTGATCTTGATGGCACACTTGTCGATAGCTTTCGCGACCTGGGCGAGGCAGTGAACCATGCACTAGAGCTTGGTGGGTTCGACCGTGTGCCCGTGGACAGCTCCAAAGATCTCATCGGGGGCGGAGCAAAGATTATGCTCGCGCAGGCAGTCGATGCACAAGGGGGTTTACCCGCAGGGGAGTTCAAGCAACTCTATAAAGCGATGCTCGGCCACTATTCTGAGAACAATGCCGTGCACACCAGGCCCTACCCGCACGCGCGCGAAGTTGTGTCTGAGCTTGTAACGCACGGGGTCAAAATGATCGTAGTAACCAATAAATTTGAAGAGTTTGCCCGCTCCATTCTTACCCAGATCGACTTTATCGAGCCGTTTGAGTCCGTGATTGGTGGCAACTCGCTTGGCAAAGGCCCCGACGGACAATTCCTCGCCAAGCCCCACCCCGATCCGATCATAAAAGCACGAGAAATCTGCGGCGGAGGTCGTTTCGCCTTTGTCGGCGACTCAACCTATGATGTGAAAGCAGCTAAGGGTGCTGGTGTGCCTGTGGTAGGCGCCGCCTATGGCTATTGCGACAAGGCACCTGAGGAGCTTGGCGCCGATGCAGTAATCGATTCGCTGGATCAGCTTGTTCCGGCGCTTGAAGCACTATAAATCAGCTATCTGACGCTACGGCAGCGCGCTCCGGCAAATCGCCCTGTTGCAACGCAGCGAAAATCCTGCCACGCAGCGCCGCATAAATGAGTTTACGCGAGCGTAAAGCCCGCTCCACCCTCTCAAGCAATAAGATAACGCAGGACGGAAAGGACAACACCCCATGAGCATCGATTTCAAAGATAAGGTCGCCATCGTCACGGGCGCAGGAGGCGGTTTGGGCCGTGAATATGCGCTTGAGCTTGCGCGTCGCGGCGCAAAGGTTGTTGTCAATGATCTAGGCGGTGCGCGCGATGGTACGGGTCACTCGGACATGGCTCTCAAAGTCGTCGAAGAAATCGAAGCCATGGGCGGTGAAGCCATGTCCAACGGCGGCTCGGTTACCGAGTTCGACCAGATGGAAAAGATGGTTGCCGATGCCAAACAAAAATGGGGCGGTGTGCACATCCTCATCAACAATGCTGGCGTGCTGCGGGACAAGACCTTTGCCAAGATGACACCGGATGATTTTGAGTTTGTGCTCAAAGTTCACCTCACCGGCTCCGCCTTCGTGACCAAGGCATGCTGGGAAACCTTCCGTGAGCAAAGCTACGGCCGCATCCTGATGACTGCGTCCTCTACTGGTCTTTTCGGCAACTTTGGCCAGGCGAATTATGGCGCCGCCAAGCTGGGCCTGGCTGGCCTGACCAAAACGCTTCAGCTTGAAGGCGCCAAGTACAACATCCGAGTAAACTCGCTCTCACCTGTTGCTGGCACACGCATGACCGAAGACCTCTTCCCTGAAGAAGCCTTTAAGCTGTTCGATCCGGTGAATGTGGTTCCCGCGGCGCTTTATCTCGTCAGCGAAGATGCCCCGACAAACGCCATTGTTGGAGCGGGCGCCGGCGGTTTCCACTCCTCATGGGTTGTGATGAACGACGCTGTGTGGCTCCCTGATGGTGAGCGCACAGTCGAGGGCTTTGCTGACCGCTGGAGCGACATCAGCGATTTCTCAAACCTGATCGCCCCGCAATCAGGTTCTGAGCAATCAGGTGCGATCCTCAAGGCAATGCAGAAGGTCACAGGTACCGGACCCGACAGCGCCCGCGGGTAAGCACGCTACAACGCAATTCTACTCTGGGCTCCTGCACAGCAATGTGCGGGGGGCCGCTTGCATTTTGAGGGCGCAATCGGGTGCTTAGTCCTCAACCGCCTTCACAAGTCGGCGCTCCATCGGGGCAAGAACATTGGCGAGGTCACCACCGCGCTTCAACACCTGACCGTGCTCGCCAAACAGAGTGTACATGCCCTGCCTATGGCGCAGGCTCGGACGCTTCTCTACCCGTGCTTGTGGACGTTCCGCTGTGCGGCGGAAAGCCGCAAAGGTGGCCGCCTGGCGGTCAAAGTCCATCGCATAATCGCGCCACTCACCGGCGGCCACCATGCGGCCATAAAGGTCAAGAATACGCTGAAGCTCGTCGCGATCAAATCCGACCTGACCTTGTCTGCCTCTGGCTGGAAAAGCGACAATCTGGCCGGTGCCACCAGGCCTTAGACCGGCACTCATCAGTCGACAGTTCCGCTTTTCTTGCCAAGATCAAAGGTGCCTTGAACCGGCTCATTGTCTGGTAGCAACGCGGCAGCCTTTATCTCTGCAATCTCTGCTCGCAAAGCCGCCAATTCACCTTCAAGTTTCTCGATGCAGTCAATCTTATTGCCCTCTGCATCCTCACAGGGAGTGCCATAGGGAATAAAGTCTTTAATCCATTCCTCCGCGGGAAGCAGGGTTGAGCGCGCCTTAACGCCAACCATAGTCGCGCCCTCTGGCACGTCATCGGTCACCACTGCATTGGCTCCAATCCTTGCCCGCTCACCCACGGTGATCGGACCGATAACCTGCGCGCCTGACCCAATGATCACATTGTCCGCGAGCGTTGGGTGACGCTTGCCACCTTTCCCATTGGTCGGATTGGTCCCGCCCAAGGTCACGCATTGGTAGATCGTCACATTATCACCAATTTCGGCCGTTTCTCCAATCACGGTAAAGCCATGATCGATAAAGAAGTTCTTCCCGATCTTGGCACCGGGGTGAATGTCAATCGCAGTCAGCAACCGACTGAAATGATTTACAAAGCGGGCCAGGAAAAACAGCTTTGCATCAAATAGCCAATGCGCCACACGATGCAAACCAAGCGCCAAAACACCAGGATAGAGCAGCACTTCCCAACGCGAACGCGGCGCAGGATCGCGCGCTTTCACCGAGTCCAGATAGGCCTTGAGCGAGGTCAACATGATCGGATTCTCCCACCAAACACGCGCAATTGCAACTCTTGCTACAGCAGTTTTGCTTGGGGCGGACCATGCAGAGCTTCTAAAGCCGCGCGCCACACAGACATGGTGGCAGGCACGGCGCGTTCAAGACTGATCTGATCAATCGCAGCAATTAGCGCCTCAATATCTGCAAAACTGCGCCGCGTGCGCGGAACCAGATACTCAGCTGCTCCCTCTGCTAATGTGAGTGCGCGCGACTCTGCATGCGCCTCAATCAATTGCGCAGCCATTGCATCATCAGGTTCACCTACGGCCAGCTGCAGCGATCCGCTCAGGCGCGATTTGAGATCTGGTAATGTGATCTCCCAAGGGGTCGCGTTAGCGATCAGCAAGAGCGGTCGGCCGGCATTGGAACCGCCATCCTGCACCGAATTCCAACGATGAAATACCTTGGTCTCATCGAGCACATCTGCCCCGTCGATCACCTCAATCCCCTGCGCTTGCGCCCAGCGTCCCAAAAGTGATTTGCCTGACCGACGAGGCCCGGTCAGCACTGCCGTACGAAAGGGCCAGCTCTCAGATGAGCGCAGCGCTTCAACCACGCCAGCATTGGCATTCCCGACGACAATACGCCGTGTGTCACCGCTGCCCTCGATAGTAAGTGGTAAAGCAATTTGTGAGGGAGTTTCTTTCGCCGCTGGCATAAGCACGCATGGCCCTTAGCGGCTAATGGCGATTGCGTTTGCGCCTTCGCGCACCGCAAAGCCGCGCGCACGCAGTTCGCCAGCGAGCGCCGACAGCTCGCCCGCATAGCTCACTTGCATCACCGAAGTGCCGCCGATTGCCGTGCTGGTCACAGAGACCCCGCGAACACCGGCAACCTGGCGAACAGTCGAAAGGTTCGCGTCGAAGGTCAATGGGTCTGGCGAGGCAAACTGTACGGTAAATCTGCGAACAGAAGCGGGAACAGGCGTTGGCGAAGTACCGGGAAGAACCGTATCAGGTGGGATGGCAGCCGAAGCGGCAGCAGCTTCCTCGGCCCGATTGCGCGCCTCGATCGCCCGACCAATCTCAATAAGCCGCGCAATCGCCGGATCTACCTGACCCGATCCACCAACCCGCAAAGTCGGGTCTGGCTGCAGCTTGCCATCCACCAAGGCCTGCTCATAGATGCGATCAATCCGGTCTACCGCTTCACCCAGCATTTGAGGCAATTCGCCTGGCCCGGTTGCGTTCAGTGTGAAGCTCTCAAGGAACGAGCTGTCTGGACCATAGCGCGCGGTGAAGGTGCCGGTGATTGGCCCGCCGGGAAACTGATGCTCCAACTTGGCGATGGGGACCAGCGCATCGGCGGCACCATATTGGTCGAGGGTCAAGCGCCACCACGCACGGGACCGCCTCCCCGCTTGTCCGTAATTGAGCAAAAGCGAATCGCCTCCTGCTCCAGAGGGTCTGACATAGTCGATCCGGCTTGTGCCCGGATTGAACTCCGCCCAAGCGCGTTGCCAGGGATTGCGAACTTCAAAAGCCGTGTAACTGCCGCCACTCACCACGACTGGGATCAGCAGCATCGGCGCAGAGGAGCGCCCAGCCCGCGCACCGCCGAGATAGCGCCCCGCTCGCTGGCGATCAAAGCTCACGCCAAGAGTCGCAACATAGCGTTTGGGCCCTACGCGCTCACGCTGAATAACGATCGCTGACACCAGACCGGACAGCTGATCGCTGGAAACCGCTGGCCCGCCGGCTTGCTTCCAGGCCTTCTGGGCTGCCTCGCGCCAGCCCTTACTGCGGGCATCAGCCGCATTATCACCGGTCACATCCACTTCGATCCCGCGCACTTCAATATCCGCACTTGATGCTGTGGGAGCGATCCCGCGATCGCCGGAAACCTGCGCGAGTACAAGCACATACCCCCCGGCAAGCAGCGCGAATGCCAAAAGGCTTGCAAGCGCCCAGCGGGCACGAAATGCAGCTCTCACAGTCGGGCTAGAAGGGTTTGCTATTGCCGCCATCGGGGAAATCTCTGCAGTCTTTGCCCAAACCAGCGTGGAATTCCAAGCCCAAAGGGGTAAAGCGCAAAAAATGGAAGGCAAGAACTCACCCTACACCTACGCCGACGCGGGCGTATCCATCGAAGCCGGCAATGCTCTGGTGAAAGCTATCGCGCCCCTGGCAAAAGCTACTGCGCGGCCTGGCGCCACCAGTGAACTGGGCGGATTTGGCGGATTTTTCGATCCCAAGGCAGCAGGGTATGAAGACCCACTTCTGGTTGCCGCAAACGATGGGGTAGGCACCAAGCTCAAACTGGCAATTGAGCATGATCGGCACGACACAGTAGGGATCGATCTGGTTGCCATGTGCGTCAATGACCTGATTGTGCAAGGTGCAGAGCCGTTGTTTTTTCTAGATTATTTCGCAACGGGCAAGCTCGAAAACGGCATTGCGGAACGCGTTGTGGCAGGCATAGCGGATGGCTGCAAGCAGGCCCGTTGCGCGCTGATTGGTGGGGAAACTGCCGAAATGCCAGGCATGTATGCTGACGGTGATTATGATCTTGCTGGCTTTTGTGTTGGTGCCGTGGAGCGCGGCGAGCAACTGACTGGCGACAAAGTGGCCCCCGGTGATTTACTGATTGGCCTGGCCAGTAGTGGGGTGCATTCGAACGGATACTCGCTGGTCCGCCGACTCGCCGAAGACAAAGCGTGGAAGCTGAACCGACCGGCACTGTTCGATCCCGATCGTCTGCTGATCGATGCGTTAATCGAGCCGACACGTATTTATGTCGCAAGTCTGTTGCCGTTGATCCGCAAGGGACTCGTCAATGGCCTTGCCCATATCACTGGCGGCGGTCTGCTGGAGAATATTCCGCGCATTCTACCTGAGGGTGCCCATGCGAAAGTGAATGCAGATCTGTGGGATCAATCACGCCTGATAGCATTTCTGCAAGCGCAAGGTGCGATTGAGCCAGAGGAAATGGCGCGTACTTTTAATTGCGGAGTCGGCATGGTGCTCGCAGTGGCGAAAAGCAACGTCGCGGCAGTGACAAAGCGGCTTGAGGCTACGGGCGAAACTGTGGTCCAGGTTGGCTCAATTGACGCAGGCGAGTGTGGTTGCACGGTTCGCGGCTCCCAAGGGACTTGGGGCGGTCGCAGCAACTGGGAGGCCACACATCTTGCCTGATGGCTCGCGCGCCAGGATTGCCGTCTTCATCTCAGGCACAGGCACCAATATGGCGGCGTTGCTCTATGCCAGCCGTGTAGAGGACGCAGCCTTTGAGGTCGCGCTGGTTGCCAGCAATGTTGAGGATGCAGCCGGGCTGGCATTAGCTAAGCTTGAGGGCGTGCCTACCTTCACTCATTCACACACAGGCTGCTCACGCGAAGAGCAAGATTCAGCGATGGAGCGGGCGGCATTGGACGCAGGCGCAGACTATATCGTGCTCGCCGGCTATATGCGCATTTTATCGCAGAGTTTTGTGGAACGTTGGGAAGGCCGGCTACTCAACATCCATCCCTCACTTTTACCCAAATATAGGGGGCTCAACACGTTCAAGCGCGCAATTGAGGCAGGCGACAGCCACGCAGGCTCGAGCGTTCACATCGTCACGCCCGAGCTCGATGCTGGCGAAGTGCTTGCTCAGGTGCGCGTAGCGATCGCACAAGACGACACGCCTGAAAGCCTTGCCCAACGAGTTAAAATCGCTGAGCATCAGCTCTATCCTCGCGCAGTGTCGGAATATGTGTCGCGGGAACATGATCCAGACTTTCTCTATTCCAAGCTCAGCAAGCTAGCCCTTGCCCTCCCTGAAACGCATCAACGCGAAAGCCATGGTTCGCCGGGTTTCCGGGTTGGAACCGAGAAGTCCGGCAAGTTTTTCGCGCATTTTCACGATGGCCACCATGGCAGTCCGCATATTGCTGTGCTCGTCAAAACCGAAAGCATGGATGAGCTGCTGACTCTGGTCGAAAACCGGCCGGAGACCTATTTCAAACCCGCCTACTATGGCGCGAGCGGCTGGGTCGGTGTGATCCTCAACCGGCCGGGTGTGGATTGGGGGCATATTCAAAACTGGCTCCAACGCAGTTGGCACAGTGTTGCCCCCACCCGGCTCACAAGACTGCTCAATGCGGCAGACATGTCCTAATGGCGACGCCCGTCCGCGAACACCTATTGTCGCGCGGGCCATGGGCCGAACGTGCCAATACCTTTCTCGGGAACGCATGGAAACGCGGCTGGCTGCCGATACCGACACTTGAAGCCAAGGCGCTATGGGCGCTGTCAGCCAAGGGGGTGAAAGATTCCGAAAGCGCTGAATACAGCGGACGCAGCGATGATGATGCCTACGATTTCCGGTTTCGCCTGCACCGACTGTGCGCGGCCATTGCCAATGAAGCGCAGCTCAACGCACTTGGCCAAGCCATGGCGCACGGTCAGCTTGTCCGAGTGATCCGCAACCGGCTTGCCTTTGGCGAGCTTTGGCAAGCGCAACCCGAACTTATTGAATCCCGCCTCGCGCCACCGATCATTGTGATTGGCCATATGCGCAGCGGCACCACCCGCATTCACAAACTGCTGGCAAGCGATCCAGCCCATTCGCACACCCGCTATCAAGATGCTTACCACCCTGTGCCAGCGCGCTTTGGCATCAACCGAGTGAAGTCAGCTCTTGACCTGGCTATGTTGGGGGCGCTCAATCCATGGCTTCAGTCGATCCATCCAATGGCAGTCGGAGAGGTAGAAGAGGAACTCGCATGGATTTCGGCGGCACTGCACCATTCAATCTACGAGTCGCAATGGACTATCCCGAGCTTCAGTGCCTTCAGCGAGGCTCGCGATCCCACACCGATCTATGGTGAGTTTGCGCGGATCTTGCGCACCGATGCAGCTACGCGGGGCAATGCTGATCGACCGCGCGTGATGAAAGTACCGGCCTTTGCCGAAGACCTGCCCGCCCTGCTCGCGCAATTCCCCGATGCGCGTCTTGTACTGGCGCACCGCGACCATAACGCCGTACTCGGGAGCGCTGTTTCCTTATGTGCAAACCAGATGGCGATCCAGTCGGATCACTGCGATCTCTCACGCATTGAGACCCTGTGGGAGCATAAGATCACTATACGCGAGAAACGTATGGAGGAGGCTCTTGCAGATTGGAAAGGCCCGGTCGCGAACCTCCACTTTGATGAATTGAATTCGGATTGGGAGAGCGCCATCAAGCGCTGCTACGAAGAGCTTGACCTTGAGTTAAGCCAGCAAGCGCAGATTGCCATGCGCGCCCAGATGGCAGGCAGCTTCGACGGCGCTCACCATGCTCACTCAGCCCAGCTCAAGCGGTTTGCAAAGCAGGACTGAAACGAAAAAGGGCCGCCTGTTAGGCGACCCTTATCAAATAGTCTGATGGTAGTGTTGCTAGCCAACGATTTCATCTTCGCCGAAGAAGAAAGCGATTTCGATCGCCGCGTTCTCGTCGCTGTCGGAACCGTGAACCGAGTTCTCACCAATCGAAAGCGCAAACTCCTTGCGGATTGTGCCTGCGTCAGCTTCAGCGGGGTTGGTCGCGCCCATAACATCGCGGTTGCGCTTCACTGCGTCTTCGCCTTCCAGTACCTGCACAACCACCGACTCGCTCATCATGAATTCAACAAGTTCACCAAAGAAAGGACGCTCTTTATGGACCGCGTAGAAGCCTTCTGCCTGTTCGCGACTCATATGAATGCGTTTGGAAGCAACCACGCGCAGACCAGCTTCTTCAAGCTTGGCAGTGACCGCCCCGGTTAGATTGCGTTTGGTGGCATCAGGTTTGATGATCGAGAAGGTGCGGGTGACCGCCATGACGTTTTCCTTGTTTTACGAGAGGCACGTGCGACTGGCGCACGCCAAAATTTGCTGGCGCGCCCCTAGCCTTGAGCGCGGTCAAGTTCAAGCTTTGCATTTAGCGCTGAATGCGCGCGTCAACCGGGCTCTTCACTGATAGTCAGCTGGCCTGTAACCACACCATCATCATCGGGAAAGGCAGTGACCGAAAAGGTCGTGCCATTTTCTTCATTCTCCCCACCGATCATCTTGCCGCCATTCATGCTGGTTTCAATCTGGATGGTAATCCCGGCACTTTCTGCCTCGCCGCGATAATGAGCGACGATGTCATCGGGAGAGTTGTCGGTGCGAAAAGTTGTAAGACTGCCTTTGGTCTCGCCCTGATCGATAATGGTGTTGCTGAGCACCTCGGACCCGCTCATCAATGTAAAGCCAGCTGGCAGTTGATCAGGCGTCTCGGTGTTTGTCCGCATGCTCACCGTGCCGTCTTCAGTTTCGACTGTCATCGACATCTCACCGCTGTCATTGTCGATCGCATACTCGCCAGTCTCACCGTCTTCCGTTGCGAATTCGCCAGAAGTCTCTGACCCGCAAGCGGTGAGCGCCAATGCACTGGCCGCTGCCGTAGCAATGAATGAAATGCGCATAACTCTACTCCCCCTATAATTGCGCTATCATGCCAATAGACAGAGAGATGACAAGCGCCCTCAAGCGATCTTGACCCATTTCCCACCGTCCTGGCGGAAGAACGCGCGCTCAAGTGCATCCATCCCATCAAGGCTACGCCAGGTCGCTCGGGCAGCTTCAACGGTCGCGTCATCGAACAGCAAAAATATGCGTTCGAAGCCCGCAGCATCGCGATACTCTCCATCAGCATAAATCACATGGCTCGCCCTGTTCGCAGGCTCAGGAGTGTGCGAAAGAAGGATGGGCTGATGCTCCGCACCCGTTGCGTCTGCTTCACCGTTAGCGAGAAAGCTCTCAGGGCCTGCTTTCCAAAGCTCGCGCGAAATACCCGCACGCTGATCGGGTTCAGCGCTCACGACCAAGAGCCGCTCGCCGCTGTCCATCACACGCTGTGCGATCAAAGCGACAACCTTTTCAACCGGGTCGCGAGAGAGTTGCCAGAAGTCGACTTTCATTATGTGTTATTCTTAGAGCGCCTACACCGCTCAGAACAATAGCGCACATTTTCCCAATCCCGCGCCCACTTCTTGCGCCAGGAAAAGCGAAGCTGGCATGTCTCACAAATTTTGGACGGAAGATCCGACGTCTTCCGCATCCGCGCCATGAGGAATTACTCAGCGTTGTCCGCGACAAATTGATCAATCAGGCGAGCACCGTAGCCTGTCGCGCCTTTCTCATGGGTCGCACCTGGCTTGTCGGACCAAACCATCCCAGCAATATCACAATGCGCCCAAGGCGTGCCCTGCTTGATAAAGCGGTGGAGGAATTGCGCCGCAGTGATCGACCCTGCCCAGCGTCCCCCAATATTCTTCATATCGGCAATCGGTGAGTTGATGAGCTTGTCGTAGGCGGGGCCAATCGGCATGCGCCATAGCTTGTCATCGGTGGTTTTCCCAGCCGCCAGCAGTTGGTCTGCAAGCACATCGTCATTGGCAAACAGACCTCCATGCTCATTGCCAAGTGCAACGATCATTGCGCCGGTCAAAGTCGCAAAATCAACGATCTGTGCGGGGCTAAACTGCTCCTGCGCCCAATGGAGCGCGTCGCATAGCACAAGGCGGCCTTCGGCATCGGTGTTGAGCACTTCGACCGTCTGACCGCTCATCGTGGTAAGGACATCACCTGGGCGGATCGCATTACCATCGGGCATGTTTTCAACAAGGCCCATAACACCAACAACATTGGCTTTCGCCTGACGCGAAACCACCGCGAGCATGCCCCCTGCCACCGCACCGGCACCGCCCATGTCCCACTTCATATCTTCCATGCCGGGTGCAGGTTTGATCGAGATACCACCGGTATCGAAGGTTACGCCTTTGCCGACGAAGACACTCGGCTTGTCGCCGGGATTTCCGCCGTTCCACCGGATCGCAAGTAGGCGGGATTCGCGAACCGAGCCCTGACCTACACCCAACAGCGCACCCATACCGAGCTCTGTCATGTGGGCTTCGTCAAGAACGATCAGCTCAGCGCCTGTGCCCGCAAAGGCTTCTTCACAGAGCGCTACAAAGCTCTCAGGATATACTATATTTGCTGGCTCAGTGACGAGCTTTTTGGTAAATTCAACACCGCGCGCAATAGCAGAATTGCGCTCCCAATCGGCCTCCGTGCCCTCAGCTGCGCCAATCACATAGACGGTCTTGAGCGAAATCTGCTTATCGGTTGCCAGTTTCGTACGGTACTCATCATGCGCCCAACTGCGCAGTTTCGCGCCGAGCAGAACTGCGCCTGCATCTTGTGCAGACAGACCAGCTGCGCTTAAATCTATGACCAGCGCCGCTTCTCCCGAACGCAAATACTTAGCAATTACCGCACCGCCCGCACGCTCAAGATTAATGCGGCGATTGTCTGCGCTCACTTCGCCTGCGCCCGCTAAGGCGATTCGCCTGGTCACGCCATCGATATTTGCAAATCCTTCAAAGACTTGTCCGGCAGCTCCCTTGAAGCGAGAAGCTTTGGCACCTTCTGCCAAAACCGGATCAAGTCCGCTGGGCATGTCGCCCTGATTGACAATTGTGGCGCTGACGCGCGTTTCAACAGGAGGGGTGTCTGTAAAGAGGATTTGCATGGTTGCTCCGATGCGTTGACCCATCCCAACGGGCCCGAAAAAGAGGGGTGTTAATCGACGAATCCAAACGCCTGGCCTTGACCACGAGTCTCTGGCCTCTCAAACCCGATTGCGATTAAGCGTGAGCGGTGCAATAGGCAAGCCATGTCGGGAGTTTTCGGGGTCATCGTGGAGGGACTGCGGCGCAGTTGTGCGCCCTGTCGGAGCAATCCGTTTGCTTTCGCAAGCGCAGCGATCCTCGGAAGCCTTGTTTTCGCTCCGGCGGTATTGGCCCAAGACGGCATAGCCAACGACCAACTGCCGTCCGCCGCCACTTCGGACAAACAAGGCAACAAAATTGCCTTTGAGGCGGACGAAGTCGCCTATGACGCCGAGAGTGACACAATCATCGCTAAAGGCGATGTAATCTTGCGCAACGATCAAGCGTCGGTGCGGGCTGACCAAGTGATATGGGACCGGAACACAGGCTTGATAAACGCAAGCGGTGCAGTACGCTTCGTCGATAAGGCCGGCAATCAGGTCTTCACCGAAACGGTTGAGCTCAACGATGCTTTTGAGGCGGGAGCGATGGATGAGCTCCTGCTTGCCCTTCGTACTGGCGGGCGTTTGGCAGCGCGTTCAGCTGAGCGCGGAGAAGATGGCATCGTCAGCCTGAGCGATGCAGCCTATACAGCATGTCCAGTCACCGATGAAGAAGGCTGCGCCAGAGAACCGAGCTGGCGCATCACCGCCAACCGGGTGCGCTTTGATCCGGAAGAGAACAGGATTCGGTTTGAAGGCGCCATGCTCGAGCTGTTTGGCGCCCGGTTACTTCCGTTACCCGGACTTGCCCTGCGTACGGATGGCCGAGCTGAAAGCGGGTTTCTGGTCCCCAATATCCGGGTAGATCAAGTGAATGGGCTTGAGCTCTCTGGTGAGTACTTTTGGCGTATCGCCGAGAATAAGGACCTTACTCTGGCAACCCATGTCTACACAAACGCTGCTCCCATGGCGCGTGCGCAGTGGCGGCATTTTACTGAGAAAGGCGCATATCAAATCACCGGTTATGCGACCAACAGCAGCCGGGTCGCAAACTTCGGGGTTGCGCCAACGACCACAAACGAACCGCGAGGTCATCTTTTTGCCAATGGCCGGTTTATCTTCTCGCCCGAATGGAGCTTAACCGGATCAGTTAGAGTTGCTTCAGACCGCACATTCCTACGGCGCTATGACATAAGCCGCGATGATCGTTTGCGCTCGACCATTAATCTCGAGCGAATTGATGATAACTCATATCTGAGCATAGCTGGATGGGCGACACAGACATTGCGTATCGCCGCCGATCAGGGCCAGGTACCACTCGCCGTTCCGGCAATTGATTACCGGCATATCCTAGACCGCCAAGTGCTTGGCGGGCAACTGGAATTCCAAGCCAATACCCTTAGTCTTATCCGCGATGAAGGGCAGGACACGCAGCGAGCCTTCGCTGGGGCGCGCTGGGATATGAGGACGCTTACCGGGCTCGGGCAATTGGTAAGATTGACCGGCCTTGTGCGCGGTGATGTTTACAATACCAACGATACGCTCTCGACGCTAACTGCGGTTTATCGCGGCAATGAAGGTTGGACGGCACGCGGTGTCGCGACAGCGGCGGTGGATGTGGAATGGCCCTTTGTCGGTGAGGCGTTTGGCGGGACACAGGTGCTCACACCGCGCGTACAGTTCGTCGCCAGCCCTCCCATCCGCAACCTTGCTGTTCCCAATGAGGATGCGCGCGCGATCGACCTGGAAGACTCCAACCTCTTCGCGCTGAACCGTTTTGCTGGCTATGACCGGGTTGAGGACGGAGCGCGCGTTACATATGGTATGGATTGGGAGCTTAACCGGCCGGGTTGGCGGGTGAAGACTAACGTCGGCCAATCCTACCGACTATCCACCGAGGAAGAAATTTTCCCGGATGGAACTGGCCTGTCGGATCGCTTCTCAGACTTTGTTGGACGGACCGAAGTGCGATATCGCAACTTCGTCGCCTTCACCCACCGGTTCCGGCTCGACAAAGACAACTTCGCTGTACGTCGCAACGAGATCGATGCAACCATCGGTTCGCAGCGCAATTATGTTGAAGTTGGCTATCTTCGGCTCGACCGCGATATTCAGACAGTCGAAGACCTGGCCGACCGAGAGGAATTGCGCGCAGCGGCACGTTTTACCATTGGACGCAATTGGTCCGTGTTTGGATCAGGCGTCTTCAACCTCACCAATGAGGATGAAGACCCGGTGTTCACACCCGATGGGTTTGAACCCATTCGCACACGGCTTGGTATTGCCTACCGCGATGACTGCATCGAGTTTGGCGCCACCTGGAGGCGTGATTTCATTACCTTTGGTGATGCGGAAGAAGGGAACAGCTTTCAGGTGTTTTTCGCGCTTCGCAATCTCGGCTTTTGAACGCCGAGGACGGATTTACAGCTGTCCACAAGAGACGCTTACGCGTTGGCAGCGGTGCAAAAAGGGGTTAAAGCGCGCCGTGAAAGACACTCAGCTTGCGTTCAGCCGGCTGTTTGTAGTTGAGGACAGTATTTGGCAGAAACGGGATCGCCAAGTGGCTTAGGCAAAGCGTGTTCAGTACGCTCCCTAGGCTTCAAATATAGCAAATCAATTGATGCGAGAAACCGGGATCAACATCGTGACATCGAAGGCTTTTTCAATTTTCCGCACATCTTTTCTGGCGCGTAAATCCGCCTTGGGACTGGGCGCGCTCGCCCTAACGGCATCAGCTGCCTCATTTGTACCCGCAGCGGCGCAAAGTGGTGCAGCCACAACCCCTTCCCCAAACAACCCTTTCGGCCTGCCCAGCGATGTCACATTGCTTGGCCAGGCCAATCCCAATGAGCGCAGCGCAACCGCTGTGGTCAACGGATATGTCATTACCGGCACTGATATTGAACAGCGTGTAAACTTAATAACAAACGCTTCACAGACCGAGGTGTCCGCAGAAGAATTACAACGGCTACGCGCTCAGGTGTTGCGCAATCTGATTGATGAAACGCTGAAAATTCAGGCCGCCGAAGCCCAGGAAATTGGAGTTCAAAGAGCACAGGTTCAGCAAACCTACGATCAGCTCGCAGCGCAAAACTTTGGGCAAGAAGCAGCCGCAATGGACACTTATCTGACGTCGATCGGTTCATCTGCCAACGCCTTGAAACGCCAGATTGAAGGCGAACTTGCGTGGGAAAATCTGATCCGCCGCAATATCAGTCCGTTTATTAATGTTGCGGCTGAAGAGGTGACCGGTGTGCTCGACCGGCTCGAAGCGTCGCGCGGTACCGAAGAATATCGCCTCGGTGAGATTTACATGAGCGCTACCGATGAAAATCGTGAAGCTGTGGTTCAGAACATGCAGCGCATAGTGGAGCAGCTTCAGCAGGGCGGCAGTTTTGTCGCCTATGCACGCCAATTCTCCGAAGCGTCCACGGCAGTCCAAGGCGGTGATACCGGTTTTTTACGTCTCGCCACATTGCCTCAAGCCATGGCCGATGCAGCCCAGCAAATGCAGCCAGGACAATTGGTTGGACCGATCGCTATTCCAGGTGGATTCACTGTTATCTATCTGATTGACAAACGGCAGGTTCTGACCGCTGATCCGCGCGATGCTGTGCTCAGTCTGAAGCAAATCTCGATCACGCTGCCAGAAGGCGCAAGCGAAGCGGAAGCCAATGCGAAGGTTGAGGAATTTGGCATTTATGTTCAGTCTCTGCGTGGCTGTTCAGATGCCGATACCGCTGCGGGGGCGATTGGCGCATCAGTGGTCTCCAATCCGCAAATACAAGTGCGCCAACTGCCAGAACAGCTGCAAAGCATCTTGCTCGGCATGCAAGTGGGTCAGACCACTCCCCCGTTTGGCACCGCCGAGGATGGCGTGCGCGTGCTTATGCTGTGCGGACGCGATGATCCGCAGGATGCTGGCGCTCCGACTTTCCAATCGGTGATGAGCTCGATTGAGCAGGAACGCATTAACAAACGCGCTCAGCGGTACCTGCGTGACCTGCGCAATGATGCCTATATCGAATACAACTAAGGCATCACTCCGGTGACCACACAGCCGCCTGCGAACTCGCCTTTGGCAATTTCGCTTGGCGATCCAGCGGGTATTGGGCCTGAGATTATTATCAAGGCCTATCAACAGCTCAAGGATGCCGGCCAGCCGTTCTTTGTGGTCGGTGGTTTCGACATATTGCGCGAATGTGCTGGGGCACACGGCCTTGGCGTTAAGATCATCGCAATTGCTGACGCGAGCGAGGCAATAGATGCTTTTGCCGACGGATTGCCAGTTCTCGCAGGAGCCGATGCGGCCTACATGCCTGGAACGCCAAGCGATGAGGGCGCTGCTCTTGCGCTGCACTCGTTGGCCGAGGCAGTCCGCTCAGTCCTGCTTGGCGCTGCAAGCGGCGTAGTCACAGCTCCGGTGAGCAAATCGCAGCTTGGCAAAGTCGGTTTTGATTATCCGGGACAGACCGAATTCCTTGCATCCGTATGCGGCCTCGCGCCCGAAGACGCAGTAATGATGCTCGCTGCGCCGACTTTGCGCACCATACCACTTACCGTGCATGTCGCCTTGGCCGAAGTGCCTAATCTCATCTCCGCCGAGCTGATTGAACACAAGGCAGCGATCATCGATAGAAGCCTGCGCCGCGACTTTGGCATTGCCTCGCCGCGCCTAGCAATTGCTGGGCTCAATCCGCATTCGGGCGAAGATGGCCAATTTGGCGACGAAGAAGCGCAGACGATCAAACCGGCGATCGATGCGCTTAATACAAAAGCGATTGCCGCCTTTGGTCCGATACCCGGTGACGCGCTGTTCACCCCACTCTTACGGCCCAGTTACGATGCTGCTTTATGCATGTATCACGATCAAGCGCTTATCCCGATCAAGGCGCTAGAGTTTGACCAAGGGGTCAATGTGACGCTGGGCCTGCCGATTATCCGCACATCGCCCGATCACGGTACGGCGTTCGACATCGCTGGTACAGGGACAGCCAACGCAAACGCCATGATTGCCGCAATCCGTCTGGCAGGCGAAATGGTACAGGCGCGGGCGAAAACATAGGTGAGAGACCTGCCACCGATCCGCGAGACGATTGCCGAGCACGGGCTCGCTGCCAGCAAAGCACTGGGTCAGAATTTTCTGCTTGATGAGCAATTGCTCAAGCGGATTGCCGCACTGCCGGGCGATCTGGCTGGCGCGCGCGTGCTCGAAGTGGGCCCCGGCCCGGGCGGTCTTACCCGAGCTTTGCTACGAGCAAGAGCAAAAGTCACTGCAATCGAGATGGACAGCCGCTGTTTGCCTGCGTTGGCAGAGCTGGGCCAAGCTTTTCCCGGTCAGCTGGAGGTCATTCAAGGCGATGCGATGAAGCTTGACCATGACGAGGTCATGGGCGGCGAAAAATTCCACGTGCTTTCAAACTTGCCGTACAATGTTGGTACGGCGCTATTTGTACGATGGCTCTCGGGTGAGGAATGGCCACCCTTGTGGCGATCTCTCACCCTGATGTTTCAGCGCGAAGTCGCCGAGCGGATCGTCGCCAAGCCCGGCACCTCCGCCTACGGCCGTCTCGCGGTTCTGGCCCAATGGCGCAGCTCTGCCAAGCTGGCGATGAAGGTCCACCGCAGCGCCTTTACCCCACCGCCCAAAGTGATGAGCGCCATAGTGCATCTGACGCCAACTGAAGCTGCTGATGGCGTACCAGCCAAAGCCCTCGAGCGCCTGACTGAGGCCGCGTTTGGCCAACGCCGCAAAATGCTGCGGCAAAGTTTGAAAGGGCTACCGGGCGCTTTAGCGGCATTAGGAACCGTGGGAATTGATCCGACGCGTCGGGCTGAAACGGTAAGTGTGGAGGAGTTCGTCGCCTTAGCACAGGCTCTCGACACTAAGCGTTAGGGATTTGCCTTTAGGCGTTCCAATACAGGCAATTTTTTAAGGATAAGAAGATGTTGGGTTTCAATAAGGGTGGGCGCATGATTGAGGACCCAATCGAGTTTACGGCCGAGGTTGAAATTGATCGTGATGCAGCTCTCGTATTTCCTCTCATCGATGTTGCGGATCCTCAATTTCGTCATTCACAGTCTGGCGCAAAGGTACAGCCTGTCGCGGGTACGACTGACCGCTTTGAGATGACCGTCGAAGGTCTTGATACCGTGTTTCACTACCACGTGGCCGAGCGGATTGAAGACACAAGATACTCACTGGAAGCCACGATGAATCCGCAGTTGTTCGCGCTGGTTAAGTCGGTCGAAACCTATGAGATTGAGCCGCGCGCTGAGGGCGCTTGTATGGTCAGACTGACGACCCTTGCCACGTTCGATGCAGAGCTTTCCGATGATGAGGTTGCGAACGAAGTCGCCATGATGAGCATGGCGGTTACCGGCGAACTTGAAAAGCTCAAGACCCTCGCTGAAGATGGCATTGAAGCTCTCAACGCGATGGAAGCGGCTGAGATGGAGTTCGATATCGATCTTGATCTGAGCGAACTCGATATCGAGTGGGATGATATCGAGCCCAAGCAGTAAGCTCTTACCCTAGCCCGCCTTCTTCGTCTGACGCCAGCTGTGAAGCAGCGGCTCGGTATAGCCCGACGGTTGCTCCACTCCTTTGAAGATCAAGTCTTTCGCAGCTTGGAATGCAGGTGCGTGCTCACTGCCGATGAGCGGAATGTAGGTGGGGTCGTTCGCGTTCTGCTGATCGACCTTGGCGGCCATTCGGGTGAGACTATCCATGATCTGCTCCTCCGTTACAATGCCGTGGAGGAGCCAGTTGGCGAGGTGCTGCGAGGAAATGCGCAATGTGGCGCGGTCCTCCATCAGGCCCACATCGTTGATGTCGGGAACCTTGGAACAGCCGACGCCTGCATCGACCCAACGCACTACGTAACCAAGCAGCCCCTGGCAGTTGTTATCGAGTTCTTCGCGAAGCTCCTGGTCAGACCAATTGGTTCCCTCAGCCAGCGGAATCGAAAGAAGCGCGTCAAGCCCAGCGGGCTCAGCCAGGTCCTTCTGAAGCTCGAAAACATTCTCAGCGTGATAATGCAATGCGTGGAGCGTCGCAGCGGTAGGCGAAGGCACCCATGCGGTGTTCGCCCCGGCGCGAAGGTGGCCGATCTTCTCGACCATCATCTGTCCCATCAGATCAGGGGCGGCCCACATGCCTTTGCCGATCTGCGCCTTACCCGACAAGCCGTGCTTGAGACCGATAGCGACGTTGCGCGCTTCGTAAGAGGCGAGCCAATCTGAGCCTTTCATCGCACCTTTGCGCATCATCGGGCCAGCACGCATTGAGGTGTGGATCTCATCGCCTGTGCGATCAAGGAAACCGGTATTGATGAACACAATCCGGTCTTTCACCGCTTCAATACATGCTGCCAGGTTTGCCGAAGTCCTGCGCTCCTCGTCCATAACGCCGACCTTAATCGTATAGCGCTTGAGGCCCAACAGGTCCTCCACCGAGTCAAACAAATCATTGGTGAAGGCGCATTCCTCTGAGCCGTGCATCTTGGGCTTCACAATATAGATCGATGCTTGTCCGCTTGCGGGTTTAGAGTTGCCATATTTGGCATGACCTTCAACATCCAGAGCGCTGATCGCACTGGTGAACACCGCGTCCATAATGCCCTCAGGAATCTCGCTGCCATCAGGGAGCAGGATTGCCGGATTGGTCATCAGGTGCCCGACATTGCGCACAAACATGAGAGAGCGGCCTGATAGCGCTTGGCTCTCACCTGCACCATCTTTGTAGGTCTTATCGCCATTGAGTTTGCGGGTGAGCGTGTGCCCGCCCTTCTCAAATCTCTCCTCCAAATCGCCGCGAATGACGCCAAGCCAATTGGTGTAGGCGAGATGCTTGTCCTCTCCATCCACTGCCGCGACTGAGTCCTCGCAATCCGCAATCGTGGTGAGCGCAGCTTCAACGTTGATGTCGGCAATGTGAATCTTATCGTCGCGACCCACCGGGTGATCACCGTCGAACACGACTTCGAGGTGCAAGCCGTTGTTTACGAAAAGACGCCCCTTCTCGGTCTCGCCCACATATTGGTTCTCATTGGCAATCGCGATGCCCCGACTAACATCGGTTAGATCAGCCCAACTACCTTCAGCAAGCGGAACGGCCTGGTCAAGAAACTCGCGCCCACGCGCGATCACCGCGGCGCCACGTT
Organism: Pseudomonadota bacterium; assembly: GCA_038746055.1. Taxonomy (GTDB): domain Bacteria; phylum Pseudomonadota; class Alphaproteobacteria; order Sphingomonadales; family Sphingomonadaceae; genus Erythrobacter. Next base: position 19,703 of record JBCDKX010000003.1, read on the forward strand.
CTTCGTCATAGCCACCGGGTCGCGCCACTGGCGCATCAAGCGCGTCGGTGCCGTAGAAAGCGTCATATAGGCTCCCCCAGCGTGCATTTGCTGCGTTCAGAAGGAACCGGGCATTCAGGATTGGCACCACCAATTGCGGGCCCGCCATTGTTGCAATTTCACGATCGACATTTTGCGTGCCAATCTGAAAGTCACCGGGCTCTGGCACCAGATAACCAATGTCGCGCAGAAACGCTTCGTAGGCGGCGGCATCGTGAGGTTTGCCGGCACGCTCAACGTGATATGCGTCGATCTTAGCTTGCAGCTGCTCGCGCTCCGCAAGCAGGCTCGCATTGCGCGGGGCATATCTGGTAAGCAGGTCCGCAAAGCCTTGCCAAAAAGCGTCTATATCCCTGCCAAGAGGCGTCAGGACCTGGGTTTCCAAAAGCTCTGCCAGCCGGCTATCGACAGAAAGGCCAGCGCGGGGGCTGTAATCGTGCATAGAAGTCCTCAATTGCCATGTTCAAATGGATCCCGGGGAGGAGGACCGCTGCCGCTATGGCCAAAGGACAAACACAATGCAATCCTGCCCTAGCGTCAACTCCAAAGCCGCCACCACCTTGATAGTTTGAGGCGCCTCGTTAGAGGTCGTATCTTATGAAACCAACCGCGATCGCCGATATCGATGCCAACACCATGCTGGACCAAGTTCAATCGTGGTGCGCAATCAATACGGGCACTGCCAATCTGGACGGGCTTGCACGCCAAGCAGAGACTCTGGTCGATGCATTCTCTACACTTCCAGGAAAAATTGAACTGGTCGATCCAGCACCCGTGACTGCGATAGCTGCTGATGGCCATGAGTTTGAAAAAGCGCATGGCCAACACTTGGTATTGCGTGTCCGACCAACCGCCAATCGGCGTATCCTGCTTACTGGCCATATGGATACGGTATTCCCACACGATCACTCTTTTCAGCAGCTCACCTGGTTAGAAGACGGCGTCTTGGGCGGTCCAGGAGTTGCCGATATGAAGGGCGGGATTGCGGTGATGCTCCATGCATTGATAGCGTTTGAACAGCAGGCGGGCGCCGGCTCATTGGGCTATGATGTGCTGCTCAATTCCGACGAGGAAACCGGATCCCTGGCCAGTGCCGATCTCATCGCAGAGCTGGCGCGCGGAAAGTTGGCAGCGCTTACCTATGAGCCTGCGGCTCTACCTGATGGTACGCTGGCCCATGCCCGTGGGGGTAGCGGAAACTACTCGGTAATCATTACTGGCAAATCCGCCCATGCCGGTCGCAACCCAGATGACGGGCGCAACGCCCTCGTGGCTGCTGCCGATCTCGCGGTGAAACTTAAGGCCTTGCATTCGCCAGAGATTTCGATCAACCCGGCCAAGATTGAAGGGGGCAGCGCCAATAATGTCGTGCCCGATCATGCCGTATTGCGATTCAATATCCGCCCACAATCAACTGAAGCCGGTGAGCAATTTACGCGCGATCTCAAAACTCTAGTTGTTTCACTTGAAACCGCACACGAAGTTTCCACCCACACCCATGGCGGCGTTACGCGCCCGCCAAAACCGGTGGATGACAAGGCGCAAAAGCTGTTCGACCTCGTGCGCGAATGCGGAGCGGAACTGGGACAAGATATCAAATGGAAGTCGACAGGCGGCGTGTGCGATGGCAACAACATCGCCGCTCAAGGTATCCCGGTGGTTGATACGATGGGCGTGCGCGGGGGCTCAATCCACTCCCCGCAGGAATTTCTGATCACCGGAAGCCTCGCTGAACGCGCCGCGCTTTCCGCTAGAGTGATACAACGTCTTGACGAGGGGGCCCTTTCTTGAGTTTTCGATTGCGCGCAGCACGCCTTTCCGATCTTGAGCAGCTGTACCAGATGGCCAAGCTCACCGGCGGCGGCTTCACCAATCTGCCGGCTGATCGCAAGGCATTGACGGCGAAGCTGGAACGCGCAGTCACCGCGTTCGAAAACACCGGTGATGGGCTTATGGATGAGCAATTCGTGCTGGTGTTGGAGGACACCAAGACTGGTACAGTGCGCGGTACCTGCCAGCTTATGACCATGGTTGGCCAGCAATGGCCCTTCTACTCCTACCGGCTCAACACGCTCACCCAGTACAGCCAGGAGTTGGACCGCACAGTGCGTACTGAAATGCTCAATCTGGTTACCGATCTGGAGGCTTCGAGCGAGGTTGGCGGCCTTTTCCTACATCCCAATGAACGCGCTGGTGGACATGGGCTGTTGCTGGCGCGCAGCCGTTATCTTTTCATCGCCATGCACCGCAAGCGCTTTGCCGACCGGATCCTTGCAGAGCTTCGTGGGATCATCGACGAGCGCGGGGACTCGCCTTTCTGGGACAATGTCGCGGGGCGCTTTTTTGGCATGAACTTCAACGACGCCGACTATTTCAACGCGATCAACGGCAACCAATTCATCGCTGACCTGATGCCCAAGCACCCGGTTTATGTCGCCATGTTGGACGAAGAGGCGCGCAAGGTGATCGGTGTTCCGCATCTTTCTGGCCGTGCAGCGATGCGCATGCTCGAAAATGAAGGCTTTAGCTATGAAGGCTATGTCGACATTTTCGATGGCGGCCCCACCATGACAGCGCGCACCGACAATGTGACGAGCGTCAAGGGCAGCTTCGAGGCGCGCGTTACGGGTATGGACGTTGAGAAAGGCGAACGCGTCATTCTTGCTACGGGCCATCTCTCGCAATTCCGCGCGTGCTTTGGAGCGCGGGTCCTCGATGAGCAAGGCGGGATTGCGATCGACTCAGCATCTGCCGATATACTCGATGTGTCTGACGGAGACACTGTTTGGAGTGTTGTGCGCTGATGCTCAAAGAGATCAACTTTGATGGAGTGGTTGGTCCCAGCCACAATTATGCCGGATTAAGCCTCGGCAATATTGCAAGCGCCAGCCATAAAGGTGATCCATCCTATCCTCGTGCTGCTGCGCTCCAAGGAATGACCAAAATGCGCGGTAATCTCGCGCTGCTGGGCGTGCAGGGGTTTCTCCTACCGCTCCCCCGCCCTAATAGCGCTCTGCAAGATGCCCTCGCCTTCGATGGTAGCGAGGCAGCCGCCCTGCGCGCAGCTCCATGGTCTGCCTCAAGCATGTGGACCGCCAATGCGGCAACCGTTTCGCCAGCCCCTGACACTACCGATGGCAAATGTCACCTGACGCCAGCAAACCTGATTACCATGCTGCACCGCGCACAGGAGTGGCCTGACACTAAGCGACAGCTCGATATCGCTTTCAGAAACAAGGACCGCTTCACGGTGCATGACGCGGTTCCACCCACCTTTGGTGATGAGGGCGCGGCCAATCACGGACGTTTTTGTGAGGGCCATGATGCGCCGGGCGTGGAGCTGTTCGTGTACGGCAAGACAGGTGGAAAATTCCCCGCGCGCCAACACGAACAAGCGAGCCGCTTGGTAGCACGTTCACACGGCCTAAGCCCCGAAAAATCCATCTTTATCGAACAGAATCCAGCCGCTATCGAAGCAGGTGCGTTCCACAATGATGTCGTCTCAGTGGTGAACGAGCGAGTGCTTTTCACCCATCAGGAAGCCTTTGCTGATCAGCAGGGCGCCTATGACGCGATCCGCGCAAAATTCGCGGCACTTGAAGTGGTCGAAGTGCCTTCCAACGCCGTCTCAATAGAGGAGGCGATCCGCACTTATCTCTTTAACGCGCAACTTATTACGCTTCCTGACGGCAGTATGAAGCTCATTGTGCCCGAGGAATGCCGCGAGAGCGCAAGTGTCTGGGCCTATTGCAAGGAAATGATGGCTTCCAACGGGCCAATCCGCGAAGTGGTCCCGGTCGATGTACGCCAAAGCATGGCCAATGGCGGTGGCCCCGCTTGTCTGCGCCTGCGAGTGGTCTGCGATCCGGCAACAGTTGACCCGCGATTCCTGCTTAATGAGTCTAACGCGGAGCTGATCGAAGGCGTCATCACAGCCCATTGGCCAGAGCAAATCGACCCAGCTGATCTCGGTAGCGAAGTGCTTACAAAAGGTGTCATCGCCGCGCGGCTTGCCCTGCTCGAAGCGCTTGAACTTCAAGAGCTTGCTTAATTAAGGTTAACGCGTTTGCAAGGAATCGTCGGGCGGGTTTACACTCGGCCACGCATTAACCACCCAGAGCCTCGGCATTCCGTCATTGGCACGCCGCTTGCTCCGGGAAACACAGACCAAGGAGTAAGCATGCTGCGCAAGATCGGGCGTCTGTTTGTGATCAAGAACCGCGTTGAAGCGTTTGCGATCATTTATGCCCTTGCGCTGGGTGCCACCAACCGGGGGCTGGTCTACCTGGATGAATTTCCGCCCTATTGGGGGGAAGCGTTGTTTTTGGCGTGCTGTATTGCAGTGCTGATGGCGGGCGCAGCGATTTTGGACTCGCTCAGGACAAAAAATGAGCTTGGGGAATTGAAAGCGCAATTGGCTGAGGCTCAAGCGCACAATACAAACTGAAAAACACTTTCACTGGCAAAACAGTGCTTCTTCCACATTCTTTAGAAACAGCCGATTGAGATGCTTGAGACAGGCCTCAATTGTCTCTACCCGGCTAGGATCAACTGACCGCTCCTAATTGATGAGATTAAGCAAATGCCCTGCGAGATGGTGAATTTGATTATTGATAAGCGCTCTCGCATCATCCGATAGCTCAGGTTCGCGAGCGGACACGGTGTAGCCGTGAATTGCCAGGGTGATTGCCCTGAGCAACTGGTCGCGGCTGGCGGCAAGCAAGGCCTCCCGTAGTTTAGCCATCTGGCTTCTTTTGCTGATATCTTTTGGATGAGTGGGGGGTTCTGTTGCTAGGCCCCCCCGGGCCCCCGGAATCCGCTTCTGTTGCCCGGTGGGTCCAACCGCGCATAGGCTTTGTAAATTCAGGCCGTTAGGCCGTCACATTACGCAGCGATTGCGAGTGCTTCGTTATCGTTTGCACTTATAAAGATGAACAGTTTTACGGGGTTTTCAGCCCGGGCAAAAACTACGCTTTTCAGTCCACGTCGATCCTAGTTCGGCCCCTTCAAAACGCCCCAAAAACACATGGTTCATCAGAGCTTTATGGTGGAGCCGCCGGGTACTGCCCCCGGGTCCGTTGTACCTATTGCACGCAGCAATTTATCGCCATAGCTCGCAAAAAGCGGGCGAGACCTATATAGACCCGGCCCGCTTAATGTGAAGTGTATGTGAAAGGCTGGCGCCGGTTAATGCGCCTGCGTTACTTCTTCAGCGCGTCTCGAATCTCGGTCAGCAGCTCAATCTCGCTCGGGCCTACGGGCTCTTCAGCCGCTTCCTCTTCCTTCTTCTCCATCGCCTCTTTCACCTTGTTGGCATAGCGCACCAAAAGGAAGATGATGAAGGCAAGGATTACGAAGTTGATGATCGTAGTGATAAGGGCACCGTAGCCGATCATTGCAGCTCCGGCCTCTTTCAGGGCGGCGTAGTCTGTCATCGAGCCCTCATAGCCCTCCGGCGCGGACAGCAGAATGAACTGCGAGGAGAAATCCGCTCCGCCAAATACGTAGCCCACAATCGGCATGATCACGTCACCTGTCAGCGATGCGACAATCGTGCCGAAAGCGCCAGCGATTATGACCGCGACCGCCAGCTCCATGACATTGCCCTTGGCAATGAACTCTTTGAACTCATTAAGCATAGTGATCCCCAATTAGACATTTGTGCGTCTTGTCTTTTTGCAGGTTCAGGGCCCATTGCCAAGCGGTGTTACATTGCTTTCTACCGCTTGAATCCTACGCATGGTGCCCTATATTAGCAACACACATGAATTTTGCTGCGATCGGTGGAATTACGCGCGCGGCACAAAGGAGGGATTTCCATGAATCTTCGCAATTTCGGGCGCGGCTTTGTTGTCGCTGCCGTCTCATTGACGTTGGCTGCTTGCGGGATCAACTCGGTCCCAGCGGCTGAGGAAGAGGCCAAGGCGAAATGGGCCGATGTTGAAGCCCAGTTTCAACGCCGCGCAAACCTGATTCCAAACTTGGCTGAGGTTGCTCAGGGAGCCGCGGAAAATGAGCGTGCGATCCTCACCGAAGTGACCGAAGCGCGCGCCAAAGCCACCAGCGTTCAGGTTTCCGCTGATGATCTGGGCGACACTGCGAAAATGGAAGAGTTTGCCGCTGCCCAGGGGCAGCTCGGCCAAGGGATTGGCCGCCTGCTCGCGAGCTTCGAAGCCTATCCGCAGATTCAGTCAAATCAGAATTACCTCGCGCTGCAAAGCCAGCTCGAAGGCACCGAAAACCGGATCGCGGTGGCGCTTCGCGACTACAACGAAGCGGTGCGCAAATATAACACCACGATCCGTACCTTCCCAGACACGATCGGCGCGAACATCATTCATGGCGCCGAGCCGCTGGCACCTTATAGTGCGGTCACGGAAGGCGCTGAGGAAGCACCGCAACTCGATCTGACATCGAACTGATCGTGAGCGCATCTATGCGCTTTATGCGCCATTTCCTGCTTATCCTTGTTTCTGTGGGAGCTGTGTTTGCGTCCCCTGCTTATGCTCAGCCCGAGTTTCCAGCACTCACAGGCCGGGTAGTGGACAATGCCGATATCATTCCAGCCGATATCGAAGCACAGCTCACCGCCAAACTGGAAGCGCTTGAGACCCAGTCACAGCGCCAACTGGTGGTCACCACCGTGCCCGACCTTCAAGGCTATGACATTGCCGATTATGGCTATCAGCTAGGCCGCGCCTGGGGTCTCGGCGATGCAGAGAGGAATGATGGCGCGCTGCTGATCGTTGCGCCCAATGATCGCAAGGTGCGCATCGAAGTGGGCTATGGCCTTGAAGGATATCTCACCGATGCGTTGTCCTCGATCATTATCCAGAACGAGATCCTCCCACGCTTTCGCGATGGCGATATGCCGGGGGGGATTGTGAGCGGCACCGATGCAATCATCGGGCAATTGGTGCTGCCCCCAGATGAAGCAGCGCGCGTTGCCCAGGAGGCGACCGAGACGCGGTCAAGCGACGGGGGCTTCCCCTTCGGCTTCCTCATCTGGATCGGCTTCATGTTCTTCTTCTTCGTGCTCCCCATTATCCGTGGCTCACGGCGCAGGCGGCGTTATCGCGCCAAGGGTAAAGGGCCTTGGGGCAAAAGACGCGGTAAACGTCGGGACGACGATGATGACTATGACGATGACGGCTTCGGCAGTGCGGTTGGGAACATCATCCTCTGGGAAATCGGCACAGCCATCGCACGCGGCGCTATGTCGGGCGGTGGCGGTGGCGGCTCCAGCTGGGGCGGAGGTGGCGGCTTTGGAGGCGGCTTTTCGGGTGGTGGCGGCTCCTTTGGGGGCGGCGGCGCCTCAGGAGGATGGTGAGCCATGAGCTATCTCAACGAAGAACAGCACAAAATCGTCTCCGAGGCGGTTAAAGAAGCAGAACTCACAACCTCAGGCGAAATCGTGACCGTACTCGCCGATCGCTCGGACGGTTACACTGATGTCGCCTTGTGGTGGGCGCTGGGCCTAAGCTTTACCGCGATGAGCCTGTTTGCCTTCATCCCCGCGCCCTTCCTCGACATGTGGGATGCGCTGATCGGCGGGTGGAGCCATGAATGGACCACGGGTGAGCTTGCCAGCATGACCATAGGCTTGGGGCTTTTGACCTTCCTGATTACCTTGGGCGCGCAGCAATGGCAGCCCCTGAAGTTCTTCCTCATCCCTACACCAGTCAAAGCCTCACGCGCGCATGATCAGGCGATCAAGCACTTCAAAGTGGGCGCAGAACGCCGCACCGTCGGGGCAACGGGCGTGCTCATTTATCTCTCCATGCGCGAACATCGCGCCGAGATCGTCGCCGATGACAGCATCGCTGAGAAGGTTGAGCCCGAGGTTTGGGGCGAAGCCATGGGCGATATGCTATCTCACATTCGGCGCGGCGACATTGCTGAAGGCATGGCGGCTGGCGTGCGTGATGTAGGGTTTGTGCTCTCTCAGCATTTCCCGCGCGGCGAAGATGACGAAAACGAGTTGCCGGATCGCTTGATTGAGGTTTAAACGCTCACGCTCACATGAGCCATTCCAACTACACCCGAGACGCTGATGCCGACCTTCCGGAGAAAACCCGGTGGGAAGGTAAATTTATTGCCGCCAAGACGCGCGGGCGTTGGGAATATGTCGGACGCACAAGAGGCATTCGTGCCGCCGCGATCATCGCGATTGATGAGGATGCTGACGGCACACGCCACGTAGTCTTGGTGAGCCAATACCGCGTGCCACTGGGCCGCTTCTGCCTCGAAGTCCCCGCCGGGCTTGTTGGCGATGACGACGGCTCCGAAGACGAGCTTGCCTCTGATGCAGCCGCGCGCGAACTCGAAGAAGAGACCGGCTACCGCGCCGCCAAAATGGAAGTGCTGGGGGAATTTTACTCATCTCCCGGCATGGTCTCCGAATGCTTCACCCTGCTGCGCGCGACTGGCCTTACAAAGGTCAGCGAAGGCGGCGGACTACCGGGCGAAAATATCACCGTACACCGCGTGGCTTTGAGCGATCTGTCTGATTTCGTGACCGAATGGCGCGAGGCAGGTCACGGCGTGGACGTGCGCATCGCACTGTTACTGACACCAGAATACCTTGGAGAGGAAATCACATGACGAAACGCTGTGAAGGCAAATTGGCCCTCGTCACTGGCGGTGCACAAGGCCTTGGCCGCGCGCATTGCATCCGTTTGGCGCAAGAAGGCGCACGCGTGCTCGCAACCGATATCAACGGCGAAGGCGCTGCGGAAACCGCCGAAATCGTCAACGCCGAAATGGGCGCGGGCACGGCCTTCTCCTCCCAACATGACGTCACCGACCCCACCGCTTGGGAAGCCGCAGTGGACGTCGCGCGCGAGCAGATGGGCGGGCTCAACGTACTGGTCAACAACGCTGGCATTGGCGTTCCCGGAAACATCGAGGCCTGCACCTTCGAAGACTGGCAGCGCTGCTTCTCGATCAACGTCGATAGCATCTTTCATGGCTGCCAAAAGGCCCTGCCCCTGATGCGCGAGCATGCACCGGGCTCCATCGTCAACATCTCGAGCATAGCAGGCCTCATTGCGAGCGACACCATGCCCGCCTACAACGCCTCAAAGGCGAGCGTATGGATGCTGTCCAAGTCGATTGCGCTGCACTGTGCGAAGAAGAACATGCAGATCCGCTGCAACTCGGTCCATCCGACCTTTGTCGACACCCCAATCCTTGATGGCACAGCCAAATCGGCGCAGCTCGATAAGGACGTGCTGATGAACAAACTGGCGCGGCAAATCCCGCTGAAGTTCGTCGGCGAACCCAACGATATTGCCAATGCAGTGGTCTATCTGGCCAGCGATGAAAGCCGCTTTATGACCGGCGCTGAGCTGAAACTCGATGGCGGTATCAGCGCAATGTAAGCTGCCCCGCACCAAAAGTTTGAGAAGTTAGATCATGATAAGCGTAAGAACAGCCCCTGCTGCTTTTGAGCTGCTTCGATATGGTTACAGCCAGCATCAGCCATCTATCAAAGCTAGTCTAATCGGACGGTGTTGCCCTTGAACAGACCAGAACAAACAGCACCTTCAACGGGCTGACCGGAAGGGCTCTTAGCCTTGAAAGCAGTGGCGAACACATCATCCTGTCCGCAATCTAGATAAGCATAGCCATCAATCTGAATTTGGGTGTAGCCTTGAGCCAGGAGGGTGTCGGTAGCGCGATCAGGTGATGTGCAAGCAATCGGCGCATAAAATGGGAAGGTGCCGATTAAAACTAGCACCAGACCGATTGGTAGCCAGTTCTTAATGTAATTACGTGAGATCGTCATTGATGAACCTTGATCAGGATCGCCACTTTTGTGGTCGTGAAAACCGGGTCAGCCGTCCTTTCAGTCCGCAATCAGTGCGATAGCGAGGTAGATCAGGATCGGGAAGCCAACGCCAAAGATCACTGCGGCGACAAATCCCAAGCGCCAGATCAAAGCATCAACACCCGACCAATTGGCAAGGCCTGAGCAGACGCCAAACAGCTTGCCGTTGGTTTTATCCAAACGGAACCCGCGGCTTGGCGGACGGCTGTTGTTTTGGGTCAAATTGCTCATGCGAGAACTCCAGTGGTCAAAATTGCAGTATCGGGGGTGGCGGGTATGATGGCACCTGCCATCAGTATCACGGTGATTATCAGCGCTCCAGTGGCTGCCATGACGCGGGCCATTTTTGTGCTGGAAAGGTCAAAAAACGAGTACATTATCCTATCCTGTTAATGGGAGTTGTGAATGATCAGCGATCGAGCTTAAGCAATCGCGTTATGCAATCACTGGGCTGCCTGGAATGATCGCGTAAGCGAAGACGCCAGCGGTTACGACAACTGAAAAAGCAGCTGCGAAAAAGCGGTTTGCGGTTTCATTGGTGAACATTGTTATGGTCCTTTCGAATGGGTTGATTAAGCCAGCGTTGGGCTTGCAGGTACGATTGCGTAAGCGAACATCGCAGCTGAAACCACGAGGCTGAAAGCTGCGGCTGCGAGGCGGTTTGAAACGTTAGTTGCGGTCATTGTTGGTCTCCTAAATTGGTCTTCAGTTGCTTTTCCCGGTTCCTTCCGGGGACACCAAACACGATGCAGGAGGTGTGCCAAAATCGAAAAATGGGAGAATTCTGGGGTTTACACAGTTTTACAAACTTTAAGCGATGTTCATCTTTCCAAAGGATTGGGAATTTTTCCCAACTATTGGGATTGGGGATTTCGAATGGCTAAGTGCTGTGCTTTGGCCTCGCCCCTGCTAACCGATTGCTAAGCCATGGCCCTTGCGAAGATCACCCTGCAGAACTTTCGAAATCATGCTGCAAGCGAGCTTGCCGAAACTGCGCATTTCAATCTGCTTGTCGGGGAAAATGGGGCAGGCAAGACGAATGTGCTCGAAGCAATCTCCCTCCTTTCACCGGGGCGCGGCCTAAGGCGCGCCAATCTCGCAGATTTAGCGCGCAAGGAAACACACGAGGGCGCGCCAGATGCCTTTGCCATTGGCGCAAGCCTCATCGAACAAGGCCAAACCAGTGCCCGCATGGGTACCTACACCGAAAGCCAGCGTCCCACCCGACGGCTGGTTCGGATTAATGGTGCAGATGCAAAGTCTTCGGCCCTAAGCGAGTGGCACGCAGTCGCCTGGCTCACTCCGTCAATGGATGGGCTGTTCACGGACAGTGCAGGCGCAAGGCGACGGTTTGTCGACCGGATGGCGCTTGCGATCGAGCCTGGCCACGCGCGCAGCGTCAATCAGCTTGAAACAGCGCTGCGCGAACGCAACCGCTTGCTGGAAGAACGCGGCGATGCCCGCTGGCTTGATGCAATCGAGGCTCAGGCAGCACAACATGGGAGCGTAGTGGCCGGCTCGCGCGCGCAATTGGTGGCGCGGCTCTCTGATGAACTCTCCGCCCTTCCCGCAGAGCCCTTTGCCCGCCCAATCCTCACTTACAGGCCCGGCGGTCCGACCACCCCGGAAGAACTGCTCGCTGAGTTTACCCGTAGCCGCCCCCGTGATCGCGCCGCTGGCCGAGCGCTTACCGGACCGCACCGCGACGAGCTGGAAGTGGTGATGGCTCAGCCTGATCGCTCACCCGGCCTGCCAGCAGCCTCCTGCTCAACCGGTGAGCAAAAAGCTATGCTGATTGCGATCACCCTTGCGCACGGCGTCTTGGCCGCTTCAGGAAGACCCAGTGTACTCCTGCTTGATGAGGTCGCCGCACATCTCGATCCCCTGAGACGTCGGGCCCTGTTCGAACGCCTGCGTGCGGGCAAAGCGCAAGTATGGATGACTGGGACAGAGCTTGGTCCCTTCGCTGAGATTGAAGAGGAAGCCGCAATCTGGCGCGTCAGCGGCGGAGCGCTGGAACGACTTTAGCCATTGTCGTCAGATGGCAAAGCCGCTGCGACCTCATCAATCGTCGAGGTCACCAGCGCCTCTATTCCTTCAGCGGTGGGGTGGATCCGATCCGATTGGAACAGCTCAGGCTGCTGGTAGATATCCTCGAGCCAGAACGCGATCAGCTCCGTGCCGTATTTCTCGGCCATATCGCGATAGATCGCGTCAAATTCAGCCTGGTACTCCGGCCCATAATTCGGCGGCGAGCGCATGCCCATGATCAGCACGGGAATTTCCGCCTCCCGGAGTGTTGTCAGCATTGCCTCAAAGTTCGCGCGCGTCTCTGCGGGAGAAAGCCCACGCAAGAGATCATTGCCGCCAAGTTCGAGAATGAACAGGTTGGGTTTTTCCGCCTGGCCTTCTAAAACAAAGTCAAGCCGGTCACGCCCTGCAGCGCTGGTGTCGCCCGACACGCCAGCATCTACCACCCGCGCATTCACGCCGCGTACCCGCAGAGCCGCTTCGAGTTTTTCGGGGTAGCCGTCAGCTTCTGGGAGATTGTAGCCAGCAAACAGGCTGTCACCAAAGGCAAGGATACGCACCTCCTCACCCATCACCGGAATGGCCTCTTCGCCTTGAGCAAAAGCTCCATCTGCCGTGCCCGCAGCAGGCTCTTCCACCGTTGCTTCAGCGCCGCAAGACGCAACTGATAGTGCCACAATGGAACCCAGTAGGACTTTCATACGTATTGGATTTATCTGCCAGCGGCGCATAGTGTTCTGCGAACCTCGTCGATTGGTACTTGTTTGAAACTGGCCTGTATCCCATCTGGAGCCTCGTGACAAAGCCCTCTCTCGCCTCCGGCACTTCCGCCCTTCAAGCCGACTTCGCCATCAGTGCTCGTGGTTTGACCCTAACACTTGGCAGCACGAGTGCTCCGGTTGAGATCCTCAGGGGGATCGACCTGGACATTGCGCAAGGTGAAGTGGTTGCCCTACTTGGGCCTTCAGGCTCGGGCAAAAGCTCGCTTATGGCAGTGCTATCGGGGCTGGAACGAGCAACCGGAGGAGCGCTCACTGTCGCGGGACAGGACTTCGCGTCACTCGACGAGGATGGCCTTGCTGCCGCACGGCGGGGACGGATCGGCATCGTGCTACAGGCCTTCCATCTCCTCCCGACAATGACAGCGACCGAGAATGTGGCGACTCCGATGGAGCTTGCCGGCAGCAAAGATGCCAACTCCCGCGCAGTCGCTGAATTGACCGCGGTTGGCCTCGGACATCGCACCGATCACTATCCCACTCAACTTTCAGGCGGAGAGCAACAGCGCGTAGCCATCGCCCGTGCGATCGCGCCGCGCCCAACGCTGATCTTCGCCGATGAGCCAACGGGCAATCTTGATGCCTCAACCGGTGAGGAAATCGTCGACCTGCTGTTTGCTCGCCGCGCTGAAACCGGGGCGACCTTGCTGATTATCACCCATGACGCGTCGCTCGCCGAGAAATGTGAGCGCGTCCTAACCATGGCGGATGGAGTGATCGTCTCCGACCGGCGAACCACTGCTCAACCTACCCAAGAGGCCGCCGAATGAGCGGCGCTTCAACCGCCGGTCTTGGCTGGGGTGATGCGTGGCAAATAGCCCGGCGCGATCTCAATGCGCGGTTTAAGGGGCTAAGGCTGCTGCTGGTCTGTATCTTTCTTGGTACGGCAGCGCTCGCTGCGATTGGTACACTTACAGCCTCAATCGAACGCGAGTTGCAAAGCTCGGGCCGTGAGCTGCTCGGCGGCGATCTCGAAGTTGAAGTCTGGCAGCGCGACCTTAGCGAGGACGAGCAAGCGGGCCTGAGCGAATATGGCGAGCTGTCGGGTGGCTACCGCCTGCAAGCCATGGCCAGCACCGAGGATGCTGCCGCGCCAGTTGAACTCAAGGCAGTTGAAGCCAATTGGCCGCTGTTTGGCAGCTTTACCTTGACCGACGGGAGCGACCCCGGAGCACCCACCGGGAATGATGCCTATCTTGCCCAAGGCGCACTGGACCGGCTGAACATCGAAATCGGCGATACGTTCCGTTTGGGCACTTCTGAGCTACGCGCAGCCGGGGTGATAGAGAATGAGCCAGACCGTTTGTCAGAAGGATTTCAATTAGGCCCGACTGTGCTGGTGGCGAAGCAGGTGCCGGTCGACGGCGGACTGCTTCAACCTGGCTCGCTGTTCCAGAGCAAATACCGTGTTGCCTTCGCTGATAGCGGGCGCGACCCGGAGGGCGTCGAAGAAGAGCTCACCGAGGCCTACCCCAATGCAGGCTTTGATTTCCGCACACGCGATCGCGCTTCGCCCGGAGCCGATCGCTTTGTCACCCGCATGAGCGATTTTCTGACATTGGTGGGCCTCGCAGCCCTCGTCATCGCAGGGATTGGGATCGCGGGCGGTGTTTCCTCATATCTCGATCAACGCCGTGCAAGCATTGCGACGCTCAAAGTGCTCGGCGCGTCTTCGCGCGATATTGTCCGGATTTACGCACTCCAAATCGCTGTCGCTGCTGTTGTTGGCAGCGCCTTGGGACTTGCTGTTGGCGTGCTCGTAACACCACTGCTCGGTATGGCCTTGCAAGGCCTGCTCCCAGTAGAGGGAGGCTTTGTGATTGAGCCTGCGCCCCTACTTCTCGCGGGCACCTATGGCGTGCTGGTCGCGTTTGCTTTCGCCTCTGCGCCGCTCTTGCGGGCACGCGCCTTTCCCGCCATGGCTTTGATGCGCAGTCGGGTTGTCCCGCTCGCTCGTGATCGCCGCGCACTGCTGGCGACAGTCGCCGGACTTGTGGCCATTTGCGCGCTCGCCCTCTTCACCACCGGTCAGGCATGGCTTACGGCAAGCTTCCTTGCTGGTGCAGGTCTGGCACTGATTGCGCTCGCTGCGCTTGGGCTTGGCCTGCAATATGCCGCGCGCAAGCTGCCGCGTCCGGCCAACCCGCTTCTGCGGTCAGCCTTGTCGAACATTCACCGCCCCGGCGCGCCCACCAGCGCGCTGGTCACAGCCTTAGGCTTTGGTCTTGCCGCCTTCGTCCTACTTGCAGCGATCCAAAGCGCGATTGATGGCAACATTCAGTCACGCGTGCCGCAAGAAGCGCCCGACTATTTTGTGATCGACGTTCCGCCAGACGGAGAGGAGCAATTTAATGAGCTGATCACAACTCCGTTCCCCGAAGCAACGATCCGCGCAGTCCCAACTTTGCGCGGGGCAGTGCTCGCCTTTGGTCCCGAAGGCAATATGCAGCGCACTGCCGACCTTGAGGAAATCCCAGAGGGTGCGTGGGCGCTACGCGGTGAGCGCGGCATCACCTACGCTGACGAGGCCCCCATGGGCAGCCGAATTGTTGCGGGCGAATGGTGGGATATAGATCATTCCGGCGAACGGTTGGTTTCTATCGATAAGGAATTTGCCGATGCCGCTGGGCTTGGCGTTGGCGATATGCTGACGATTGGCATTTTAGGGCAAGAGCGCGATGTGCGGATCGCAAATTTGCGCGAAATTGACTGGGAGAACATGGGCTTCAACTTTACCATGGTCTTCTCACGCAACGCCATTGCTGATGCACCGCACAAACTCTCCGCCACCATCGAATTGCCTGAGGACGCCGGTGTAGATGAGCGTGCCCAGCTTCTGCGCGCTATGGTGCAGGAATTCCCCTCAAGCTCGGTCGTCGAGGTCGGCGAAGTGTTGGTGCAGGCACGCACGCTATTGGAGCAAGTGGGTCTTGCTACACTCGCGGCGGCCGCGGTAGCAGTTCTCGCGGGTCTTGCAGTGCTGATGGGAGCAATCGCTGCGGCACGTGCGGCACGCACCTATGACACCGTTGTGCTGCGTGTGATGGGTGCAAGCCGACGACAAATTCTGGGCTTGCAACTGGCCGAGTATGGCCTGATCGCTGGCGCGCTAGCGTTGGTAGCCCTTGCCCTTGGTTCAGGCCTTGCCTGGGTCATAATTACCCAGCTGTTTGAGTTCGACTGGCTGCCTGACTGGGGCGTTGTTCTCGCGGTGTTGGGCATGGGGCTGGCAACGGTGCTGGCCTTTGCACTGGGCGGATCGCTCCCGTTATTGCGAGCCAAGCCCGCTCAGGCGCTGCGCGAATTGTAACTCCGCAAAAGCGCCCTTGCAGGTTTGCTATTCAGGCGAACACGTCGGCACTGTGCGGATCCTTTGGGTCAGGACCGAAGCGGTTTGCTCCTTCTGTACCCGGCAGGAACATCAGTACGATAAAGGCAATGCTGGCGATAATGCCAACCAGCGGAATCAGGCTCGCCACTATGAGGCCCAGGTACCACCAGCCCGACAAATCACGATCATGCAGGCGGCGAACGGTGACTGCGAGGCTGGGTATGAACACCGCCAACACAAACAACCCGTAAAGGCTAATCCCCACTGCCCCAAGCGTTCCCATTCCGGCAAAGGGATCGGCATCTGCTGAGAGTGGATCGTTCACTGCTGCAGTCATGATATCGAGGAAGAGCGGCCCTATCAGTACCACGGCCACAAGCGCCATAAATAGGGTGAAGCTCCAATATTCCATCCGCCGGGACCGCCCGGAGAAATCGAAATAGCGCTTAAGCGGCAAGATTGCCCAATGCATGATGTGATCCCCTCATTCATTTAAGGGGCCAAGCCACCATATTTGCAAAGAGGTGACAAGTATTTCCTTATATGAACGGGGGACAAGACTGAGTGCCCGCTACATCGCAGCTAGTAGCAAAAAGCCCCGCCATTGCTGACGAGGCCCTTTGCATTGCGCTGACGCGCAAGGCTTAGAAGCGGTAGCGCACGATGCCACCATAGGTACGCGGCTGGTTCGGATAACCCGAAACCGAACCATTTTGTGCGACGCTATCGAACACAGTGGTGATAAACTCACTGTCGAGCAAGTTGCGCACCCAAGCACCAACCTCAAGGCCATTGTTGAGCTTGACCGTCGTTGAGGCATTCACAAGGTTCACTTCGCGACGGAAGTCATTCGGACCAAATGTCGGCAGTCCGTTGTTGATCGCAACACTACTTTCGTAGTTGTAATCCACCCGCGTAACCAGCTGCGTACCACTTTCCCATTCGTGAGTATAAGTGGCTGACGTCGCGACCGAGTTCTGCGGAATCCCTGCTGGCCGCACGCCGGTCAAATCGCCAAGGACGCTTCCTGGGAAATCATCAAATAGCGGATCAAGGTGTGTAATCGCAAAGGTCAGCACCAGGCCGTCCGCAGGAGTGGCTGTGGCATCAAATTCGAAACCACGAACCGACTGTTCACCAGCGTTGCGAAGCGCAAAGCCCGTACCGGTAAAGGCGAAGCTTTGGAAACCCTGAATCGACTGGTCGAATACGGCGAGGTTGAAACCAATACCGTCAAATTGAGCTTTGAGCCCAATTTCATAAACTTCGGTTTCCTCAGGGCCAGCAAACCGCGAACCTGACACAAGGTTAGGCACCGCAAGACCGGCGTTGATGATATTTGAATCTGGCGCGGCAAAAGTTGAAGCACCAGGACCCTCGAGGAAGTCAGTATTGAGCGGACGGCTATCACGCGACAAATTCACCGAACTCGCCTTAAAGCCAGTTGCATAGCTCGCATAGATGTTGATGTCAGGTGTGATCGCATAAGACGCACGCAAGAGATAGGTGAACTCGCTGTCATTCGTCTCGCCCGGCTCAACCGAGTTCGGAATGTTGAGGAATGGCGGCTGGAACTGGAATGCAGCCAGACCGAGCAGCGGGTTACACGCCGGCGGTTGCGGCGGCGTGCCGCCTGGACCGCAAGGCGTTGTCGCAAGCGCGAGCAAGCCAGCTTGGTTGGCAGCAGGTAGCGCCTGGAATTGATCACGGGTTGTCACCCCGCCCATAGTTGCGCCGGTGATGAACGCATCAACAAAGTTGACCTGCGCCAGCGGATCAAACGACGTCTGACTAAGCGCGAAGCTCTTCTCGTCATCGGTGTAGTTACCGCCAACGGTAAGGACGAGACCATCGACCGGCTCAAAATCGATCGTCCCAAAGATCGACCAAGCCGTATTGTCCATGTTGAAATCTTCTTCCGTCAGCAGAGGCGTATTGAAGATGGTCTCCTGACCAAATCCGAACCCGCCCGCCAGAACAGGCGCTTCGAGCCCATTAAACAGTGTTGGCTGACCAGTCAGCACCGCCACAGGGTCTTCGCCCGCAAGGATCTCGAAGAAATTGCGAATTTGGCTGCCATTTTGGATCGCACTGTCCTGCGAGATGGATTCATCAAAATAGAAGCCACCCAGCAGGAAGTTCACCGGGCCGTCAAAATCGGACGCAATCCGGAATTCCTGCGTAAACGTTTGGACGCGCTGATCACGGGTTTCAGTCGCGATGTCTGCGCTGGTGTAATCGATATCCGACAGGAAGAAATTGTCGAGCTCACGATATGCGGTGATCGAAGTCACTGTCAGCGGACCTGTTTCCCAGTCCACCTGCACCGAACCACCATAGTTATCTACGGTGTTTTCCGGCACGAAGTTCAGGAACACTTCGCGGCTAAAGAAATCGGTTGGCAATTGCCCGCCAACAGCCGCAATTCCAGCTGCGGTGGGGCCGGCCACAAGATTGCCGACGGTGCAACATACCTCATCAATCCTCGAATAATCGCCGATTGCGCGGATTTTGAGGTCAGGCGTGGGTTCAAACAGCAATTGACCGCGCAGTGCCCAACGATTGCGATCATTTACGTCTTCATCGAGATTGACAATTTCACCCGTACCGTCGCGGCGATTGTAGCTTCCGTCGATTGAGAATGCGACATTCTCACCAATCGGCCCAGTCACATCGCCCTTGAGGATAAAGGCATTGAAATTACCGTAGCTTGCTTCGATCGCACCGCCGAACTCAAACTGCGGCTCACGTGTGACTACGGAGATCACACCGGCCGATGCATTTTTACCAAACAAGGTTGATTGCGGGCCGTTCAGCACCTCGATACGCTGAACATTCGGAAGGTCCGACAGCGCCCCGGCAGAGCGTGACCGGAAAACACCGTCAATGAACACGCCGACCGAAGGCTCAATACCGAAGTTGTTATCGCCGTTACCAAAACCGCGAATAATAAAGGTCGACGCTGAAGCGGTCTGTAGCTGGCTGACCCGCAGTGATGGAGTAACGGTTTGCAGATCAAGAACGTCACGAATTTGGGCATTCTCAAGCGTCTCACCGGAGGTCACAGAAACCGAAATCGGAGTTTCTTGAAGCGTCTGCTCACGCTTCGAAGCAGTCACGATTATAACATTGCTATCGCCTTCATCGCCAAGCGCTTCAGCAGCCGCATCAGCGTCACTATCTTGTGCAAGTGCCGCTGAAGGGGCGGTGATGGCAAAACCGGCTGCACCTGTAAGCAGGGCAAACCTAAGCGACCCGGCGGCGCCGGAAATATATGAACGCATGGACATCCTTCTCCTCGTATGCCGTCGCAAGCAGCCGACCTGTTATTATTGCATCCCCAGATGCGTGATCATGCCGCGCGACCCTTATTATTGTTAGGGGAGCGGCTACGCCGCGACAAGCGCAGAACAGCAATCTGCCTGAGGGTGAAGCCGCCCCTGTTGCGGACGAGTCACACTTCGAAAAGGTGATTTGTGCAGCGCATCATGAGGCTAACAAAGTACGGATTAAGGACTTACGTCGCGTCAAGCTCAGTTAGTTGTGGCTGTTGCAGATTTGGCGCGTCTATATGAGAGTTCAATTTACGCTCTTGTTGCAGCGCAGCACTGCGTCTAGAGGGGCGACCTGATCCCCACGCTTTTTCGAAAAATGAGAAGAACTATGTCTCGCGACCTCAGAAACATCGCGATTATCGCTCACGTTGACCATGGTAAAACCACTTTGGTTGACCAGCTATTCCGTCAATCGGGCACTTTTCGTGAGAATCAGCGGGTCGAAGAACGCGCGATGGATTCTGGCGATCTGGAGAAGGAGCGCGGGATAACAATCCTTGCCAAATGCACCAGCGTTGAATGGGAGCATGAAGGCACAACCACGCGGATCAACATCGTCGATACGCCGGGCCACGCCGACTTTGGCGCGGAGGTTGAGCGTATTCTGTCAATGGTCGATGGGGTCATACTGCTGGTCGACAGCGCCGAAGGAGCGATGCCGCAAACCAAGTTCGTCACTGGCAAAGCATTGGCCCTTGGCCTGCGCCCGATTGTGGTCGTCAACAAGATCGATCGGCCCGATGGTCGCCCGCAAGAGGTGTTGGACGAAGTATTTGACCTATTCGCATCGCTCGATGCGAGTGACGAACAACTCGATTTCCCCTCGCTCTTTGCCAGTGGCCGCGATGGCTATGCGAGTGAAGATGAGAATGCGCGCGAGGGGTCATTGGAGCCATTGTTCAAGCTGATCACAAAACATGTGCCCCCTCCTGGCCTCGACAGCTCCACCAAATTCAGCTTTCTCGCGACATTGCTCGACCGCGATAACTTTATGGGCCGTGTGCTGACTGGCCGGGTCCAATCGGGCACCTTGAAAGTGAATGATCCGATCCACGCCATCGACCGCGAGGGTAATGTCGTAGAAGCGGGCCGTGCGACCAAGCTGCTCTCCTTCCGAGGGCTTGAGCGTGTGCCGGTCGAGAGCGCTGAGGCGGGCGACATCATTGCCCTTGCGGGCCTCGAGAAGGCGACGGTTGCCAATACGATCTGCGATCCCAGCGTCACGGAACCGATCGAAGCCCAACCGATCGATCCGCCCACGCTCGCCATGCGGTTCGCCGTAAACGATAGCCCGCTCGCAGGCCGGGATGGCGACAAGGTGACCAGCCGCATGATCCGCGACCGTCTCCTGCGTGAGGCCGAAACCAATGTCGCCATCCGGATCACTGAGGCAGATGACAAGGACAGCTTTGAAGTTGCCGGCCGGGGAGAGCTCCAATTAGGCGTGCTGATCGAAACCATGCGCCGCGAGGGATTTGAACTCGGGATCTCCCGCCCACGCGTCCTGTTGCGCGAAGAGAATGGCGAAAAGCTCGAACCTTACGAGACCGTTGTCATTGATGTTGATGACGAACACTCAGGCACGGTGGTTGAGAAGATGCAGCGCCGTAAAGCTGACCTCACCGAGATGAAGCCGTCGGGCCAGGGTAAGACCCGTATCACCTTTTCTGCTCCCTCACGTGGCCTCATTGGCTATCATGGCGAATTCCTTTCCGACACGCGGGGCACCGGCATCATGAACCGCCTGTTTGAGAAATACGGACCGTATAAAGGTGCCATCGAGGGCCGCATTAATGGAGTGCTGATCTCCAACTCCGACGGAGAGAGCGTTGCCTATGCCCTTAACGCGCTTGAAGAGCGCGGCGAGCTGTTCATCGCACCGCAGATGAAGGTCTATGAAGGCATGGTGATTGGTGAAAACGCTAAGCCCGATGACTTGGAAGTAAACCCGCTCAAGTCAAAACAGCTCACAAATATCCGTTCCAGCGGAAAGGACGACGCGATACGCCTAACCCCGCCGCGCCGGATGAGTCTAGAGCAGGCGATTGCCTATATCGATGATGATGAAATGGTTGAAGTTACTCCCCAAAGTATCCGCCTTAGGAAGAGCCTATTGTGTCCGCATGAACGTAAAAAAGCGAAGCGCGCAAAAGCGAGCTAAGCGCTTTGTGACTGCTCGGAACCTCGTTGGAACTCGACCTTTCACTGCTGTGCCAGGAACTCCAGGGCTTTTGACAAGGCATCCTCAGAGGCAACTTCGATATCTGGAGCAATGCCAACGCCTTCCCAATTGGTATTTGTCAGATTGTTCAAAGGGCGAGACTCGGGAATCCCAACGACCCACCCTCCAGAAGTGGGCAAACCAGTTCCAAGCATATGAGCACCTCCGCCACTGCCATCGCCGATAATCGTGGCCCGACCTTCAGCTTGCAAGCCATAAGCAACCGCCTCAGCAGCGGAAAAAGAGCGTGTGTTGATGAGGATTACTAGCGGCCTTTCCGCGCCATAGCGCGGCCAATCGAAGTCAGCTTCCTTGAGTTGGTCAGCCCCACACAACCGGCAATCTATTCGCCGGGCAATAGGACTACCAGCATCCCGGAAAGTCCACTCAATCGGCCAAGCGGTTTCCGGTGAGCCGCCACCATTGTTCCTTAGGTCAAGGATCATAGCTTCGCTTGTCGAAAGCAGCGTGAACGCAGCGAACAGAGCATCCTTGGCAGGCTCATATTCATAAAAGCTCGACAGCGCGAGATATCCGATATTGCCCGGTAGCCGTTCAACGCGTTCCACGCCAAAGGCATTAGCAGCAGCTGCGTTCCGCCAGTCTTCGAGCCAGTTAACACCTGCATCCTTACGAGACGGGAATTCGACGTAAAAGTGTTTGTCGCCTGTGATCTCGCGTAGATATTGCGTCAAAAACTCGGCAAAATCGGCACCGTTGCCGCAGTCAACATCAAGATTACCCGCCGCGCTATCCTGACGGATGGTTTTCGCACTGGTCGTTGCGACCTCCTCGATAACGTAGCGCTTTTCAATAGCGTCGGCGATTTCCATGGTCGCGGCCCGCTCGGGTGCACAGGTTAAAGCGCTAACCAACGTCGCTGGAATCGCAATCATCCATCGATCTCCCCGCAAATGCATCAGCAATCCGACTGGCAAAGTCACGCTGTTCGAGCGCATCATCCAATGCGTCAATCATTTCCAAGAACTCAGGTGCAGCCTCGTTGATCAATGCTTGTGCAGCGGCCTCAACCCTTGAGGATACTCCTTCCACTTGCTTCAGTCTTGTCATCCCCACTGGCGTCAATGCCAACAATCTTCGCCTCCGGTCCTTCTGGCTAGGAACGCGCTCAACCAGCCCCGCGGCTTCCATTGCATTGACCACTTGGATCACTGCGACGTGGCTTTGACCAAGCTGCTGTGCCGCCGTGCCCACTTCAAGCGACCCGCGCTTATAAAGCAGCATTCCTAGCGCAAACCAGCGCTGCTCAAAACCGAGCTGATGGCGATACAAGTCAGCAACACTTCCGTTGATCCGCTCAAACAAGCGACGCAAGCGGGTGCCCAAAGTTTGAACTCCGCGCTCTCTCAGAAAATCATCAGGCATATTTATGTAAGTACTTACACAAATATGCCTGTCAAGGTCAGAGCCCTGTGCCTTCGAAGTGCTACCTTCTTCTCGAAGTGTGACCTGGAGGTTGCCTAACCCTTTTGCGCAAGCGCCATTGCAAGGAAATCAGGCTGGCCATTGCTTGCGGTCACGCCGCCATCAACGGGCAGGTTTACGCCGGTAATGAAACTTGCGTCGTCGCTCGCCAGAAAAGCCGCGGCGGCTGCAATGTCCTCTGGCTCACCTACCCGCCCAAGGGCGACGCGCTGCATAAAGCCCTGTAGCATTGTTTCATTCTCGGTGATGTCCTCGACCATATCCGAGCGCGTGATCGAGGGATTGATCGCATTCACGCGGATGCCCATACCGCCCACCTGCAGCGCCAGGCCGCGGGTGAAATTGGTGACCGCGCCTTTAGACGCATTGTAAATCGGCAGCATGGAATCCCCGCCCATACCCGACACGCTGGAGATATTTACGATTGATCCACCTGAAGTTCGCAGATGTGGGATGGCTGCGCGGCTCAAATAGATGACACCCTTCACATTGATGTCGATAATGCGGTCGATCTCCGCATCGCTTGCCTTGTGAACCATCGCAGAACCACCCACCCCAGCGTTGTTGACAAGCACATCAAGCGCGCCGAATTTCTCGACGCAAGCACCGATGATCTCATCGGCAAAAGCGCTTTGGCTTACGTCACCGGGCACAACCAAAATGCGCTCCGGATCAAGGCTTGCGGCAACAGCTGCGCATTTTTCAGCGTTCCGTGCATTGATGACGACATTCGCGCCCTCTTCGTGAAAGCGTCTGGCGATGCCTTCACCGATGCCGGTTGAAGAGCCAGTGACGATGACGGATTTACCAGCGAAGCGTTGCGGAAGAGACATGCAATGTTCCTTATGCGTTGGGAGCTAAACCAGAGCCCTATCAACGCACAAGAAATGCGCAAGCGTGTGATGGAGCTGAGGGTTCGATCGTCTTCCTACGACCCCGCCATTGCCTAGAACTTCAGAACATGCCGCAAGAGCATCTCTACTTAATCGCAGATTTCGCCCTCGGAAAGCAGCACTTACGGTCCAGCATGTAACTGTCAGGTTCCTGTCCATCGCCTTGCCGGCAAAACGAAGATCAAGAAACTATCCCACCCGTGTAACCGCATCTCACGCCCGCGCGAACACTAAAGCAGAGCCGGTGCCTTGCGTGCCGCTAACCCCTATGGAGATCAAAATAATGACCCGCCTCTTCCTTATTATTGCCGCCATCGGCGCCTTCGCTATTGGCCTGACGCAGCTGACCGCTCAGGCCAATGCAGCAAACTGGGTCACTTATGATGAAGCCGAATTCATGATGGCGCAGAAAAAGGGCAAGACGATTGTGGTCGATATCTATGCCGATTGGTGCCCCACCTGTCGCGCGCAAGCGCCCATTCTTGATGAGCTTCGCGCCGAAAAACAGAGCAGTGATGTGCTTTTTGTGAAAGTGAATTTCGACGATGAAAAAGCCTTTCTGCGCGCCAATCGCATCCCGCGGCAGTCGACTGTGCTGATCTTCAAGGGGATGGATGAGATAGCCCGCTCAGTTGCCGAGACCAACCGTACGCGCCTGCGCCGGGTAGTGCTGAACGCGCTTTGAGAAAGGCGGAATAGCGGTCTCTAAATTTCAGGCGAAATTGGTATGTTAGGCAGCGCTTTCCTGTCCTTTCTTGCTGGGCTGGTGACGATCCTCAACCCATGCGTCCTTCCGCTCGTGCCACTTCTGGTGGCATCGGCACTGGGCAAGAGCCGCTTTGGGCCCCTCGCTTTGGCCGGAGGGCTGGTCGCGAGCTTCACCCTGTTCGGTTTCACCGTGATCGCCTTTGGTTACTCACTGGGGATCAATGAGCAATTGGTGCGCGCGGCTGCCGGTACGCTGCTCGCGGTCGCGGGAGTGGTGCTGCTAGTGCCACAAGCCCAGGCTGCGTTGAGCGCGGCCGCCGCGCCGATCTCCAATTTCGGCAATCAGCGGCTGGCAAACCTTAGCGGTGATGGCTGGCAAGGACAGTTTGCTATCGGGCTCCTGCTCGGCGTTGTGTGGGCACCGTGCGTAGGCCCGACGCTGGGCGTGGCAATTGCTGCAGCCAGTCAAGGACAAGACTTGCTCGCCAGCTTCTTCATTTTTCTGATCTTTGGGCTCGGCGTTGCCACATCAGTAATCGCCTTTGCCTATGGTTCGCGCAAGGCTATGAGAGAGCGCCGTCAGACACTGGCTGTGCTGGCGCGGTATGGCAAGCCGCTGTTTGGTGCAGCACTTCTGGTGGTGGGCCTGATGGTGGTGAGCGGGTTCGACAAGGTGATTGAGATCGCCGTGCTCGACGCGCTTCCTCCTTCGGTGATCACCTTCACAACGTCCTTTTAGGAACACTACGCCTTTGCCAGTATCGCTCTCTTGCGGCATAAGCGGAAGCGGGATCACACTGGGAGGAGCAGTCAGATGAATGAGACTAGTGGGCCACGCATCACGGGATTGGGGGGCGTATTCTATGTCGCCAAGGATCCGGAGGCGACCCGTACATGGTATCGCGAG
>JBCDKX010000004.1:0-39849 GCA_038746055.1 Pseudomonadota bacterium
CGACCCTTTGAGGGTAAGCGCCGGGTGCTGGCCTCACTCATCGCCTAGGCTGGCGCTCTCCGCATGGCGAGGCCCCAGTAGCCTGCGTTAGGGATCACCAGCGCTCCTAACAGCAGCCAGAACAGGGCGCTCACGCCCACAGCGCCAGCCAGCCCGATGGGAGAGAATAAGAGGTAGGTTGCCACCACGCAGCTCAGGAGCGTTGCCGCCAGTGGCTTGGCAAAAGGCCACTCGGCCATGTTGACCTTTTCATCGCGTTCAAATTGCCACGCTTCCTTGCGCGGCTTCAAAGCCCCACAGGCGAGCATGATGCCAACCTCGATCACAAACAGAACCGCGTATTGGTGGATGAAGTGGAGAGTCACCACATCCTCAAGAGCAAAGCGCAAAAGCCCATAGGCGATAACGTGAAAGACAATCACGATCTTTGCGCCGAGCGCTGGTACGCGCCGGGTGAACAGGCCTACTACGACAACAGCGATCGTCGGGATGTTGTAGAAGCCGGTGAACTTGCGGATGACCTGGAACAAACCTTCCGAGGCGAAGGTCAGCATTGGCGCAATCACAAAGCTGGCGAGCGCAATTGCCAAACTCGCGATCTTGGCCACGCGCACCAGCTCTGCATCGGATGCCGCGCGCTTCAAGGCGGGCGCGTAGACATCGAGAGCAAATAGCGTCGCTGCCGAGTTCAGAAGCGAGTTGAATGAGGAGAACACAGCACCCAGCAGCACGGCCAAGAAAAACCCGCTCATCCACACGGGCAACACGTCGCGTATGAGGCGCGGATAGGCCTCGTCAATACTCCCCAAGCTTGACCCGTACATATGGTACGCGATCACGCCCGGGATCATCATAAGAAACGGCACCAGGATCTTGAAGAACCCGGAGAACAGCACACCCTTCTGCCCCTCAGCCAAGCTGCTTGCGCCCAGCGTCCGCTGGATCACATATTGGTTGGTGCACCAGTAGAACAGGTTGGCAAAAATCATTCCGGTAAAAATCGTGCCAAAGGGCGTGGGATCGCCCGCCCCGCCAATGGCGTTTAGCTTTTCGGTGTTCTCGGACGTGAGGATCGTTAGCCCCGCGCCAAAGTCTCCGCCGCCCAGTGCGATCAGGCCGAAGACCGGCACGGCCACGCCGATGATCAGCAAGCCAACGCCGTTGAGTGTGTCGGAGATGGCGACAGCTCGAAGCCCGCCAAAGATAGCGTAGATCGAGCCGATGATACCGATCAGCACGACCATTGCGACCAACGCTCCGAAATCGCTCATCCCTGTAAGCGCGGGCACATCGAAGAAGGCGATCACTGCGAGGCTGCCCGAATAAAGCACGCTGGGGATCGTCACGAGGCCATAGCCCAGCATGAAAAGCACAACCGACATGCGCCGTACGGTTGGGTCAAAGCGATCGTTGAGGAACTGCGGCAATGTCGTGAATGCGCCCGCGAGATATTTGGGTAGGAACACCAACGCCATCGCCACCGTCGCAATGGCGGCGGTGACCTCCCACGCCATGCTCGACATGTTGTAGCCGTACGCGGAGCCGTTGAGCCCGATCAAATGCTCGGCCGACAGGTTCGTCAAAAGGAGCGAACCTGCGATAAAGGTCGCTCCAAGGCCGCGCCCGGCTAGGAAGTAGCCGTCCTTTGTCTCTGCGGTCCCGCGCGTCTTGACCCAGCTGATCCACGCGACCAGCGCCATAAAGCCCGCGCATGAAGCCGCTGTAAAAGCCCAATCGCCCGATCCCAAGATACGACCCTTTTACTGTACCCTTACGCGTTAGCGGTCGCGGGCTCGCCGGACAGTTCCTCGGCAAGCAAACTTGCGTAGTGGTCGCGCAAGGTTTCCGTACCGAATTCCGGGGTTTTGTTGGCGCTGTACTCGCCCGTTTCTGGGTCGAGCCACAACATGCTCTCGGTTGCGTAGTACTTTGCAATGCGCGCGTATTCCGCCTTTTCAGCGCACCATTTCGAGATAGGCGCACCAAGGCCGATCAGGCGTGCTACGGCGTCAAAGGTCCAGACCGGAACCGATTTAAAATTCGGTTTGCGGCCCGCCACGTCGAACAGGATCTCACCTTGTTGCTTGAGTGTAATAGCAGGACCTGGGCCGCCAATCGGCAACTCGGCCCCGCGAGCCTCCGGATCATTCAACGCGTTAACGATAAAGCGCGCAAGGTCCGCGTCCGATATCGGCTTGCACTGCGTCAACTCGCCATCTCCAAAGATAAGGAAGGGCTTGCCCGATACCACGCGCTTAACCTGACCAGAGAGGGATTTGAAAAAAGCGGTTGGCCGCACGATCGTGTACGGGATC
This sequence comes from Pseudomonadota bacterium, assembly GCA_038746055.1. GTDB lineage: Bacteria > Pseudomonadota > Alphaproteobacteria > Sphingomonadales > Sphingomonadaceae > Erythrobacter. The sequence goes on from JBCDKX010000004.1 coordinate 2,316, forward strand.
GGAGAAGCTTTGAGCGCGGTTTCGAATTCCAATTTGGCCCTTTGGAAGGCGAGATATGGGCGCTGCACGCAGATTGCCGAGAGCAACACGAAGTGCGCCACCGACTGAGACTCGCTTGCGATGAGCAAATGCATATTCGCATCCAGATCGACCTTCTCGGCGTCGCGAGGTGACCCGGTGCGCGAAGCAAGGCATGAGATCACCGCTTCCGGGGTAATCTCTGCCATGGCAAGCGACACATCCATTTGCTGGCTGACATCAACGATGCGCACGTCCGCACCCTGAAATTCGCGCAAGACCTTGGCCTCTTCGCTTCGCACCATGGCCGTTACCTCATGGCCACGGGCGACGCACTCGCGCACCACGGCGCGGCCAATTGTTCCGCTAGCCCCGGCTACAACAACCCTTTGATGCACCGCGTTCAAGCCCAAGCGCCCCTATCCATGAGGACCATACCCGCCGCAATAGCGGCGATGGGTTATCGACGCAAAGTCACGACACTGCCTAGTATGTTTGCGCGAGACCGAGGCGACCGGACAAGGTCAGCCCGCCAAAAAAGCTCGACCCTCAATCAGGTGCGCTGAACCTTAGGAGACTAGACCTTTAACCGCAGTCCGTTATGCGGACGGTTACTAACGCTTGTCTGCGCGCCGTGTGAATGCGCGGTTTGGGTGACAGCGGCAAGCATTGAGCTATACATTGTTCAATATAGGTTCGCCACCGTGGCATTGAACTCGACCGAGAGACGCTTGACCCTGCACACAGACTTGGCACGCGATACGCTTTTGGTGCTCTGCGCCGGCGAACTGAGTTCGGACCAAATTCGGTCTATGAAGTCCCTGTCCGCTGAGGATTGGTCTTGGATCGAGCGCCGAGCTCAAACGTATCGCCTGCTTCCAAAGCTTGGATCGATCTTTGCAAGCCATGACGACTGGCCGGTCCCAAAGCCACTTCGAGAAAGCAGCGGCGTTGCGCTGCGCCAATCCGCTTTCCGCTCGTTAGTGATGCAGCAGGCACTTATTGAGATTGGCGAACTCTTTGATTCGCATCGGATTAGCTATTGCGCGCTTAAAGGGGCGTCGCTGTCCCTAGAATTTTACGCCGAGCCCGCTCTTCGGCCCATGCGCGATCTCGACATCATGGTGGCGCCAGATCAAGCCGAGAAGGCGTACCAACACCTTTTAGAAGCGGGGTACAAGAAGCTCCCGGGCAGAGGCGGTTACGGCATGGAATACGCCCATCATCTGCCGCCGCTGGCAAACGCAAACGGGGTCCTCTTAGAGCTCCACCATCGAATTGCGCCGCGCGAATGGAGCGGATCGTTGCCCCTTGGCCAACGATTGCTTCTTAACGCGCGTCTAATCGAGTTTCAGGGCCACTTGGTCCGAATGGCGCACCCTACTGACACCTTTTTGCATCTCGTCGTACACGCGTCATTCCAGCACCTTTTTGACAACGGACCCTGTTTATTGAGCGATTTGTCTGAGCTTGAAAAGAGCGGTTTGGTGGATCACACAGCCGCGCGCACATTTGCCAATAAGCACGACCTCATGCCGAGTCTGGAACTCATCCTTGCGATGCGCATCCGCTACGGCAAGGGCGGGGCGAAAAGCGTCGAAACCCAAAGCCGGGTGCCCGAGACGATGCTTAACCAGGCCGCCAAGCTAATGACCCAAGATCCCGACAAACACTGGCAGCGTTTTTGGCTTCGAAAAAGGCGAAGCATGGCCAAAAGAATTTTTGAAGGTGTCGCCCGAGCTCTTCGACCGACCGAAAAAGACTTGGCTAAGACCGCCCAAAGAGACGTCAAAGGGGTTGAGGCATGGCGTTACTATCCAGCGTGGTTGTTCAAACGAACGAGCGTTTACCTCGGCGCTGAATTCCAGACTGGCCTGGATAGCGAGGCCGCGAGCGACGCGGAATTGGAGCGCTGGCTCGGGCGACCCAACTAGCTTGATTGGGGAAGCCGGCTGTTTTCACCCGGCTTGGACCTACTGGACCCCCGGCACGCTGGGAGCAGGCCGTCTGATATCAACCACCCTGAAGCCAATATGGTCGGTCCCAAGATTACGCTCTTGAAACTGCCGGGCTGACGGCCTGTAGCGCGCGCAATAGTTAGCAGCGCACAGAAACGAGCCACCCTTGATGATGTAACGGCGGTCTGGATCTGAATGGTCAACGCTGACCGCGCTTGTCGTCCATTCCCAGACGTTGCCTATCATATCGTAAAGGCCATATCTGTTGGCCTCAAAACAGCCCACCGGTGCACGCGAAGTGAATCCATCTTCACCCAAGTCACGAGCCGGGAAAATGCCCTGATAGTAGTTTGCCTTGGCCTCGCCAGAAGCGGAAACAGGAACGGGCTGCGCTGGCTCCCCGGCACGCGCTGCGAACTCCCACTGGTCTTCGGTAGGGAGCGACTGGCCCGCCCAATCTGCGTAAGCCAGAGCGTCATTGTATGTAACTTGCACAACGGGATCATTAGGACGGCCCTCGATATCGCTGCCTGGCCCCGAGGGGTTGCGCCATTGCGCCCCAGGTATCCAGGCCCACCAATTCGGATTTTCGCTCGTCGGGACGCGGAACACAGCGGAGCCGGGTACGAGCATTTCAGGCGGTGCGCCCGGAATTTCAGGCGGGCTACGCTCAGCCTCGGTCTTATATCCGGTCGCTTCAACGAATTGCGCAAACTGTGCGTTGGTGACTTCGGTTGCTGAAATCCAGAACCCTTCGACGTCAACCTCGCGTGGGGGCCCTTCCTCGGGATATTTGGGATCAACGCCAAGCGCCATCGTTCCGCCCTCAATCCAGACCAGACCCTGTTCTGTATTACTAAGGCATTGGGCGGAGGTTTCGGACGCATTCAAGCTATCGGCTTGAATATCACCGGTGCACCCTGGACAAGCGGTGGCGTACATCATGACGGCAAGGGCTTTGGAGGATAAGCCTCGGTTCATTGGCCCAGCTCCGGGGTCGCCAAAATGTCCGTCACCATCTCTTTGAGCGTCATCGCAAGGCCCCTTAGAATTGAGCTTCAATTGGGAACCAGAGCTCAAAGACGATATTCGCGCGCCACCAAACGTGTCTGGTGATCTTTACTCATACGCACATATTCCGACGCTCCCGGTTCGAGAAGCCAAATCGGATCATCGATATTCTCCAAATCGAACCCCTCCTTTACAAGCTCGACCTTCCGGAACTTAAAGGTTCCGGTAGTTGCGGCTTGCGCTTGAATCCGGACAAACAAGGGCACTGCGTAAGGTGGCAGGTTTTCACGACAGTGGTTCGCCAACTTCGAAATGTCGAAATCGTCGGTAACCGTCATTGCAACCATTCCGGCCCGACCATCCGCTCCCGGCACTTCGACACCATAGGCGTTGGCGAGTTCTACGCCCGGGTATTTCGAAACGACATCGGACACCTCATTGGTAGCCACGTTCTCGCCCTTCCAACGGAAGGTATCGCCGATCCGGTCCACGAAATAGACATAACCATCGGCATCACGCCGCACGAGATCCCCGGTTCTGAACCACTTGTCACCCTTTTCGAAGACATCCGTGAGGATCTTTTTCTCCGTCGCCTTCTTGTCATGATAACCTTGGAACGAATCTCTGCCGCCCGTGCCAATACGGCCAATCGCTTCGCCAGGCTCATCAGTGTCCGCTTTCTGGCAAAATCCATCGGCACCGCGGACCGGACGCTCGTCGATGAGATCGAATTTCACTATCTTGACCCCAATCTGGTTCTCCAACCAGCCGGGAAGACGCCCTATGGCCCCGACCGTGCCGTCCAGATTGAGGAACTGCACATTGCCTTCCGTCGAGCCGTAAAACTCGCGCATCTCCCCGATACCGAAGCGTTCAACGAGAGGCCCCCAAACCTCGCCGCGAAGGCCGTTTCCAAAACCCAACTGAAGTTTGTGAGAGCGCTGTTTGGGATGGTCGGGTGCGTTGAGAAGATAACGACACAGCTCCCCGATGTAGACGAACTTGTTTGCGTTGTAATCGGCAACGTCGTCCCAAAAATTGGTAACCGAAAACTTGCGCCGAAGCACAACTGTCGCGCCAATTGTTAGAGGTCCGGCGGTCCCCATGCAGCCGCCTGTCATGTGATAAAGCGGCAGAGGATTGTACACTCGATCACCCGCTATCACATCACCCAAAATGTGCGCAAAACGCGCCGTGCCGCGCAAGCGCATATGCGAAATGATCGCCGCTTTAGGTAGCCCGGTAGTGCCAGAAGTGTAGATGAAAAGGGCTTTATCGGCGTTGCGCAGATCCGCGCGGATTGACTTATCTGGACGAACTCTAGGCACCGTAGACAGAGCCGCGCCAAAGTCTTTGCCGACCTCTCCATCCAGATCCCAAACGGTCAATTTGTTCGATACTGAGGGAGCAACGGCTTCCGCATGCGCAGCCTGAGCGCCACCTGCGATCACAGCCTTGCAGTCGACGATTGAAATACAGTGAGCGAGACTTTCGCCTTCCAGATTGGTGTTGATCAAAGCGGTCACAACGCCAACCTTGGCCAGGCCATACCAAATAGCTGGATAATCGGGTGAGTTTTCAAGGACAAGCGCAACAGCATCGCCAGGGTTGAGCCCTTGTTCCAGCGCCCAATGCGCGACCGTGTTCGCCCGGTCGTCAAACTCGCGATAAGTTATCGTATTACCTTCAAAAACGAACGCTGCAGCGTCTGGGTGAACGTCAACAGTCTCTTCGATTTCGTCAGCAATTGTAATCGGAGAAGCGGGCTGGAGTTCCTTTACTTTGTTGAGAATGCCAACAATGCGCTTCGCGTAGGATAACTCGCGCCCAACCTTGCGCAGGGTATCCAGCAAGTCTTATCTCCTATCGCCTGCCAGGCTTGTATACTATCCAACGTCGCACAGACATTGTGTGTCAAAAATCCAAGATGAAAAGCTGCCAGCAATTTCAACTTCTGGCAACCGCTCAAGCTTCGGCGACAAGCACGAGAAAGAGTGCAAGAACGCATCGCGGCTGGCTTGCACACTTAAAGTGGTCTGAGACCCTAGATTGCCTCCAGATAAAAGCAGAGTCCGGCCCATAAGGAGAGGTATGGACGAATGAAGCGCGTCGAGCTCAACGAGGAGCAGAGCGTTTCGGTCCTGAATGAGCAAGGGTGCGCCTCGAACGGCGTTACAACTGAGCTCACCAACAATCTCGTCGGTGAAGAGAGCACACTCTTTATAAGACGCGCATAAAGGGCTCACCTATACAGGCAAGTGGTAGCGCCGATGTCCGTTTCCCAGAGCGCTCTGATTGAGGATCAGCGCAAAAGTCGCAGACCTCGTTGATCCGCTGCGCATGGCGATGGTCTAAGCAACCCTTGCGAAAAGGGTCCGCTTGAACCATGGCTTTAAGGCCGACTTTTTGACACGAGGATACATCATTCATGGCGCATCAGCTGCCGAAACTGACGGTCAGCGGCACTCCGTTCGGGATGGGCCATCAATACGGTGGGCATTTTCGCGACCTGATCCACCCCTTCGTCTCGGATCGAGTTCAGGCCGTTGAAACCTACCTGCGTGAGACGGGCCACGAAGGAACTGGCCGACTCTTCGACGCTGGAGCGGCTTGTCTGGAACGCTTGCGCAATTATGATCCAGATGGGTATGAAGAGCATATGGGGATCGCTGATGGCGCTGCGATTGATCCCATCCGCCTGTTTACAACGGCTAATATGACCGACGTGCGCGACATCATCGCTTATCCTAGCGACCCGCCCGTAGTTGAGGACGAAGGGTGTACCGTTGCGCTTTTACCACCGAGCATCACCGCCACCCGCGGTGCGCTCCAAGGGCAAACCTGGGACCTTAACGGACCCGATGTCGAGTATGTGATCGCGCTACACCGACTACCGGATGATGGGCCCGAAACCTGGACCGTCACCTGTGCGGGTTGTCAGACCCTTATGGGTATGAATGAGCACGGCGTCACCGTGGGTACCACGAACCTAAAGACCTTCGGCGCCAAGGTGGGTGTACCCTATCTGTCCGTGCTCCACCTCGCTCTCAAACAAGAAAGCCGCGCTGCGGCGAGTGAGGCTATCGCACGAACACCAGTTGCGGGTAGCCATTCGTATTGGGTTGGAGATAAGAGTGGCGCGGTGGAATGGGAAAAGACCCCAGACAGCGCAAACCTTAGGACCACAGAGGATGGTCCGCTGGTCCGCTCTAATCACTGTCTTTTCGAAGAGAATATCAAACTCGAGACCGACCTCTCGCCGAGCACACGCCAGAGGTTTGACCGTATGAAGGTCATGCTTTCTGGTTCCAATTTGCACTCTGTGCAGAGTTTGCAGTCGTTGTTCGCAGATCGCTCAGACGGACGCTTCAGCATCAACCGGTTTGCTGAAGATAACTCTGGGGCAACGACAAACGCTGTGGTTGTTTGCAATCCGGCAGAGCTTGAGTTTCACGCTTGCCGCGGACCCGCCGATAAGGGCCAATGGACTTGTCTTGAGTTTGAACGCAAGACGGCGATCGCTTAGCGAATTTGCTAATTCGAACGCGGCTTAAGCCTGCGCCAGAGTTCCCGGCGCTCCATGATCCACAGCCATGCGCTGCCGCATCTGTAAGTTCCCTTTGCGTTCACTTACACGATCGAGAGTTTTGTATTCTGTCGTCCAATTGTCTTTAGTCACATCGCAGATCACATAGCCTCGCTGGGAATTGTGCCATTTTAGGCACTCATTCTCTTGTTGGATCTGTTTGGTCTGCTCACGCTGATCTTCCCCATCACCCCCAGAACTAATCGAAGTCGAAACAAACTCGGTTGCCAACGGCGTGGCACCCGGACGCTTTCCATCCAGATGCAGCTCGCCTGCATAGTTCTGGTGTTCATCGCCTGTAAGAACCACGACGCTCTTAAGCTCCAAGTCTCTGATCTGGCCAAGCACACGATTTCTTGGCGTTCGATACCCTGCCCAGCTATCAAGGTTTTCGGCTTGTTCCGGCCCCGGTGCACGGTCGAGACCCATCATCATCACCTGCTGCGCGAGCACCTGCCAGCGGCTTTGCGACGACCGCAGCTTATCATAAAGCCAGTCCTCCTGCGTCTTCCCGAGGACTTGCGCGGTCGGGTCGCTGATCTTGTCACACACAATCCCCCAGCGATCGCCGCAAGGTTGATTTGAGCGATACTGGCGGGTGTCGAGCAGATTGAAGTCGAGCAGATCCCCCCACCGAGCTTGACGGTATAGCTGCATCGCATTGCCGACCGGCAACGAAGACGCGCGCAGCGGCATATGCTCATAATAAGCCTGCATTGCCATCTGTTGACGCAAACGGAAGAGTCCTACCGGCGTTTCATCCTGGTCAAAATCCGATGCCCAATTGTTGTCGATCTCATGGTCGTCCCAGGTCACGAACCACGGAGCGACTGCGTGGGCAGCTTGAAGGTCTAGGTCCATCTTGTATTGCGCATAGCGTCGCCGGTAGTCTTCCAGGGTGTAGATTTCTTGCCCGAAATGCTGTCGCACGTTTTGTCTCGGGCCATCCCAATGATTTCGGAAACGGTTCCCGCGATACTCGTAGATGTAGTCGCCCGAGAAATAGACAAAATCCGGCTCCTCAGCGGCGAGATAACGGTGTGCGGTGTAATAGCCATCCTCGTAGTTCTGGCAGCCTGCAACAGCGAACCGTACATTTTGCGTAGGCTGGCCAAAAGCCGGTGTCGTTCGGCTCTGCCCAACCGCGCTGCGCTCTCGCCCCACAACAAACCTGTACCAGTAGGGACGGTTGGGCAGGAGCCCTGCGACCTCCACATGAACCGCATGCCCTAACTCTGGCCGGGCAATCGTCACGCCCTGTACAACCACATCTTGCATTCTTGCGTCACTGGCAACTTGCCATTGCACCTCGATCGGCGCGGTCGGCATCCCGTAGCCTGGCTCCAAAGGGCTCGGAGCAAGACGAGTCCAGATCACGAACCCATCAGGCTCTGGCTCACCGGAAGCGATACCCAATTGGAAGGGATACTCCCTGAAAACGGGCAAGGCGAGCGCTCTCGAACAGGAAAGCAATGAAAGACCAGCAACCGCGCTGCCACCGAAGGACATTAGGGCGTTTCGGCGGCTCAGTCTGAGCCGTTGACTGCGCAAGTCGTTCATGGATGAGGTCCTTTGTCGGGCGGCCGATCCCCTCGCGGCTCCGGCATTTCTAACGCGCTCCCCCGTAAATCAAGCATGTCCTTGTGTGAATAGGCTACGAGCCAAGGACCCCACGTATTTAAACCGTTGGTGCGTTTGCGTCTGGAGTCTTGGCCGATGAGTGGGGCGATTGTAAAACTGGGCTGCTCCGTATCACCATACCGGGTTTTGTTGGGGCTCTAATAGAGCGGGGTTGACGAGATTGTAATGGGAGCAAGCTATCATGAGTTCCTCAAGCCTGCCGCCCAAATCTTTATCACAGCCGCCGCGCCGAACGATTGCGCCGAAAATGTCGATTGTTGCCTTGCCCTCTACGCTGCCAGTCTTGGAGCCGTGCTTGCTATGTGGTCAGCGGCGCTTTGATTTCGAGCGCAGCGGAGAGCTTTTTCGCTCAAACTGCTTAAATTGGGTGAAACAGAGGACACCATACAGCTTCGTCGCACCACAATAACAGGGTCGGGCGAAAGCCGATCCGAAATTTCAGATGCACTCAAAAACCTGGTTCTAGAGAGTTCTTTAAGAGAAATGGTGCCAGAAGAGGACTCACAGCGATTTTCACATAGTTGAACATACTGGCATTTTTTCTCTTTATTTCACAATGCTATGCGCGGTACATCCCCAACATAGCTGAACATTGATTTTCACAATTTCGCATGTCAAAAGGTGGACTATCGGGTGGGCTCTCTTGTTCGAGTCCCAAAATGCGAAAAGGTGGGCTGTGAAGCTAAACGCGCTGACTCAGATGCGGGCCAAGAACCTGGAAGCAGGCAAGCATGCTGATGGCCAAGGCCTCTGGTTGATCAAGCGATCTAAAGGCGCGGGCAAGTGGATTGTTCGTCTCGTCATTCGCGGAAAGCGGCGTGAAATGGGTTTGGGCCCCTGGCCTGACGTTTCGATTGCGGAAGCGCGTGAGAGGGCTGCTGAAGCCCGAAAAGCGGTTCGTGACGGCCTCGATCCGATTGTCGAGCGCGCAAAGCAACGCCAAGCCGCAAAAGTCGTGACGCTTGCCGAGGCGGCGCGAGGCTGTTTCGAGGCTAAGAAAGCCGAACTCAAGAATGCTAACGCCGTCAAACGCTGGCTCGGCCTTCTAGAAAACCATGTCCTTCCCAAGATTGGCAATATCCCGGTCGAAGACATCGACCAGCATATGATCAAGAAGACACTGGAGCCGCTCTGGCACAGCAAAGCGGAGACCGCTCGAAAGTCGCTCGGCCATATCGGCCAAACGCTCAAGTATGCCGCTGCGCTGGGGCTTGAGGTCGATCTCCAGGCGACGATGAAGGCCAGAGCGCTTCTAGGAAAGCAACGTCACAAGACCGAGCACATACCGGCGATGCCATACGCCGATGCGCCAAAGTTCTATCGCTGGCTTTGCGAACAGGATCACACAGCGGCCCTGGCCTTGCGCTTTCTTACCCTTACAGCCGCGAGGACGAGCGAAGTGCGCCTCGCTACCTTTAATGAGATTGAAGATAGCGTCTGGACGCTCACGCCCGAGCGCACCAAGACCGGGCGTGAACATCGTGTTCCACTCACCGGCGAGGCACTCGCCATTGTCGGCTTAGCGAAGGATCGATCACCAAACGATTTTCTGTTCCCCGCGCTACGCGGCAAGCCGATCTCTGACATGGCTATGTCAACCTTCATGAAGCGAGAAGGATACGAGGCTCGCCCCCATGGCTTTCGCACTACATTCCGCACCTGGGCCGAAGAAATGACGGACGCCGCCTTCGAGGTGAAAGAGGCGGCGCTGGGGCATGCTGTCGATACTGGCGTCATCAGAGCTTACCAGCGCTCCGATCGGCTGGAAAAGAGGCGACAGCTGATGATCAATTGGACAGAACATCTTCTCCAAACTTGAGGAGCGTATCAAATTATGAAGCGGGTTCGACGAGGAGTCCCATCTTATTCAATTTTTGGAACTCATTGTGACTGGCGAGCAATAGAGGTTGGCTCAACGGGTCTTGACGCTGCATACATAGTTACAAGAGGAAACCATCCGCAACTAGAGCTGCAGGTCAGTAGGCTACTAAAAGAAGTTGCCTCGGTTTTTGTCTTGTATTCGGAGATGCCAGCGCTTGGATCATCAGATATAGCCAAATCGATATCGTTCCTTCGCTTCGATGAGAGTTGGCTTGCTGACACCCCTAGCTTGGCGAGTACTCCGTGGTGCCGCGAGGTGCTCAGACGCAATTTCTCGATACCTTACAAGCGAAACTTTGCCATCAATCATGCCAGGGTCCACGGCTTCAGGCACATCCTTCTGATAGATGATGACATAAATTTCCGTGAAGGATTGGGACGGCGAGCCAAATCGATGCTAGCGAATGGCGCGACAGCTTACGGAACATTTTCGCTTTACCACCCGGACATATCGATCACTGACATGTGGGTTCATAGAGAGAGAGGCTCGACACCGCCTGTGTCGATTAGCGGGAATTGCGTTGCAATAGATGTTCACCAACCACTTTCATTCTTTCCAGAAGTCTACAATGAGGACTGGCTGTTTTTCCAAGCACTTGTCGAACTCCAAGGAGGACATATAGCTGCAGGAGAAAACGTGGTTCAGATGCCTCCTAGGCACAAGAGTGTCGAGCAGGCAAAGTTTCAGCAATTTGGTGAGGTGCTGGCGGATTGCTTAACGAGTCCGGCAATAGCGTACAGCCCGACGTTGTTCGACCTTACGATAAGGCGTCATGTCGAGCGATCGATAGGTAGGCGGCAACGCCTCCTCAAGGCACTCGAGATCAAATGGGAAGGTCTTTCCGATTTGGTCGAGGAGATTAGATCCAATTCTGCGGACGAATTAGTAGAATTTGCTTCCGAATTCATAGAGAAGAATGCCACTGCGTGGTAGACTAGAGGTTATATGGAAAATGCGGTAGAAATTGGCGGACGCGAGGTTCCTTTTATTTTTGAGAGGAGTACCACCTCGACTTGTCGTGGCAGCTATGTGCTAACGCATGGCCTTGGAACTTCGAAGAACGAGTATTTGGATTTCTACAATAGGCTTTCTGAACTCCTTCAACAGCAGGGCTTTAACGTCCTTAGGTTTGACTTTGCCGGGCATGGCGACGCCAAAGAGTCAGGGCGTTTGTTCAGCTTGATAAGGTGCTTCTATGAAGCCGACGCGATGACAAGATATCTGTGCACCGAGCTAGTGGAAGATAACCGAGTTAACTTCTTTGGCACAAGTTTCGGAGCTGGGCCTGCAGTCTTTGCTGCCGCTTCCTTCGCGAACACTACCGAGCGCGTAACTCTTCTTGCCCCTGCAATTCAGTACAGAGAGCTGTATATCGAGCCAAGCTCTGAGGCTCGAAAAACCCGATATCAGAGCTTTCTGGAAGACAGCTTGCGCGATGGCACCTCAATCGAGATAGATGATCATGTGAAGTTCGGTTGGAGAAATGCTGTTGAGTTCGCGACGATCAATCTGGAGCATCAACTATCGTTTATCTCTGATCGTCTTTCTGTGTTTCATGGGAGTGAGGATGAAGCGATCCCAATTGATCTGGTGCGTCCATTTGTCCAACAGCTCCAGCGAGCTAAATTCATTGAGATCGCGGGTATGGAGCACGGATACACATTGCTGGGGGATGAAACAGGCACTGCTCCTGAGTCGCTCACGAATTTGGATGTAATTGCCTCAGAGGCGTGCCGTGCCTGCTGACAACTTCTTTGTTCATCCCAGCGCCGTTCTTGATGCGCCATTACGCTTCTTACAAGGCTGCCAGCGATGGGAAGTAGGAAACGATAGCAAGCTTGCCCCACAAACCCTTCCGACCCGTGTGTTTATTGGGCCGCATGCATGCATCGGCACAGGGGCTTCGATTGGTGAAGGAGTAGTCATTGATGCCTACTGTCGAGTTGAACCGCATGCGGTTGTAGGCGCGAATTCGATGATTCTATACAGGGGGACGGTGGGGGTTCAGGCGAATGTGGGCGAATGGTGTGTGATTGGCGGTTCAGTGTCCGAAAACACGATAGTCGAAGATCACGTCACAACTTTCGGAAAACTGATCCATACACATTGGGATTCGCTGTCATCGTGGGATTTTCGCGAAGAAGCAGAGCCATCTCCTATTATCCGAACGAGATCGTTTATTGGACATGATGCGAGGGTCATTGGAGGCGTGGAAGTTGGCCCGCGAGCGTATGTTTGTGCTGGAGCGACGGTGTCGCGGGATGTACCTCCCTTTCATATCGCATTTGGCACAAACAAGATCCAACACTACCGCGAATGGCGAGGCAAACTGCGCAACAACCCGCTGTTCCAAGAGTCATGAAATATCTGCTTTCTTCATACGGGCTGAACAATCCATATCTCAGCGCTCCTTTAGCTGACCATGCAGTGTATCCAATTGGCACGGAAATAGCCGGAGCGATCGATCTCGATTATTCCACTCTACTTGTTGGTAACGGATATCGCCTGGATCAATCTTGTGTTGATTATCTCGATGAGCACGCACAGCGCCTGCCCTTCTTGCAAAACATGAGGGACAGTATCTCAATCCTTCGAGAGGAGGGGCTACTTGATACTTTCGATGGTGCTGCTCTAATTGCAGAAAACCTAGATGCTATCATCCATAAAACTGAGCGCCTATGCGAAGACTGGAAGGGCTGGCTTTCGGTAACTCGGCAGCAATGGCGGATTTTGAAGAAAGACAGGGATGATTTTGTGAAAAACTACGGTTCAGCGGAACGATCTTTGCTGAACCAATATCACAACTCCGCAATCAACTCATCATTTCGGAAATACGGGGAGTTCAATGAGGAATTTATCATCTCCGTGTGTTCATTGATCGAGTCAGATCGATACAGGCTCAAAACTGCGGAGGTCGAGATTGTCAAAGAAGTAATCCGACCACTCGTGTGTCACACTGTAATTCAAGATCTCTTCAGATTCAAAACCCGATGCTCGGTCCTGGACTGGGATGACAGTCAAGGTCACTATGAAAAACTGTATCATGCAAGATGGGACGGAAAAGATGAAGAACGGAAGCTTGCCGCTTCTTCACGAAACCTTTTCAGCTTTTCGATACCACAGCTAAAGCCGAAGAATATTCGGAATGTGGTTCAGTTTGTCCGCGATGACAAAGCGGTGCTGAGCTTACGTAAGGACATAGTCTCGCTGCTGGATGAGGGTGTGGCATTCGACTCGGCACTTGGTACCAGGCTGGTTGAAGAGACCCTTAGGAAAGATCTTGGCAATCAAAAAAAGATGAAGAAAGTGAGATGGATTGGCGCCATAGTCGGCGTATTCATCCCCGGCGGTTCGATCGGCACTGAGGCGGCTGTTGAAGGTGGACTCGGAGCAGCCGAAGAAGGAGCTGAAGGACTGCTTAGCAAGAAGCACCGCTGGCTCTATTCACTTATCAATTAGTCTCCGACTCTTTTCAGTGCCTTTTGTTCGCAGCATTCATACTGTAATAATGAAGGCGTAATCCGCTGAGGATGGCGTATTGACGGGACGCAACCCGTCAAGCTGCGAAATCGCTCTGAACAAAACATCTCGAAGATAGCGTTGCAGTTAGCTCCAAAGGTTTAGTCTGCAACCCGGCGCGGTCTATCAAAGGGGACGCCCCTCATTTTTCAGATCCAGTTCCCGTGTGCTGAATCCATGTTTTTGCGCTTTCTCGGGTTCGGCCATCTCTAGTTTTTGCAGTACCCCCGCCGGGACACCCGCCAAAATTCGGCGGACGCTCCTGTCTGGGTCACCAAAGGAGGTGGCTTTACGTCGCCTTATTAAAATCTCTTTTCTTGAAGCCATGTTTTCTGACTTTCGACGGTTCGATCTCTTTAGCTAGATCGAGTACCCCCGAGGGGGTGGCTGAAAGAGTTCGATCTATGCTCCGAGAAGGGTCACCACCGGGGGTAGAAGGCAAATTCTTCACCTCTACCAGCCATTTTCGCGGCTCTAGATATACCTTTTTTCCAATCACCATCCGGTTCGATGTCGTGGATTCCACGATCCGGCGCTTTTCAGCGCGATCTGCCAATTGGTGGCTCTGTACAAGGGTTTTTGTCAGTTCGATCAGAGACCCCACCTGCGCAGCTTTTTGAGCAAGATCAGCCCCAGCTTGCGCTTCAGCCCGCAGCGCTTGTTCCTCAAGAACTAAGCCCTTTTGCCGTTCGTTGAAGACCGCTTTTGAGATGAGGCCATCTACTAATGCATCGGTGAGGCGGTGTTGTCGCTGTACGAGGTTATCTCTTCGCAGATTTAATCCCCGCGTCTGGTCCTTCGTCTTCGCTTCCCGTACCCAAGTAGCGATCTGTACCTTGGCGTCCTTGGCGCTTCGCTCTGTTAGCTCCGAGTTCTCCAAGCACGCATCAATAGCGCTGGCGATAACTTCCTCTCGCACGCACTTGGTGGCACAGTCTTTTACCGGACAGCGATAATATACCCAGGACTTCTGTCTTTCTGGCACCATCGGCCCGCCACACTCCCCACACCGAAACAAGCCACGATATGTGTGATTGTGTTTAGTCACCTTTGGGCCGCACTTGCCCGCTTTGATGTCTTGTACTCGCCCGAAGAGCGCCGGAGCGATCAAAGGCTCGTGTGCGCCCGGAAACGTCGCGCCGGTGCGCTTGATGTGAATCACACCCACGTAAAAGCTGTTCCCGAGGATGGTCTCAAGACCATGGAGCGAGAGCTTTCCGCCCATGCGGTTGGTGAGACCACGGCGCTGCATCTCAGGCCAGAGCTTCTTCATGGAATACTGCCCGCTCGCATAGAGTTCGAAGGCTTCTTTGATAAGTGGCGCTCGTTCGGGGTCTGGGGTTTTCAGCTGCCCACGCCCGGTGTCTAAATATCCGATCGGTGCGCGAAAGGGATACAATCCCTGCTTCAAGCGTCCGGTCATACCCTTAAGGGTCTCTTCGCGCAGATTACGAATATAGTCTGCGGCCATCACGGCTTGGATTTCAGCAGTTAAGCGTCCGCCACGAGAGCGAAAGTCTAAGCTATCAACGGCAGTGTGTACGTCGATCCCAGCGTCGATGAGGTCACCTAGAATGCTGTACTCTTTTAGGGTCCTCGTGAGGCGATCCAGTTTGTGGCAGATCAGCCCGTCGGCTTTGCCTCTTTTCAGGTCCTGCACGATCTTGGTGAAGATGGGACGCCCTACCTTGGCGGCGGTTTCTTGCTCTTCGAACCACCGCGTGATCTCGATGTTCTCACGACTCGCAAAGGCAGTGATGGCTTCCTTTTGCGCCTCCAAGGATACTCCTTCGCCTTGCTTTTGAGTGGAGACACGGATGTACGCATAGCATCGCTTCTTATTTTTTCGTGACTTGTGTTTTCTGAATCTACCACATCCTCAGAAATCGTCGAATCTGGCCATGGCCACGTACCCTCGCGCATACGGCGTTCGTATATGTCTTTGCAGGTTTTAAGGAAGGCTGTGAGGTACTCTTGCTCATGCATATTTTTGATGGTGATTAGCGCTCGAGTAATTGCTTGGACCGGGTATCGTCTGGAACGAAAAGGTTGGCAGCTTTCGCCCATCGACGAGCAACTGAGCATAGCCGCGGTAGTTGGGCAGATTGGTGAAATTGTAAGGGGCGATTTCGCCAAACTGCTTCGCAATAAGCGGCGCGTCCTTCACCCCAATCCTGAGCGACAAGATCGTCCCCACATTGCCCAGAATGGTCTCAAACACCGCTGCATCAGTCTGCGAGGTATGCTGATGGGAAAGAATGGCTCCCAGGCCATATTTGCGCGCCTCAGCGAGCATGCCTGCGAAGACGGCAGTGGTGAAGTTGTGGAACTCATCGACATAGAGGAAGAACGGCCTGCGCTCTGCCTCTGACGTCTGACTGCGCGAGAACGCCGCATTCATAAGGCTGGAGATCAAAAGGCCTCCCAGCACGTTGGCAATATCAGCGCCCAACCTGCCTTTGGCGAGATTGATGATCACTATTCCTCCTTCATCCATAGTTCGGCGGAAACGGAGTGGGGTGGCGGGCTGGCACACAGCATTGCGAACAACTGGGTTCGCCAGAAAGGCACCCAGCTTGTTCGCAATCGGAGGCAGTCCGTCCACGGTTGTTAGATAGTTCAACTTAGCAAATTCGACTGTCCAAAACGCGCGCACTTGTTCGTCTTCAACGCGAGCAACGACCTCGCGGCGAAAGTCCTTGTCGACGTAGAGCCGGATCACATCACGCAGATCGGCCTGCGGCTGATCGAGCAGCGCCAACACGGCATAACGCAGCATATGCTCCATGCGAGCGCCCCAGCTGTTGGCCCATTGCTGTCTGAGCGTGTCAATAAAGCCCGAAGCAACCAGCGGGCGCAAAGAACGCGGCACATGAGCAAGCGGGTTGTATCCATAGGTGCTGCTTGGATCAGCCACATCCCAGTAGGTGTGCGGCACACTCAATCGTTGTGACAGGCTCTCTGCCATGTCGCCATGCGGATCGATAAGACAGAAGCCGCGTCCACACCGGGCGTCCTGTTCAGCCATGGTAGCGAGTAACGTGGACTTACCGGTGCCGGTCTGACCGATCAGATAACAATGATGCAAGCGATCGGCCTGCCTGATGCCGAATGACCGGTCGCCATGACGCGTATGCGCAAGGCCGATGGTTGTGATTGCGTTTGGATAGTTGAGCATGCGCTTATGATCTCGCGATTAGCACGTTCCAACTAGTACCCTTTTGAGGGACTAGCGCGACCGGCTCAGATTGACGTATTCTTTAGCCAACCTAGAACACCCTTAGCCACCAAGTAGCTCGGGGACTGATCGGAACGGTTTTACCGTTCCGAAGGCAGCTCATTGGGGCTGGTTGGTGGCACTAAGACGGTGTCAAGTGGCTGTTAAAATGGGGGACTTCTATCTGCTCGCGTGCCCGATAAACTGATGAAGCTTTATCAGTTTAAGCACTACCAATATGAAATCATTGTTTGCCCAAGATCTGAAGGTTGCACGCCGTCGGTCAGGGTTATCGCAAAAGGATCTCGCAATCCTATTGGAAGCTAGCGAGAAAGAAATCTCGTCAGTGGAATCTGGCAAGCGACTGCCAACTTTATCGCAGATCACCAAGCTCACGCTGATCTTCAATCGCGTCTTTCCAAGCCTGTACGAGATGCTGCGAGAAGCAGCACGGCACGAGCTGTTCCGGCAACTTCCGTCTTTGCCAGAGCAAGGCAAGAAAGGGGCCGTTGACGCATTCAACCGAGACAACACACTCAAAGCTCTTGAGAACCGATTAGCGGACGCGCTTAGCAATCCTGCCAATGGATCGGCTTAGCTTTCTGGCGTTCGCCGCAGCGTATGGCCGGGTGGGCATTGTCTATGTAGCTGGCAATGAATTGCGCTTCCACAAGCGTTCCCAGGTGGCCTCTCGCAATGTCGACTGCGCCGCGAGGGTGGCGCAGGACATGATCGATCGTTGGAAGCCGAACGTCATCGTTACCGAAGATGTTGATGCAGCGGTGCACAAGAGCTCTGCGACTAAGGCTGTGACACTCGCAATCGCTAGAGTTGCTGAAGATAGCGCAGCCCTGAATGTTACGATTGAGCGGCGGCATGAGTTCTTGAACAAGTCTGAGGAAGCTCAGCATCTGATGCAGAAGTATCCAGCGCTTCAGTCGATCAATCATAAGCCTCGACGGTTCTGGGAAAAGGAGCCTCGTACAACGGTGATCTTTGAAGCTCTTTCACTCATTGAAAGCGTTAAGCGTGAACCGACCACTCGCTTGGCTCAAGCGATGGGCTGATCAGTTCAGGAACCGAACAAGCAGCGCAATCGCGCTGCTTTTTTGCTCATTTGGCACAGCCCCAATAGCTAAGGGCAAAATGAGCAAAATTGGCGGCTAGGCCAACCAAAACAGCTCAAATCAGTTACTCCCGAAGGCCTCATCGAGAACAGAGTGAGCGCTGCACCCGATGGTACGACAGAAGAGGACAAAGTCTCCAACGTCGAGCCTCAGATCACCCTTTTCAAACTTAGAAATATAGGCCTGAGAACGGTTCGTTCGATCGGCAACATCAGACTGACGTAGGCCTGCCGACAAGCGCTCCCGCTTCAAGATCCTGCGAAGGTTGCGATGGCCTTCGGAGTAGATTTCGTCCCGCATAATCACCGCCAGTTTGGAATGACTTTGCAGGAGGCGTAAATTCCGCTTGGAATATATTCCGAACGGTTATATTCTGTCTGGAATATGAGATTGGTACTCAGGGGGAATTAGAAGATGAGAATATTCACTGCGATCGTGTGCGCATTGTTATTGACGGGTTGTGCGACTTTCAGCGGCATCGGCGGTCAGTTTATGACGACTGAAAGCGTCGCCATCACCGGCGAGACAACAAACTTCAGTGATCGAGTGATTGGTCTCGGTGAACGGCTTGGATACCAGTATTCGGGCGGCGATCGCTCTAAAAATTCAGTGAAGTTGTCAGACGAGCCGAACTTCGTAACATCCATGACTAGCCGGTCTTTCAGTGTGTTCACAACAGTGACTCTAAACCCCGATGGCCAGACGATCACGATCGACTTTACCTCTGTTGGTGGAAAATCGAATGGTTCAAGATCACAGCAGCGTTTGAGCGAATTGCGGAGCGCATTGCAGGCTGAGTTCGGAGGTCCGCAATCATGATCTATAGGTCACGCATACTGGCTGCTTTTCCCACTGCTTTCTTGATCGCCTGTGGCGCAGGAAACAATAGTTCTGAAGCATTCGACCGCGAAATGGCCAGAACGTTGCTGTCTCAAGCGTCGCTTTCCAGTGTTATTCAGGTAACCAGCAATGATGCGCTTTGTTTAGAGCAGCACGGTATGCTCCGAAACTGGCGTATTGTTGGAAAAGCCACCTCCGCGATACAGACATACACATATGTCAGGGGGATTAGCCGCCCTGACTCAATCACGTTCGCAAGCCCTCTAGCTATAGAGGTGAACGAGATCACCGGCGTTAGAAACGCCAATCAGGCTACGCAGGACGGAAGCTCAGCCAAGCGAATAGAGTTTTCGGGTACCCTCAGGCTGGCTGGAGGGGAAACCAAGGATCTGTATGAAGCCGTCAGACCGTGTCTTGGGAGCTATCTGCAGATTAGATCTGGGGTTGCCATCGCGGAAATGTATGACGATGGCTGGAGAGTCCGAATTGAGTCTGGTGTGGCTGACAAACTCAACTTTTGACGATTTTATCATACGTTTGTTGAACATAGTTCTTATCCGGCTCCAGCCGGGATGAGTATGATCGCTTCAGGCGTTCAGCCTTCAAAACGCTGATGTTGGATGTGTTATGGTCCCGAGATCACAACTAGATTGCCAGTAAATTTCGGCGCCGAACACTCATAGCGCGTGTGCTCTGCCTGAAGACTACGAAAGTTGATCCTTTCGAAATGTGTGTGATCCACATTCCTGACTAGACCTCACATCATTCCTGTTGTTTTTGAGATGCCTCTTCCCGCCTAGACTCCCCGAAAAGCAGACCTTCGGCTGTCGACCCATTTGCAGTCAATACCCTGCAGTTGTCTGCGGTCTCTTTTCTTGTACTAATGCCCAATTAATATTGAGGGCATCCGGGGCATATGGTTGAGCTTGGGTGATTTAATTGAAGAAACCGATCGGGAGATTATGACTATGCGACTATTTGTCCCCGCAATCGTGGGTATGGCGCTTTCAGCCTGTTCGACAATTGACACTGGAGTGGTGGATTATCGTAGAGCGGAGCTTCCTCCTTCAAATGAAGAAATCGCCAAGCGCATTGAATATTTCAACGATACGGCCTGCCGCACGCAGAGGAAACCAAAACCAGCAAAAATTTGCGCTCCGTTACTTGGTTCGCGGCTATTCCGCAAGAATACGAGCTTGGGAACAGCAATAGGCGTCGACGACGTATTCTCGATCCGTCTTGATCATGGGTTCATGCAATATGTGTCTGAGTTCCACTTCACCCCATCCAGGCTATTGGATGCGAACAATCCTTTTGTACCTCAAGCGGAGATTGTGGTGCTCGCCAGAGCATTCGAGTTCAGCACCGATCCCAACACGGAAGTCGGATTTGTCGAGTTGGCTGGCGAGTCTTCTCTTAACGAGGCGAAGGTAATCTATTACAGTCCCGATGTAGAACACCGGCAGGCTTTGAACTTCAGCAATATTCCTCTCCTTGGACCGGCAAAATACTCTGGTAATCCTGTTGGTATTCAGTTGATTGTTCTGGAGCTTGATAGAGTAAGCGATGAGATGAAAGGCTTGCTCGACAGCCTTGCAAGCCTGGGGCAATCCTCCAAGTTCTTAGGTCAAGGGGCGGGTGCGGACGCACTGCTCACACTTGGGAAGTCGCTTCTCGAAAACAACAACGACGATATCATCTTTTCATATCGTTTCGTGCTCGATCACAGTTCAGGGGGCAATAATGCAACGTCAGCTGGTCTCGAAGAAGGCCGCTACGTATTGCGCCGGATTACTGATCGCCGCGCCGATCAAGTCTGGCGCAATCTTGAGCTAGATCACAACACTGGCCAGCTTTTTCTGGTCAATAGGAATGGCCAAGACTTACCTTGCACATCGGTGACAAGAGGAAGTGATGCTCCGTGCGTCTATGAGCCCTATCGTGACGAAACCTACTTCACCCTCAACATCTTCAAGAACACAGGTTCAAGCGAGGCCTCTTACATACACCAAGAGACCCTTGGTGAACTCAACACCAGACTTAAGGAGACACTAGAAAACCGCAGCGATGGCATTGTTGCTGCAAAGGAAGCTTTTGACGTGCTCGCTATCGATGCTCGCAGCACCTATTGGGCTGAGCTTCTAACGAAGGACTGGGAAAGCGTCTCCAACGGCGTGATCCAATATGCACGATTTGGTATTTACGATGGCCTTGCTGCAAAGCTGTTTAAGCCTGACAGCGACCACACCAAGCTTCCGGATCCCTCGAAAATCTGCTTTCTGAAGAATTTCGATGCACAACGGGCCATTTCCGCCGAACTTGATATCATTCGAGGAGTCGGTACCTTCGTTGATCGTTGGTCCAAAGCCACTGAGGACAAAGTGGGTGAAGGCGATAGCGCCAAACCGCTCTTTGCTGAAACTGAACGTAGTGCTGTTCTGCGATTTGCATCAACGTTACTCGTCAATGCTGGCGACGTAAGTCTACCGCCCGAACTCAGGACCACCTCGGCGTTCGAGAGCAAGTACATAACCGCTGAAAATAAGCCGATCGAACTACAGAACGCTGTTTTTGCCAAGGCCAAAGAGCGCTTGGGCAAAAGTTGCGATGAATTAGTTGTTCTCGGACAGGCGTCGCGCCCCACTAAGGCACAAGAAGAATTGATCGCTTTAGCAAAGTCCGGCGATCAGGCGGCTATAGATGATCTGGTCAACTCCAACGTGATCTATGAGCCACTTCAAGAGCCAGCATCAACTGCATCTCAGTAGTCTCGCCCGGATCGTACACCGAGCTGCACTTTGATTATCTTGTCTGCCTTCACCCCCAGTTTCAGGCATTGGGTGATGGCTCAAACTGGGCCGAGTTAGCGGACTGTCCGGTTTCGAATGCCGGAATGTCAAAAGCCGACGTTCGCCCTACGACCCATTTCCAGACATTCGCACCTCACCAAAACGGGAGCGCTGCTTTTGCAACGCCCCCGTCGGGCTGCCGCTTGGGCTTGGGCAGTGCTGGGATGCAGCTCTGACCGATAGAAAAACCCTTGCAAAACCTGGGCACCGACGTTCGGGCGAGGAGCCGGTGCCCAGGTCCGAGTTCTGAGGCGAGTCAGAACCCGAAGGCTTTAGAACCCGAAGGCGACGCCGACGCGGCCTGCGGTTGTGCCGCTGACCGTGGACCCGGTTATGCCGCCTGAGACGTAGAGGCGCTCGGTGACGCGGCCGACGATGCTGGTTGAGAACCCTTGCTGGCCTTCGAAGGTCGCAAGGTTGAACGCCATCGACCAGTCGCTGTCGGGAACGATCGTGGTGCCGGAGAGCGCCATGGCGGCTGCGATCCCTCCGTTGGCAAAGCGCCGGTTGCGGGCCACCGCTTGGTCGAGCAGGCTCACGCGGGTGTCGAGGCCGTTGATCCGGCTGTCAACCGTGAGCAGGCTCGAGACGTTGAGCTCCACCGCGCCCAGGTTACCGGCCATATCGGTGGTCACCAGGCTCAATGCGCCCTCCTGCGCCGCGCGGCTGGCCGCCGAGGTGATGCCGGGCGCCTGCACCCGCCCGATCGAGCTGCCTAGCGCGATCAGGTTGACCTCGTCGGCCACCGCTCCCGGACCGATGGCGACCGCGCCGTCGGCCAGCGCCATCGAGCCGTTACCCAGCGCCACCGCTCCATTGCCGATGGCCTGGTTGGCGTTGCCTATAGCCACCGCGCCGATGCCAGTGGCGGTGTTGTCCGCGCCCAGAGCCACCGCGCCGCGCCCAGTGGCGAAGTTGGGATCGCCGATCGCGACCGATCCATCGCCGCTGGCGACGTTCTGCGAGCCGATCGAGACCGCCATGCCGTTCTCAGCGCGCGCCTGGTAGCCGATGGCCACCGAACGGTTGCCCGAAGCGTTGCTGCCCGAGCCAAGCGCGATGGCTTCCTCTCCGCTAGCGGTGGAACCCGCTCCGGTTGAGTTGACCGCGAGATACTCCAGTTCTCCTGCGTTGGTGTTGGCCAGCGCCAGCGCGCTATCGGCATCGGCCTGAGCTGCCATCGCTTCCGCCAGCGCCACATCGGCGTCGGCCTGGGCTTCGACCGCGCGTTCAAACGCGGCTTCGGCCTGAGCCTGCGCCGCGCCGGCGTCGCTGCCCGCTTGCATCGCGGCCGTCATCGCATCGCGCGCTTCGGCTCGAGCGGTGTCGGCGGTCACCTGAGCACTCGCTGCGTTGGCAAAAGCGTCATCCGCCCGAGACTGCGCCGTGGCGGCGTTGGCCAGAGCGGTGTCAGCGGTGCCCTGCGCGGTAGCGGCGTTGGTGATAGCCATATCAGCGGTTCCTTGGGCTGCGTTGGCGAGGTCGGTGTTGGCCGCGATGCTTGCGTCCTGGACCACGTTCTGAGCCAAAGCTTGGTTCGCCGAGGTCTGAGCCGCGCTGGCGTCCGCCAGAGCTTGCGTGGCATCGGTCTGCGCCGCTTCGGCTGCGCTTTGCGCGGTCGCCGCGTTGGCGAGCGCGGTATCAGCGGTGCCTTGCGCGGCGGTGATGGCCGATGCGTTGTTGCCGATGGCGGTGTCCTGCGCGCTGTTCTGCGCCAGAGCCTGATCCGCCGTCGCTTGCGCGGTGGCCGCGTTGGCCAAAGCCGTGTCCGCCGCGCTTTGTGCCGTCGCAGCATTCGCCAAAGCCGTGTCCGCCGTCCCCTGCGCGTCCGCCGCATCGGCGAGCGCCTGCGTTGCGTCGCCTTGCGCCGCGTTGGCAACGGCGCTGACCGCATCCAGCTGACCCAGGTTCACCGCGTCGGTGCTGGCTGTGCCGCTCGCCACGTTCACAACCCGGCGTTCCGAACCCGAAGCGCCCACCGAGACCGTGTTTGCCTCATCGGCCACAGAACCCGCGCCGAGGGCGACCGAGTCCCGTTCCCTAGCGCGTGCGTCGGCCCCCAAAGCGACCGCGTTGGTCGCTTGCGCCAGCGCTCCCGCGAGCAGACCATCGCCGCCATCAGTCCCTATTGCGATCGATCCATCGGCCGTGGCGCTTGAGAAGGTTCCAACCGCTATGGAACCCAGTCCTTCTGATTCCGCGAAGTTACCAAGCACGATGGAACTCGACGCACTCGCAACCGATTGGAAGCCAATACCAATAGAGATCGGCCCACTTGCCTCGGTGCCAGAGCCCAGTGCGATTGCGTCCGGTCCGATAGCGCTGGCTGCCGAGCCAGTTGAGTTGACGTCGAGATAGGGGTTTGCGCCCGTGTTTACCCCGGCAATCGCTGTGTTGAGTTGTCCAAGATTGACCGCATCATTTTGGCTGGTGGCGTTGGCCACGTTCACGACGCGCCGTTCTGAACCCGAGGCGCCAACCGAGACGGTGCTTGCCTCATCAGCCACTGATCCCTCGCCAAGAGCAACCGAACTATCCGCGCTTGCCTGAGCCAGCTCACCGATTGCCACCGCATCCTCGCCCGTCGCAACAGGCTGCGACCCTGTTGAGTTAGCTGCGATGAAGTCGCTATCAGCGCCGGTTCCGACACCCGCGATGGCGCTGTTGAGCTGGCCTAGGTTGACTGCGTCTGTGTTTTGGGTGCCCGCCGCCACATTAGTGATCTGGCGCTCAGCGCCCGAGGCGCCAACCGAAACCGTGTTGGCCCGATCCGCGACCGAACCCGCGCCCAACGCCACCGCGTTCGCCGCGTTGGCCAAAGCGCCTTGGCCAAAGGCAAGTCCTCTATCTGCCCCGAGGGCTACGATGGCGCCCTCACCAATAGCGACACCCGCCTCGGCCAGCGTTTGCGCGTCATCGGCAATCGCGACCCCGTCATTGCTGTCCACAAAAGCGTCATCACCAATCGCCACCGCGTCTTCAGCCAAGGCCGACGCTTGGGTCCCAAGCGCTACCGCATCTTCGCCGGTAGCCGTGCTCTCAGACCCCAAGGCGACGCCAAACGCGCCGCTGGCCAGAGCGTCAAAGCCAATCGCGACCGCGTCGACATTCGTGGCTGTGGCAATCGGACCGATAGCGACCGCATCCAGCCCACCTGCCAAGGCGCTGGCGCCGAGCGCGACAGAGCCCGCTTCGTTGGCCGCGGAGCCCGGACCAATCGCCAGCGCCGCCTCAGCCGTCGCCGTCGCGTCAACACCGATCGCGACAGAAGCAATCCCACCGGCTCCCGCCGCATCGCCGATCGCCACCGCGCTTTCGTCTGTGGCGATGGCCAACTCGCCAATAGCAATGGCGTCGTCGCCCGTAGCGCTCGCGCCAAGCCCGTCGGAGTTTACATCGAAATAGGCGAGCTGCGCGGCGTTATCGTCGGCGGTCGCCTGCGCGATGTCCGCTGTGTCTTGCGCCGCTTCGGCATCAGCTTGGGCAGCTGACGCATCAAGCAAAGCTTGAGCGGCATCATCGGACGCATCGCTGGCGAGGTCCGCCGCATCCGCTGCATCAGAGAGCGCATCCTGTGCGTCGCTGAACGCTTGATCCGCGGTGGTCTCAACACTGCTCGCCAAGGCGAAGGCATCGTTCGCGCGGTCTTGCGCCGTAGAGGCTTCGGACGCGGCCTGGCCAGCCAGTGAAAAGGCATCATCCGCGACGCTCGAGACCGCGTCTAGTTGCCCGAAATTGACGGCATCGGTTGTCCCTGTGCCATCAGCCACGTTCACCACTCTGCGCTCGATGCCCGACGAACCAACCGACACCGTATCCGCCTCATTCGCTACCGAGCCTGCGCCCAGCGCTATAGAATTGTCCGCGTTGGCTTGCGCCAGCTCACCAATCGCAACCGCATCGTTGCCGGTCGCAACTGGGACAACCCCGTCAGAATTGGCAACGAAATACGCGCTGCCGCTCCCCGCGCCGCCGCCGCTCACACCAGCGATAGCGCTGTTAAGCTGCGCTACATTCACCGCATCGGTGTCTTGCGATCCCGCGGCCACATTCACAATCTGGCGCTCATCGCCCGAGGAGCCAACCGAGACGGTGTTATCGCGATCCGCAATCGCACGCGCACCCAGTGCCACGGACCCTTCCGCGTTGGCCTCTGCATCGGTTCCAAGCGCTGTTGAATCAAGAGCCGAGGCGATAGCACCCGTCATATCGGTATCGCCATCCGCTCCGATGGCTATGGCGTTGACCGCGCTGGCCTTTGCTTCTTCGCCAAATGCAATGGTCCTATCTGCGCTAGCAACCGCGCCGTAACCAACCGCCGTGGATGCCACTCCTGTCCCCTCGGCGATGCGGCCGACCGCCGTGCTCCGATTGGCGGTGGCGGTAGCGGTGGATCCCAGAGCGGTCGAATTGGCCGCTTCTGAACGCGCAGCATTGCCAATCGCCGTGCTGTTTGCGCCTTGCGCTTGCGCGCTTTCACCCACGGCCAGAGACTCGTTTCCGGTCGCGTTTGCCGCGTTTGCGCGGACTACATTCGCGTCAAAGAGCAGCAGTTCGTTGGCGTTGCTGTTGGCGGTTGATCGCGCGGTAGTGGCGATTGACCTAACAGCGTCGAGTTGCCCGAGGTTTACCGCATCATTGGTGGCGGTGCCGTCAGCTACGTTGACCACCCGGCGTTCTGAGCCCGAGGCGCCAACCGATAGAGTGTCAGCTTCGTCAGCAATTGAGCCGGCCCCCAAAGCCACCGCATTATCCGCGGTCGCGCTGGCGGATTGGCCAATAGCGATCGCATCTAGACCGGTGGCGGAGGCCGGTGCTCCTGTCGAGTTCACGACGACATAGGGATTGCCGCCGAGGCTTATGTTTGAAATCGCCGTGTTGAGCTGGCCAAGGTTGACCGCGTCATTATCGCTTGTTCCCTCGGCTACATTGACAATCCGGCGTTCCGCGCCCGACGCGCCGACCGAGACGGTGTCGGCTTCATCCGCGACCGATCCCGCGCCGAGGGCCACGGCGTTTGTGACCCCGAAACTGACAAGCGAATTGGCGCCAATCGCCGTGCTATCTACGCCTCCGACCCTCGAACTGCTTCCAATGGCAGTTGCTCGATCTGCGCCGGCGGCCGCGCCTTCCTGGGCAGCGTCTTCTCCTGTGTCGCCCCCAATGGCTATTGATGCGACGCCGTTGGCTTGTGAGGCTTCTCCGAGGGCTAAACTGTTCAAACCACCCGCTCTGGCGCCACTGCCAATCGCTGTGGATGAGGCTGCACTTGCACTAGAAAGGTTGCCCAATGCGAAAGCGTTTCGTTCGGTGGCTTCGGCAAAACTGCCAATGGCGACGGCATTCGCCGCCTCCACGCCTGTCGAAGATGATCGGCCGATAGCAATGTCATTTCCGCTTCTTGCCAGAGCATCGGCGCCGCCGCCGATCGCCACCGAGATCGCTCCCGTCGCCTGAGCGTCTCTCCCCAGCGCGACCGAATTGAGACCGCCCGCCCCAGCCTCTTCGCCGATTGCCACTGCGTCGTCCCCAGTCGCGCTCGCACCCGTGCCTGTGGAATTGGCAACGAAATAGGCAAGCTGCGCTGCGTTGGCGTCGGCGGTCACTTGAACCGCATCAGCGCCGCTCTGCGCCGCCCCAGCCACCTGAGCCACCGCGTCAAGCTGAGCAAGGTTCACAGCGTCCGTATCGCCCGTTCCAGCCCTAATGTTGGTGATCCGGCGGGTGATGGCCGAGGTATCGTCGCTAGTGTCGTTTGGCGTACCATTGTCGTCAAAGGCACGGCCTACAGAGACCGTGCTGTTCTCATCGGCCACCGAACTCGATCCAAGCGCGACCGAATTGACGCCGTTGGCCTGCGAATTAGGCCCCAGAGCAACGGCGCCTGTGCTGCTCGCCGAACTGAATAGGCCCAGTGCGACGCCCTGTATTCCAGACGCAGCCGATTGGTTGCCGATCGCAACACCATTATTCTGGGATACATTGGCGAGGCGTCCGACCGCCACGGCGTTGAGGCCATCAGCTTCGGCTTGGACGCCGACTGCGACTGTGCTGTCCTGTACCGCGTTTGCGAGGCGTCCAACCGCAACCGAGTTTCCGGCTGAAGCAGTCGATTGTGCCCCCGCAGCAACACTGTTGTTTCCTGATGCATTGGCAAGGCGTCCAGCCGCCAGCGCCCCGCTTCCAGCTGCTTGTGCCTGCGTGCCCAGGGCGGTCGCATTTTCGGCGTTAGCATCGGCATTAGGGCCCAGTGCAACAGCGCGCAGTTCGTTCGCTCGGCTGTCAGAGCCGATCGCGATTGCGCGTTCGGCATTCGCGTTGCTTTCTGATCCGACCGCGATAGCGCGGATTGCGTCGGAAAAGCTATCTGCCCCCAAGGCTATTGACCTATCGCCGAACGCTCTGGCCCCGCGACTGTCAGCATCCACGTTGGTGTCACCGCCAATCGCGATTGAGCCCACACCACTCGTTCGGGCCGAGACTCCGACCGCGAGGGAAGATATCCCTACGGCGCTCGTAAATCGGCCCAGAGCAATGGCATCCGTCGAATCAGAACGAGCGGAAGCGCCAATCGCTATCCCACCAGGCTCGTCTCGGGAAATACCGCCGTTCACCACTGAGCCTACACCGATGGCAATGCCGCCTGTCGCATCGCCGACGCGGGATAAAGCGCCAATCACAACGGCGTTAAGCGCCTCTGTTTCGGCCTCAGTCCCAATCGCGACGGCTTGTGGGCCGTTCGCCTCACTCGAGGGTCCAATCGCAACCGCACCTCTTTCTCTGGCCTGTGCGCCCAGGCCGCAGGCTAAACTGAGTTCCACGTTATCGGGGTCGCTGATTGAGAGCTGTATACCCTCTGTCTCTCCATCATTATCCAGATCGAGGAGGCAATCGGCTGCCAGCGCCTTCTCGGTTGGCACAAGCATGGAAGCCATGACGCCGATCCCCAGCGCCGTCGAAGCGAGATAAAGTGATTTCATTTTTCCGCCCTTCCCAAATGGCACCAGGGCGAGTTTCTCCGCTCCGCAAATCGATACATTTGCGGCTCGACGCCCAGTGACAATGTGATGAGCAAGGGGTGACGCAATTATGTGTCGTCAGACAAGTCTGCCCACGCAGAAGTCACGCAAAACACCCTGAAATCTGGGATAAGTCACGTTGTGGTCACGTTTACCGAACGGTCATCGAGTCGGGCTTGCGCTTTCCTTTGCGCTACGTAATCATTCGAGGACGGTTTGCTGGGATACAAATGAAGTACGCCTTTGATAAGTTTGTGCTGGACACAGAGCGGTTCGAGTTGACCGATGAGTCGGGTGAACTCGTCGATCTTCAGCCGCGATCGCTTGAATTGCTCGCTTTGCTGCTGCGCAATCCGGGCGCCTTGGTTGATAAAGAGACCACGCAGCAAGAAATCTGGGGTGGCTTGCACACCTCGCCGGACGCGATGCGCACACAGGTCCGTAAACTGCGCGCAGCGCTGGGCGACACACAAGAGCCTCATCGTTTGATCGAAACGGTGCGTGGCAAGGGTCTGAGATTTGTCGGCGCTGTTACGGCTGACAGCGGCATGGCAGCAGCCTCTACCGAGGAAGAGCCCGAAGAGGCGCAATCCGCACCATCGGACGATCTTATCGCGTCACCACCTGCGGAGACCAACCCGTCGAGGAGGCAGCCAGCCTTCATGGCCGTCCTCGGAGCGCTCGCAGTCGCGATCATGATTGTCGCTTGGTTTGGCGTCACCTCACGCGAAAACACGGCCCAATCCGCCCAGTCCAGGCCTTTCGATGCGGCAATTGCGGTTCTCCCATTTCGCGAGGTCGGTGGCCAATCGAACCAAGCCTATCTTGGCGAGGGGGTGGCCGACGAGCTTTCCAACGTCCTTGCGCGGATCAATGGCTTCAAGGTGAGCTCCAGCTCATCAGCGTTCCGTTTTTCTGATATGTCGAACACCACCATTGCTGAAACCGCTGAAACCTTGGGCGTCACGCATGTCATCGAAGGCAGTTTTGCGAGGGTCGGTCCTTCGCTCAAAGTCACAGTCAACTTGATCGACGCAGCGGCGGATGACCGCATTTGGACCGCGACGTATGACCGCCCTTACAACACAGCCAATGTTGTTCGGCTTCAGGAACAGATCGTCAGTGAAGTCGTGTCGGAAATGGCGGGGGAGCTGGTAACTCCTTCACAGTTGCCCCGCGCAAAAACGCAATCCTCGCGAGCTCTTGATCTATATTATCGCGCAAAATCATCGCTGCGAGCCCAAACGTCTGGCTCCATCACTCAGGCGATCGAGTATCTGAAGAAAGCGATTGAGATCGATCCGAATTATGTCGATCCATACAGCTTGCTGGTGCTGGCCTATGAGGACGCATATTATGTGGCGGGCTTGTCGTGGGAGGAAGCGAACGCCGCACGCCGCGAAGCCTTGGCCAAGGCGCTCGAATTAGCCCCCAAAGACAATGATGTGCTCATAGCCAACGCAATCATTACCACCGACGATGGAGACTCGCGCGAGGCCATTGCGATGTTTCAGAGGGCTTTGGCAGTCGATCCGAATAACGCCTACACTCTATCAGCCTTGGCATTTGCCTACACGCAGATAGGCCGGAGAAAAGAGGCGCTAAATCTTTATCGACGCGCGCGTGATATCGATCCGCTCAATCCCGCAGTTCTGCATGGTCTCACGATCGAAGAGTTCAGCCGAGGCAACACGCAGGATGCGTTGGATGTCGCGCGCGTGAACGCCCGCTGGAACAGCGAAAACCCAGCGGTCCAGGAGAACCTTGCCTGGATGCTCTTGAAAACCGGCGAATATACCGAGGCGCACGCGCTGTTTGCGACCGTGCTGCGTGATTTCCCTAAGAACGACGCATTCGCGCTTGAAGCGGCAAAATTCTATTTGCGACTGGGGTCGGAGGAGAAGGCTCGCTCCCTAGTTGCCACAGCCCCGAATGCGAAAGCTCAGATCGATGCAATGCTAGGCGACAGAGCTGCGGTTGAACGGTTCCTCGCGGATAATCCTGATCCCGACACAGTCGGCAATGAAACAGGGATCTTGCACTTTTATCTGCGCGATTTCGATACCGCGCTCCCTTTTATGAAGCGCACGATTGAGGAACTGGAACTCACCGGATCGGCCGATATGGCGATCAATGAACTAGTTTGGTTCCTCGCCCATGCGCATGTCCTGTGTGAAGTGGCCGATCCCGATTGCGATGCGCTACTGGAGAAGATGGAAAAGTCGCTTTTCGCGTACACACCTCAAACCGCTGACAGTTATGACGTCTTTGTCGCGGGTGCGGGCACACAGATGCTGCGAGGCAACGATGGCGCAGCGATCGACTGGCTGGAGGCGGCCTTGGAGGATGGCCACACATTCGTGCATCTCAATCGTAACCCACTCTTTGAGCCGCTGCTAAAGACGGATCGATACAAAGCGCTCATGTCCAAAATGGAAGCCAAGGCGACCAAGTATCGCGCGCTTATCAAAGAGCAGCCGGTGCCTCTTCCGAGCTAAGAGCCAGGCCGCCATGCGCTCTTGGCGTCTGCTTTCACCCCCACTTGCGGTCGCTAGCTATTTAGATCAGTCAGATAACAGCAGACATCAACCCGTGATCTAATGGCTGGTCAGACTGAACCGCTGTTCCGTCCCTAGCCATTCGCCATTTAGCAACTCTAACTTTGGATCGGGTGGCACAAGCACAGCACCAAATGCACGCCAACACTGAAACAGCTGATACGAATTGCCGTTCGGAAACAGCTCCTGCGTCAACCCTAGCATTCGACGCATCCGCCCTTCGCTGGTAGTGACATTTAGCACCATCATCGGCGCCGTCAGATTGAGGTGTTTCTGATATCCCTCACCTTCGATGTAGTCCTCGTATTGCAAAAGGTGACGCAGGAAGCTTTTGCGGTGGATTTCGCCAGATCGCAGCGGTTCGGTCGCACGGTCAGCCTCAAGCGCGTAGAAACGATAGCGCTTTCCTTCAGACGTGAGGTACTCCAGTCCAAACACTGCGTCTGGAAGTAAATCCTTCTCATAGGACGCGCCGCTATCTGGATCGCAGATTTCGGTGCTCCATCGCAGAATTGTGTCAGCGCGAGCCAGAATCTTCGATTGAGGGATGTAATTGATGTCGGCGCATTCATTGCACGCAAGCTCGATCGATGCAGTGATGCAACTCACCATCAGGCTATGCTGCCAGGGGCCAGAGCGCGCTGGTCGGATTGCGCTGCCGCTTTTTCTAAGGGCAGCAACTGACGCAGGCGAAAGGTCATAAACAAGCTGATTGTAGCGCGCATCGAGCGTGCGGAACTGTTGCGCCGGGCGGGTGAGGTAAGCGCCCTTATGGGGCGTGCGGTCCTCATTGAAGAGATCTGTCAAACGTTCTTTCGCTCTTTTCTCAGATCGATGAGTGTCTTTGGCGAAGGCGAGCAAAAACGAAGACGGCAAAGGTCCATGCTCGGCGAGTTTTTCGAACCATAGAAGATCGCGCGGTTGCGGAGTGATGCGCTTGCCGGTCGGCGTTGGTTTGGTCCGACAACGTCGGCCCAAGGCATCCAACTTGGGTTTCGGAGAAATGGCGTGGTCCTCTTGAAGCTCAGAAGGACCGCTTTTCTATGCACGTGGTGCTGACCTGTAACCGTGCAGCAAATTTAGAAATGCGCAGCTACTTTCAGGCTTGGAGCGCCATGGTCAGGCACAAAAAATTACCACTCGTCGCTCGGGGTGGGATCGATATGGCCGCGTCCATTCTTGCTTGGTTCGGTGGGCTTTTTCTCATCCGACTGTGTCGCCCCTTCCGCTTGAGACCCAGAACCTAGTGGTCCCTTGGGCATCGGGCCGTCAGGCTTGGGTTTATCAGGCTTTGGATCATCACCGTCTGGCTCATCGCCTTCATCACCCTCCGGCGCATCATCGTCGCTCTCGTCTTTGCCAATCTGGGAGTGATGCACCGCATACCGCTCGCGCATGATCTCACGCTGTGCAGCGCGGTCTTGCGATGTCATGAACGGAAGGTCTTCCAAATAGCCGAATGGGAATGAGAGCGGTACCGCGTGCTTTGTGACCCCGCGAATATGGGCAGCAAAGCTGCCTTTGCCTTGTGCCTCAATAAAGGCTGGATCGGTGTAGAGCATGGGCGCAAGCGATCGCGCGTCCTTGGCTGACACGCCGCCTGCAAACTTGATCGCGGTGTTGGCGGCGAAGGCTTCTTGGAGCTTGGGCTCAAGCTGTCCGAGATATTGGTGCGCGAGTACCATGCCGACATTGTACTTGCGCGCCTGAGCTAGGATCAGGCCGATATTACGATCAAAGTAGTCCTGCGCCTCATCAATGTAGACCATGGTCGGCACGCGCTCTGATCCGTGCAACGTCGCGCGCTCTTGAGCCGCCTGCGCGATCATAGCGATGAAGAACCGCCCAAAGATTTCGGTGCCTTGCTCTTTGAGCAAGTCTTTCGCGGTGTTGATCAAGATGACCTTGCCCGCGTTCATCTCGGTGAAGAGGTCGAGCTTGGAGCGCGGATGCGAGAACATCCTCTCGAATGTCTGGTTTTCGAGGATACCCCAAAGACGGCGCAGCACCTGCTTCTTGGTCTGCTCGAACTCGCGTGAGGCAAACTCGGTCTCGAAGAAGTGCTTCGCCGTCCCCTCAAGCTTGGCGATATGCTCGGCGAACTTCACCTCGCTGCCTGGCTCCATCAGCTCGCGCAGGGTGTGGATCGTCGCGTCCGGGATATGCAGCATAAGCCGCGTGACATAGCGGAAGATCACATTCTGCTTCTGCGTCATCTGCGCATCGAGCAGCGTGCTAAGCACAAAATCGTAGAGCTCAAGAATTGAGTTGGTCAGACGCTCGCGCTCAAGCGGTTCGTACCCGTCGAGCCGCTTCTGGCCTACATCAAAGAGATTAAGCGAGACAGGATACTCAACGTCAGTCGGATCGATCAGAACAAGCCGATCATGAAGTGCGCCGCCGGGTCCAAAGACATCGAGCTTAGCGATGTTGTTGATGAGATCGCCCTGGCTATCGAGCACGATGACCGTGCGCTTATCTTCTTCCATAGCGGCCAGGTCTTGTGCGATCAGATATTGCAACGTCTGCGTTTTCCCGTGGCCAGAACCCGCCACTATATGCTGGTGCTCAAACCGCGACTTGGTGGGAATGGTAAAGTTCAACTCCTGATCGAACAGCGCAGCAAGCGGTGTGCCACCGAGATAGGTTTCAACCAGCACCTCCGGGGTCTTGGCATCAAACTGGCTGGGCATCTTTGGAGCCCGCTTGAAGCTGGTTGGATCGTTAGGGTTGCCGCCAGATGCCGCAATCAGATTGTATTCGAGACGGCTTTGCAATTGAAGAAGCAGGTCCGCCTGCATCAGTTCATCTGCCAAGCCGACGCCCAGCACCTCCTCAGTGACCTCTCCGATATCGCCCAGGCTTCGCAAAAGGTCCGTGGGAACGGATATACCGTCTGCGCGATCAGAGGCGTCCAGTAACGAAGGGCAAGCCTGGTAAATCGGTCGCAATAGGTCTCCTGCGACAAACTGGATCAGCTCAACATGTCGCTCGAAGTCGTCGATCAGATTCTGCTGCCTGGTCAGTACCTCGCGGATTTCCCAAAGCTGAGCGATGGTACGCTCCCGCTCCCAATTGATTTCCGGGAGCACAAAGAGCTCATCATACTCGAAGAGCTGCAGAACGAGGTTGAGGATAATGCCGTCCTGACCGTTCATTGGCGTATTGCCGAATAGCTCAAAGCGCACATCGGTCGCGATCGACGCAATGAGGCGCTCGCGCCCCTTGATTGTGTCAATATTTCGCGCTTGGAGTTGAGCCGTGACCGCGTGCCACTGCCGCTGAACCAGCTTTTTCTCGCTCGGCCTAAAGAGCCCACCCCAGAAGGCATGCCACCACGATGCAAGGCGCGGAAATGGCTTAGGCTGATCTGACAACAACTTCCTTGGCCTCGTCCTTGGCTAGGGCAGGAATTGGGTTCGTTTGCACACCGTCCCAATGCTTGGCGGTTTCTAAAACCTGCCGTAGCACCAAGCAGGCATCTTCCAATCGTGCCTCTTTCTTCGCGAGGTCGACGACGCTGCGACATTTGAACCGTCGGCCATGGATGAGATCGCGCATAAAGATCGTTTGGCGGCGTTCGTTGAACCACATGAATGCGAGCACCGCGCCAACAAACGGACCGATGATGGCGTAGTCCCAAAGGCCCATCATTACCTTGGCGAGATACCCGGTGGCCGCTGATGACAAAATCCAGATCCACCAAGTCGACGCAAAGAGCGTCCAGTCCGCACCAATGAGCACCAGCGCTTCGTAGAAATGGTAACGATCTATGAGAGCCTTTTCGTCTTCGGCGAACTCGACCTTAGCCCACATTCTAAATCTCACGCGGCCAGACAGACTTCTCACTTGTTCGCGTTTAAACAACAGATCCATTCGATATATTCCCCCCATCTTTTGTGCTCGATTTTGGTCGCGCCAAGGTTCAAAATCTTTCTTCTGGTTTGGGTAAGAAAGATTTTGAAGTCATTCTGCGTCCCCATCGCAATGTACGCCGCAGTGATACCTTATGAGCAGCCATGGATAGGGATCGGTGCCCCCTTGAGATGGGGATAGAGTAAGCCAGTCTTGTATCCCCATCACATCCCTGTCCCAAGCCGGGCGATGGCTCGGACATCTGAGCAAAGATAATCACTGCGATAGTATCGATACGCCTTGCCAGTGGGTTGATTATTGTAACTGATCCAAATCGCTGGATATCTTGCGTCTTCTTGAACGATGATGCTTCCAGTTGCGGAGGTATCGCCAGGCCGCTGTGCAAGTTCGTATCCAGGAATTTCATTTCCGGCACCGCGTATCTTTATGAGGTCATAGCGGGTGCGTCCGATGGTGATAGATGAAGCAGATACGACGATTTCCCTATCCTGTCCGGAGCCAGTGCACTCTGCATGATCAGACCAGCGGCCAATAAGCGGAGCGGGGAAGCGAGGTTGACCCTGTGGAGCAAGCTGTTCGCTACTGACAAGGTTACCGCCCCAAACGTATCCGCCAGTGTTTAGCTTCAGCCATTGCGATGTCGGATCGAAAGACTGAACCTCGCGCGCCATGACGATCTCTCCTTCGGCTAGTGCACCAATGATCCGGGTTTCCTGACTGGTGGGGAAGTCTCGAACGTTTGCCTGCCCGGTGACGGCGTATGATCCTGATTCCGCCAGAAACACATCCTCATAAGCGGCAAAGTTTGGAGTGCCATCATCGTTGAAACTTGGGGCGTCCGACGATGGATTGAAGAGCCCACCGACACCGCGTGAGATTGGATTGCTTGTAAGAGAAATGAGCAGCACAAACGTTAGGCTCGCTCCAATTGAGACCTTTGTCCGGTTTTCCGGATTAGTGGTGTAACTAATTGCTGCGCCAATGAGCTTACCAAGACCATGGGCAAATTCTGCCACATATCGACCTGTAAGCTCGCCAAAGCCTTGGCCACGTGCAGTTAATGCTCCGCATTTCGAACAAAACTTATCGCGCGGATCGAGTTCAGCTCCGCAGGCATAACAGTTCATTTCTGCATCCCCCAATGCAAATGGGTGATCGAGGTTTGGCCTCGATCACCCGCTCGTAGTCAGGAGTGCCGGACAGGTTCGTCTCGGGCTTCCAGGCGCTTCTGCAGCCAGTCCAGCACTTCGTCTTCAACCCATCCGACCCGGCTCTGGCCAAGCTGTACCCGTTTGGGGAATTGGCCGGCCTTTTCCAGGCGTGCGATGTGTTGAGGCGAATACAGTACAAGCTCCTTGACCTGACGCTTCGACAAAATCCTCATCACGATGTCTCCTAATTGAAGAGCATCGCGATGCTCAGGGTTTACGACAATTCCCCGAGGAAATACAGATTTAACGTCGCATAATTAATAGAGCTAGAGAATTCTGATTTATCTAGTCTAAATTGATTTAATGACTGCTTTGCGCCCTAGTCCACGACGTAGCCATCCGAGATCTTAGTGCCCGAAAGCGGACATTCTCGAAGGCCATTCCGGCCAAGGAGAATGACTATGACGAATTCACATTTTGATCCTGCCGCTCAAAATCGAGTGCCTTGGAACTTTGGCGCAAAGATTGGGCCCAAGCGTCCATTCAATCAAAAGCAGATCTGTGCGATCCGGTTCTTTCTAGATCGGGAGGAGCGCATCAGAGACCGGGCGCTTTTTGATTTGGCGATCGATAGCAAGCTGCGAGGGTGTGATCTCGTTGAGTTGAAGATCGGCGATTTAGTCAGCGCCCCGGAAATAAGGACGCGAGCCACGATCACTCAAAGAAAGAAAGGGCGGCCAGTACAGTTCGAGATTGCGTCCGATGCGCGTGCAAGTCTGTTCGCCTGGCTAGAGCTCAGAGGAGGTGACGTCGAGGACTTCGTCTTCCCGAGCCGAGTTGATCAAACCCGACACCTGAGCACACGACAATACGCTCGACTTGTCGATGAGTGGGTTGAGGCGATCGGCCTGCGACCCGAAGAATATGGCACACATTCGCTGCGTCGCACCAAGGCTTCGATCATCTACAAAGCCACAGGGAACATCCGGGCAATCCAGATATTGCTCGGTCACTCCAAGATCGAAAACACCGTTCGGTATCTTGGAGTCGACATAGAAGATGCTCTCACCCTCGCCGAGAAGACTGAGATCTGACTGAAATTGGGCGCTGGCCTTATCTGGGCCGGCGTCCGCTCCTGGGGGTGAAAGCAGACGTGTCATTCAAACTGCCAGAGAAGGTTTGTTCTGCCCATTAGTTAGTCTAATGGCGGGTGTTCATGACAGATTCCTATCCCACATCGCGCGCTTATCAGGGCATGCCCCCTGCATACGGCGAGGATGAG
>JBCDKX010000005.1:0-36791 GCA_038746055.1 Pseudomonadota bacterium
AGAGAGCACTGAGCCCATATCGCCAACAAGGGTCTCATAGCTCATTGGCATTGCTTCGATCTCACCATCGATCTGAGCCATGCGAGCCACTGTTCGTACCCGCTCCATATCGATCTCAGGATCAAAGAAAGCGATGTTTGCTGCGAGCGACCCGGCATAGAGCATATCGCCTTGGGCAACCGAACCAATAGCGCGGCGGTATTTGACCTTGCGATAGGAAGAGATCGGACGCTCGCCCAAATGGATCGTGCCGTTGGTAGGCTCAAACAGTCCCATAAGCAGCTTCATCAGCGTGGTTTTGCCTCCGCCCGAGGGTCCAGTGATGGCGATAAACTCGCCCGGTTCGATCTTCAGACTAACCCCTTGCAGGACCATGGGCTCATTGGTGCCATAGCGATAGAACACACGGTCCAGAACTAGCGGCTTGGTAAAGTCGGGTTCCTCATTGCTCTTTTCAGCCTCGCCTTCCTCGAGTGGGGTGAGAGCGATGTCAGAGATGCGGGTCAGATGGACCTTGACGATCTGGTAGTTGATCGCCTGTTCGGTCAGCCGCATGCCAGCATCCAGAAACTGCTGCTTGTAGGCCTGGAAGGCGAAGATCATGCCGACGGTGAGGATGCTATCGAAGGCAAGGGTGATCGCAATGTAAACGAAGATCACACGTTCACCACCGATCACGAACTGGCCCAGCGCATCAAAGGCTGCGGTCAGTCGTCCAAGCTTGACCTGCGCATTGACCGCGTCGGCCTTACTTTTCTGCCAAAGGCGCTGGCGATTTCCCTCTTGTCCGAAAGCCTTGATCGCAGAAATACCGCGCACGCTCTCAATAAAGTTGGAGTTCTCCTTCGCCATCGTGGTGATGACATCGAGATTGCGCAGCTTGATCGACTGCAAGAATGCGAGTCTGAGCGCGACGTAAAGCCCCAGTGCAGCGCAGGCGATCCCGCCAAGGATCGGTGAATAGACGAACATCAGCGCCAAAGTCAGGATCGCCATCAGTCCATCAATAAAGGCTGCGATCATGCCCTCGCTGATAAGCTGGCTAATCGGCTGAGTGGAGCCAAAGCGCGAGATGATGTCGCCGACATGCCGCTTCTCAAAGTAATCGAGCGGCAGGCGCACCAAATGGCGAAACAGGTTGACGATCACCTGATAAGAGAGCGAGTTGGAGAGCGTCACCAGCACCAACGACCTCAGCCAGCTTGCCAGCAGGTTGATAATGGTCAGTCCGCCAAAGCCCAGCGCCAGCATTAGCAAAAGGTCGCTGTCAAAGGCTGGGAACACCGTATCGATTGAGATTTGCAGGAAGAAAGGCGTTGCCAGCACAACTAGCTGCATCACTAGGCTGAGCAGCACGACCTGCCGTATTGTCCCCCAGAACCCCGTCATCTTGGACCAGAGTTGGGTGATGTTAAGCTGCTTGCGCTCGATTTTGGGTTTGAAGCTCTCGGACTTAAGCAGATCAAGCGCTACACCCGTCCAATGGCGAGACACTTCTTCTTCGCCCAGTACAACCGCACCGCGCGCAGGGTCGTTAATATGGTAGCGGCGTCCCCGCACTCCGCCGGTGATAGCGGTAAGCACGACAAAGTGATTAAGGTCCCAGTGCAATATGGCTGGCATCGCCAGATGCGGCATGTCCGCCAGCTCGCCGCGCAAGGGACGAGCGTTAAAGCCGATGTCCTCTGCCACCTGCATGACCTGTTTGAGGTTTGCCCCCTTCAGGCTCACGCCATAGCGCTGGCGCAGAGCAATGAGGTCGGTTTTGTAGCCATGGAAC
The DNA here is from genome assembly GCA_038746055.1 of Pseudomonadota bacterium. Classification (GTDB taxonomy): domain Bacteria; phylum Pseudomonadota; class Alphaproteobacteria; order Sphingomonadales; family Sphingomonadaceae; genus Erythrobacter. Next base: position 1,781 of record JBCDKX010000005.1, read on the forward strand.
CCAGCCACCATGGCCAGACAGGCAAGCGCGCATTCGCTGGCTTCGCCTTGCGGGATATAGGGTGTTCTCTGACGCCCTGAGAACTCAACCAGATCAAGTGGGTTGGTCATGAAGTTCTGTTGAGCACCGCATTAAGTGGCTTAAGCAGCCAAGCAAGAAAGCTCTGGCGCTCAAGCACGATATTGGCCTGAAGGGTCATACCAGGCTGCAAGGGCGCAGGCTCACCAAAGCCTTCCACCGCTTGGTTCTCAAGTGTTACCTTGACCCGGTAGACCGGCTCTTCGAAAGGAAAGGGTATCTCGGTCTCGCGTGGATCAACCGCAATGCGTGAGATTGAATCCACCCGCCCTTCAAAGCTGCCAAAGCGCTGATAGGGAAAGGCATCGTAGAGCAGCCGCGTCTCTTTGCCCGGTTCAACAAATCCGATCGACCGAGTGGGTGCGTAAAGCTCAGCTGTGAGTTTCGCCTCTGTGGGCACAATCACCATTAAGGGGCGGGCTGGGGGCACAGCCCGCCCCTCACCGGTTGCCAGCGTTGCAACCCTGCCGGTGATCGGAGCTTTGATAACGTAGCTTTTTTCACCCTCAAGCCGTGCTTGTTCGGCACTCATCGTTTGAAGGTTTTCTTGGATGCGCGAGATGCCTTGTGCTGCATCGATTTTGACGCTGGCTAGCTGACTGCGAGCTTGTGAAGCTTCGGCCAAGCTTGCGGTTCTACGTTGCTTGAGCGTGGCCAACGACTGCTGGGAGGACAACAGCGTCTGCCTACGGCGCTCGAACTCAACGCGGCTCACGAAGCCTTGCTCGACCACCTCCGCAACGCGGTCGAATATTTCTTGGTTGGAAGTCACCACCTGATCTTGAAGCGCAATCTGCTCAGAGAGGCTTGCTGCCTGATCCTCGGCTGATGCAATCACTGAAGTTAGGCGCGAACGCTCAGCGGACGCTCGGCTGCTTGCAAGCGACACTTGAACTTCGCTTAGCTCTTTACGAGCTTCAAGAGCGCCAATGCCGCGACCCGCGACATCGCCTCCAGCAGCGGTCTCACGGTCGGAGTTAATGACCAGAAGCGTGTCGCCTTGTTCGACTAACTGGCCTTCGGAGACGGCTAGTTCGATAACCACTCCAGTCTGGGGGGCGATTACTTTTGCACTCGGGATATCTGTTTTGAGAACGCCAGGGACGGTCTCAATGCGCGCAAAGGTGCCGACGGTCACCCAGACTGCTGCAACCATTAGGGTTGCGAAAAGAGCACCAGCAAACAGCTTTGTTGAAAACGGCTGTGTGAAGACGACTTCGCCGTGCAATCTGTCTTGAGAGGCCTCAACAGCCTCTTTTCTAAATAACAATTCTTTGCACCCTGTAAATGCTCGTGCCCTTAACTTTTCTTGTCTTGACTGATGTTGAAAAAGGCTATGAACAAAATGTTCATTGCTTTGACCAAATTCTCCACCATCCTTAAGTAACGAAAAAATAAAATTTTTTAGATCAGGTAGATTCTCGTTGTGAACGTATTGACCGACAATAAAAATTGGACACGACGTAGACGACAGGTCGCTTCAATGGTTGCTGATGGCCGTACTCGTAAAGAAATTGCGGGTTCTCTCGACGTTTCTTTATCAACCGTTCGTCGAGACATCGAGGCTTTGGTATTTCTAACCAGTGCTGGAAGCTCTCAAAGGCTACCTATGGTTTTGCAAACGAGTTACGCGGACAAGCTCAATGTGCCTCTAGTCCATGATGACAGATCGATTGTACGCGAGACGGTACGCAAGAGCCGCCAAAACATAGTTTTTGCGACGGTTATCTTCGCTCTCGTCGTCACTGGCTACGGCATGCATCTTCTCATAACCGCGATCGAAGTGTGGGGCTTAGAAGGTGTCAGCGCGTCGCTGATCTACTCGTTGCATCTCACCACGATAGTTCTTCTGGGAGTGGCTTTGGCACTCTTTGGCGGAGCACCCGAACGAGAGTGTGCTGCCGTTTGGATAGGGTACTTTCTCTTGGATAATCTCGTGCTCGATAAGTACTTCGGCCATTTACCTGGCTCCCAACTCGAAGCTTGGAGCACCATCTATTTTGAGTGGTTCTTAGGCAACCTTTTCTTCCTCATAGGTTTTTCGATAATCTACTTAAGGCACAGGCTTTATTATGTAGGCCTCTTGATAACAGCTCAGATTTTCTCGATCTCCGTCCATGCAGTGCAAGGAGCGCTCAAACCATTCCAACCGTTCGCCTATGCGGCGGTCATAGTAATCGCGTACTATTTCCTTTGGGTTATCTTGTCCGTTGGACTATGTATCGCCTTCAATCGAGAACCGACCAAGGCACCCTTTAAGTGGCTTTAGAGCTTGTCTGGGCAATAACTGCGCTGGTTCTATTGCCCCACGTCTGAGGTGATCCTTCTTTCAGCACTGAACATGTAATCGCGCGTTAGTGGCAGTGCGAGCCTTTCACGTACATACTGAATCTGAAAATTGCACATTCCGCCATACCTAAAGACAGTTGCTGCGCCCGCTAGATATAGTGTCCACATACGAAAGAAGCGTTCATCAAACATGTCGATGATAGCGTGCTTATTTGAGACGCAGTTTTCATACCAACACTCGATAGTTTTGGCATAATGAATTCGCAAAGTCTCAACATCGGTCGCTATCAAGCGAACTTTCTGACTTGCGCCAATCGCTTCAGACAAAGCTGGAATATAGCCACCTGGAAAAATGTACTTGGACGTGAATCGGTCGGTTAGCCCAGGTTCCCCCATTCTACCGATTGTATGGAGGAGCATCGCACCATCATCATTGAGAAGTTTTGCGCAGCATTCGAAGAACTCGTCAAAGTGTTGTCGTCCTACATGTTCAAACATACCAATGGAGGCAATTCGATCGAAACGTTGCTTGTTATCCGCCAAATCACGGTAATCGGTAAGCTCAAATGTAACACGGTCTGCTACGCCAGCCGTCTCTGCTTTCTTGCGTGCAAGCGAGAGCTGTTCTTCAGAAAGTGTAATTCCCATAACACGAACGTCGAAGTGTTTCGCTAGGAAGATCGCCATGCCTCCCCAACCGCATCCGATGTCGAGCACACTTTGGCCACTGCGAAGCGCCAATTTTGATGCAATGTGAGCAAGCTTTGCTTCCTGAGCTTCCCCTAACGTCATGTCGTCGCGTGACCAGTAACCACAACTATACTGCATGTGCTCGGGATCGAGCATTAGTGCATAAAGCTTGTTCCCGACATCGTAGTGATGCGCAACGTTCTTCTTAGATCGAATACGATTGTTGATCTGTTGCCACTGGAATCTGAACTTTATGAAGATTTGACTAGACAAGGATGAGCTTAGCTTACCGCCCATGTCCTCAAAACGGTTGTTGACACGCAAGAGCTCTCCAAAGCCCATTATGTCACCATGGTCGATGATCATTCGACCGTCCATAAAGGCCTCAGCCAAACCGAGATCAGCGTCTTTGATGATATCCCACGGGACACGCTTGTCTGTGAATCGCAAAGCGATCTCTGGGAAACCCTCTTTTCGGGCGCCGAACTCATGCGTTGTTCCATCAGCAAGCTCCAGGGTCAGGCGCCCACTCCTTATGCTCTTCGATAAGGCTCTCGTCAGAATTTTGCTGCACATATTTCGCGTCTTACAACAGTTCGAACATCTTCCAACCATTCGATGGGTTATGCAGCTCATTCCACTCACCGCACGGAAGTATGGTCAGTTGGCTTTCTGGCGTCATAGATTTCAGAGCGCCCAAATAAGATCCAGCCGATGTCTGGAAGTGGGTCGTGAGCGGAATGCCGGCTTCGATTGCCTAGCCTGTAAGACCGGACAGTCCGGAATCGGCCCACCTCAAGCCATCGCCTTCTGACCGATTAGGGGGTGAAAGCGGACATCAAAAACCCACTTCATTCTCAATAATGGGCCGACCAAAGTGTGCATGCCGCTGCGTGAAATTGACGGTTTGGAAACCCTAGAAGGCATTTTGCTGCTTGGGCTGTTCAGCAAGGAACAGCGCAAGCATCCCTGCTACAAACACCAGCACTGCACTCACCCCGAACATTGCCTGAAAACCACCAAGATTTTCAAGGGTCGGAAGGATCGCCGAAGCGATGGTAAAGCCCAGTGTGCCAAGCCCCATAAACACCGCGAATGATGTAGCGGCAGCCTTTTTCGCTGTAACCCGCATCGCCATGACAAGATTGGCCAGATAGAACAGGAAAAGCGGGACGGTCTTTAAAGCTGCCCAGGCAATGAACAGTCGATCATCTTCCCAAAGCGCCGGTTCAGCCATGTAACCTGCCATGATCGGCAGCGCCGCACAGCCAGACAAAAATGCGATCCGTTTGGGACCAAACCGGTCGACAAGCCACCCGCCCACCGTAAAGCAGAATATGCCTACTGCGATGTTGAGAGATGCAATCATTGAACTGTACTGAGACTGGTTCCAGCCCAATTCTCGGATTGCGAAAAGGGAGGCAGTGGTGTCGTTCAGGTTCTGATGGATTCCGTAGGTAAGGAGAATACAAACGACGATCAGGCTTTGCGGACGGATAAGATTGCGCAAGGTGGCAGAGAGAATCGCTGCCCAGTTCTCATCTTCGATATTCAAATCCGGCGATTGCGAACCACGCGTCCAGGGTAGCAACTTTTCTCCTGCACGTTCTCGGATAACGATCCCGGCAAGGGAAGGCAGCGCGAAACAAGCCGCCATCCCTATCATGGCTACAGAGAATCCGTGATACTCGAGCAGATAGCTCGTGCTTGCCATCCCTCCGGCAATGCCAAACACTTTGCCCGCAAACATAAAGCTGTTCATGCGGCCCATTTCGCTTTCCGGGGTAAGATCGACAGCCAAGGCGTCAAGCGCGACATCCAGAATAGCGGTGAGGACAGAGAGAGCCAGCACGAAACCGATCACCAACACAGTCTGGCTGGGTAGCGGGCTGGCGATAGCCGCGATCATCAGAACGATGAATATGGCGCTCTGTGATCCCACGAGCCACGGCCTGCGGCGCCCCATCGGCAGCCAAGTGTACCGATCCATGAAGAGACCAGCGAGAAATTTGAAGCTCCACGGCAGGCTCGCAGCAGCGGCAGCCATCGCTACCACTTCCGTTGATTGACCATTGGCCGCAAGCCAGGTTGGAATGGCGCCGAAAAAGATCCCCTGCGGTATCCCTTGCGCCAGATAAAGGAGCGTGCCTAGCACCAATCGCAACCGGGTGCTGTCGGCGAAGGCGGGAAGCGATCGTGTCTCGCGCCAATGGGTAGCTATGCTGGCCATGACGCAGATACCCGGCGCAAGAGAATTGATCGTGCGTGGCGAATGCATGCCGTGCGTGCGAATGCGGGGCGATCAATCCTCATGATTGGTCACCAGCTGCTCATCGCCGATCCGGGCCATCCAGATCAGAACTAGTCCGACAACGAGGCACACGCTCACAGCGAAATAGGCAGCCGGATAGCCCCCAGTTTCGACCACCCAGCCCGAAGCACTGGCAAAGCCGGACCGTGCAAAGTTCCCCAGAGCCATAAACAGCGCGAACTGTGTGGCGGCAATGGCGGGATTGCAGATCTGCATTGCCCAGCTGATCAGGCCAATTGCAGAGGTCCAGGTGAGAACTCCCAACAACACTTCGAAAATCATAAACTCGCCAGAGCCTTGCCAGAAAGGGAATGTGAGGCCTGCCACGGCGGCTAGTATTGCCGCCAATACGATTGGAACGATCACTGCTCTGCGAGGGCCCACCCACAATCGAAGTGGCACTGGCAGGATCAGGACACTTGCGGCGATCACTATGTTGAGACTGGCTCCAAAATTGGAATAGGCCTCGCTAGTCCAGCCAAGGTGTTGCACACCCAATGTCGGAGAAACCGTATCGGCGAATGCGTACACTGAATGCGTGCAAGCCATTCCAGCTAAGAAGAGCAGTACGTGACGCTTGGACACGGCGCGAAAGACGCCCGAAATAATCGGCCAAAAGGCATCGCGTTGCCGCTTGACGCATTCAGAGGAGGCCTCCCCTTTGGACCAGGGCATAAGCCGCTCACCGGGCCGTTCGCGGAACATGCCTACAAACACGCTCGCCGTGATTACAACCGCCGCGAGCACCAGCGCTGTCAGTCTTGTATCGCCTGCCATCAGCAAGCTGCCTGCAATTGCGCTTGTCGCTGCAATACCAGCAAACTGGCTGGCAAACATCACGCTGTTAATCGCTGTGCGTTCATCAGAAGGAACTACGTCCACAGCCATCCCATCAACCGCGACATCATTGAAGGTGGCGCACAGATTGAGCACAAAGCACAAGCCGGACAGCAATACGATGTCACTCGCAGTGGGTGCGAGCAGAGCCATAGCAAGCAGTGCTGCCACCATCAGGAATTGAGCCGAGAGGATCCAGCTGCGCCTTCGCCCCATTGGCTTGAAGGTGAAGCGGTCCATCAACAGCCCGTTGAACAGCTTTGTCGACCAAGGCAGCAGCGCAAAGCCAACGAACGCGCCAATTTCAATGGGCGTTGCGCCTTGCGCGGCAAGCCAAGCAGGCAGAGCCAAAGTAGCAAGGCCTGTGGGTACGCCTTGCAGAAAATAGAGCACCATGATCGTCGCAAAGCGCGCCGGTTTGCTCGTGGTCAAAGCTGGGAATGCTGGGGTGAGAGGTTTGGGCGAATGGGTCCCAACAGCAATATCAGTCATGGGAGGCCCCACTATTGTTGCTGGCTTGCCAGCGGTGATCAGGGTCGTCGAAGTATCAGTCAGGAAAACCGGGCAGCTAGGGCCTGAAGTAACTCTCCCAATCGACGGTCGCCCTTCCGGTGAAGGGATCGTCCTCATAGTGAGAGACAAGCAGGACTGACGCGTGACTGGGGCGATCATGGGGTCTATTGCGCAGATCCGACGCCTTGTTTTGCCTGGTTTGAGCAACCGGCTGGACCTTCGTGGTCATCGCAACGTAATCGCCATCTAGCGCTGCTTGGGCAGCGGGATTGCAGGCTGTAAGCACCGTAGCTAAAACGGCGAGCGGCGCGCACAAGCGGATCGTCATGACTGGCATGGTTTAACCCCCCCTGGGTATTTCATAGGGATTGAACTCTGGCAGGTGGCCGGGTCGCACCACCACCCACCAGAGCCAAGGGACCGGCGCTATTTGCGCACGGTATACTCTTGAAGCAGAAGGCTGCTTTGCACTGTGCGATATTCTGCGCGATTGCCGCTTTCAGAAATTTGCTGTTCGACGCTCGTTTTGGTGAATTCCCTCCACGCGGCGTTTCGGCGTTCTTGCTCGGCGGCATCTGGCAGCCTCGCAAAGGTCGTCATCAGATAGATGTTGGGTTCGCCGTCGCGTGGATTGACGTTCACATAGATTTTGTAGTCAGTGACCCATCCTTGCGATTTGGAAAACTCTAAATTGGCGGCCCAAACATCAACCAGGTGCTGTGCATATTTGAACTCAGCGCCATCGTTGACGAAGATGCCCGACACTTCGGCATATTCACCCGGTTCGAGTGGGAATTCCTGTGCAGCTGCCGGTGCTGCCATCGGTATAGCCAGCGCCATCGCAGTGACGGCAATCAATGTCTTAAGTGTCTTCATGATGTTTCCCCTTGTTTAATTGGGGCCTCTCGCCCCCAAGTCGGGAACAGTCAAAGCGCTGCCATCGCCCGGAATCCACACGCTGATGCGCTGAACTTCGGAGGCTCTTAAGCTCTCGATTTTGTACTGTTCCGCTGACCAAGGGGATGCCCGCGCGTGTCCCATTTGGTCAACGGGGTGAAACGTCAAAAAAGCGTCAATTCGTGTGCGGTTCAGCTTTTGCGCGGGTCAGAGGGCATCAAATCTGGCCAACCATGGCGGTTCCATGCTTCGACCATCCCGATCTTCTCGGCGAACGCCATAAAGTCAGGATGAAGCCGGATTTTCCTGATCGGATCAATGTCGATCCAAAGGCTCATCAGGCCAAACATATTGGCGGGATGGATGCATTCGGAATACATCTTCATAACCAGATCGCTATGCCCCATCCATATTGCTGGCATCATTATCGTGGAATCGTAAGGGTCGGCCATTGTCGCGTGTAAGCCATTGAGCATCTGGCAATAGGCGGCGCGGGTTTCCTCATTGCCACTGAATATCCCGCGAGCTGCAAAATCAAAATAGGCATCGCGCGCTGCTTCGTCCATTTCCGGCATGCCCGGTGGTCGCATAAGCAAATTTCCAAGGAAGATGCGATTATAGAAATGGCTTTCGACCGCAGCTTCGTGTTCACCCAAAGCAAACTGAGCCAGAGCGAGGTACATGCGAACACCGCCAAGGTCTGCCATTCGCTCACCTGCTTGGCGCGCTTCATCAAAATTGCCATTGGCCAAATGCGCCGAGACAAGCATCGCAAAGTTGCGAATGAAAATCGGATCGCGCTCAACCGCTGCTTCGATATAAGGAAGTGCCTCGCGCGCTTTACCCAGATAGAGCAGGCACGCTCCTAGACGTGAGGCCACGTCAGAACTGCCCGGATCGCGGGCATAGGCTTCAAGCGAATAGTCTAGCGCCTTCGACGGATTGAACGAAGTCCATTCGTGGACGCCCAAAACCGAATATGCATGGCCCTGGTTTGCATCGAGCTCAATCGCGCGCCGGGCGCAGCGTGCTCCAGCGGCCGAGTTTTTGACTCGCTCAAGGCTTGGGGTCAGCGCAGCAACATTGATATGCGCATCGGCCAGTTCCATCCAGCATTCCGCAAAATCAGGGTCTAGCTTGAGCGCGCGTTCGAGCAGATCGACTGACTTTGAAATCGCTCCTTCCACCCCCATGCGATGAAGCAATTCACGCCCTTGCAGGTACAGTGTGTAGGCTTCCCGGTTAGCGGTCATCCGGCGCTGAGGCGGTGTCGATTGCGAGATGCCAAGGGCATTGCAAATCGCCGCGATGACATTGGAGCCGATCACCTTTCGGGAGCCAATGAACTCCTCAACAGAACCGGTAATGGTGTCAGACCACTCCTCCGTGCCCGATTGCCCCTCAATCAACGCAACTCTGATTGTGATAGAATCATGTCGCCTTCTTACCTCACCCTCGATCAGATATGAGACATTCAGTTCGCTTGCCATCGCGACGAGCATAAGATCACGGTTGGAGACAAGGTCGACCGACCTGCGCCCTGCAAGCGCGATACCCTCGACCCGCCCCATGCGTGAAGTCAGCTCATCGAGAACTGCATCAGCCAGATAGAAATCGCCCCCGACTTCGTCGATCTTCGCAAAAGGCAGGACAGCCATAGTGACGCGCTCATTTGGTTGCGCTGCAGTTCGTAAGGCGGGAAATCGCGTCAGTGCTGCATTGAGCAATGCTTCTGCGGCAGAACTGTCCATTGTGGCCCGTGCCTTCGAGATTGCCGCTTTCAATTGCGTATCGATATGATCGCGGCGCAAGGCCAGCCAATCGTCGAAAGTTGGATTGAGAGTGACGCCTTCCAACACGCGCGTGTTGCCAATCGAAAGCAGTTGGACGGTGGCAGATTCTGAGCCGGCCATCAGAGCAGCTTCAAGAACGTCAATGTCGGTCACGACCGTGTCGTGATTGAGAGCCACCGTACTGCGGCTGACTTCCAGACCAGCAAAATCCAGCGCATCCAACGCGCGGCTCAAATCGTGCAAGCATTGCCGCAAACTGGCTTTTGCCTGCGCCACAAACCTGTCTGGCCACAAGAGCTTTGCCAGCGGCTCACGTTCAATTGCTTGGTCAGGTTGAAGCAAGAGTATGGCTAGGACTAATGCTGCACGGCGATTGTTGAGAGCAACCGGCTCGCTCGCTACTGTTTGCAGCTTGAATTCGCCCAGCAAAGTTGCGCGCAGCTTCATGTCCGAGATTGTGCTTTGCGAGTCGATAGTCAAGCTTTGTCCCCCACAGCTAAGTGGCAGGCCGCCCATATATTTGCAACGCCCCCAGCCTGGCCTCAAATCAGCAGAGCAATGGGCGCATCAAGTTATGGGGACAGGGGGGAGGCAAGAACAACCTGCATATTGGAGCGTAGCTACCTTTGGAGAGCACAATTCCGGTCTTCTGGGATGGTTGCTGACAAATTAGAATGACCGAGCTCGTGGCTAATGAGCGGCTCTTTTCCCAAAGCGCGCAATTGAATCATTATTAGTAAGTAGGTATGAATCTGAGAATCTGATCGAACTGCTACTTTGCTCTGAAGCGTGAGCGACACTGAAAAATTCTATTGCGTCTCAAGGTCGAGACCAGACCTTCAGTTTCATTGACCATCACAGAACCGATTTGCATCCCGTGCTAAGTTTGAGAGATACTATGTTGTCAAATGAATTCGACTAAGAGTTGTGTCGAGGTCGAGCGCAACCTTTGAGGGAATTTTGAGTGTTGAGAACGCTAATGAGCTTCAATCTTATTCTATTGCTGGCAAGCTGTGCACCAGAACCTACGGCAAGTGACGGGCAGGGTTTGGCCGATGAACCGCCCGCTACGTCTTTAGCTGCCGATGGAGGTCCGACTGAAGGCCGCTATCGAGCCACCGACGAAGACGGCCTCGTCTTGATAGAGGAACTTCGCAGGGACGGCAGCTACTCATTCAGCGACAAAGATGGCGTAGTCATTGAGGAAGGCCGATACACACAAAAATCTCAAGCGGAACTTTGCTTTACTGCCAGCGCTGAGGGTGCGGCAGAAAAATGTTATCAGGAAGAATTTGGCCAAGACGGAGTATGGCGTTCGACTGATCCAGAGACAAACGCGGTTGCTGTAATCGAGCGCATTGACAATTAGGCCGCAGGAAAGCGAGGTGAGGTACGTCGACTTTTGGGTCGAGAGCTGAACGTCAGCCTTAGGCAAATTGAGGTTCAGGAGCGGTCAGTCGGCTAACGACCCATATTGTGTTGAAAACTCGTCACAAGTTACTTGTGAGCAGAATTTCAGCAACATTGATTCAAGATATGCTGAGTTTGCCAGTTATCGTTGTTGAACCAAGCCCAACAGTATTCAAAAGTTGCACGCCAAAATGGCTCACGGACTTTTTCAACACAATAGACCCAGGGGCAGACGGTCACTATTCCAATTACGAGAAGCGGATTGCTATTGCACATCGAGTGTTGCCAGAGAATGGGAGCAATTCGCATTCCCGTGTTATGCATCAGTGCCGAACGACTTGGAGCGTACCAATGGACAGACGAGACCCCACGAGACGCGATAGCTTAGCGTGGTTAGCTGGCGGGACTGCTACAATGGCATTGGGCCTAACCGGTTGTTTGGCTATTCCTGTACTCCTTAGACTTTTCGTAACAAGGGCGGGTATCAGTGCAATTGCCCGTTCGGCAGCGGTCGGGCGAAGCCCAGCCTTACTCACTATGGGACGCGCAACTGCACTGGGCTTTCGCGCAGCTACACAGATAGCAAAACCCGTAGGGGCAGGCCGATTGGTTACTTTGCCACAGACCAACTTAATTGGCCCGTCCAACAAAGTGCTAGCCAGAAGCGTCACCAGCGGTAATCAGACCGAAGTCTATCTCGACGGCTCTAAAGTCTTCTCATCAAGACGGCATTCGAATGTATACAAGCACCGGACGACAAACCGCGACGAAGCCGGGACTTCAGAGCTGAAGGACGACGGCGTCGTTATTCATAGGGATGTCCGAGAGACGATTGTGGCTATTGATCGGGTGCTAAAGACTGGTCGATTGATACAACACTTGGACAACAATGGAAATGTAATTGGCGAAACGATCGCGACCAAACGAGAGGACGATGGCTATGATATTGCCGCCGATCAATCAGCAATCGAGCAGATAGAAGACATCCGGCGCAGTTATGCCCTCAATTGCACGGACAGCAAGACTGCCTACGATGCTATGATAGACGCAAGAAAGCAGTGTGGTGAAGGAGATGAGAAAAGTTGCGAGAGGATGACAGGACTCGCGAGGCGCTACAATCGACTGTCAGACCGCTGTAAGACATTTGGCTACTGAGGTCTATCGCCCAAGCCGAAGGAAGAGTTCCCTCCAGTCGCTCATGGTCGGATCACAACTAAAATCTCGACACCGCTTCGTGAATTCACCTTGAGCGATTAGTTCACTTCTTCGCGACCGGCCATCGCGAAGGGTTACCACTAAGTCTCTTGTCTTATAGTAACCGTTCTCGCTCGAATTTATTTCAGAAGCCGAGACGATAATTTTGAAATGCTCGTCGCGGCTCACTGTAGTACCGCCTAGGTCAAGAATGTATCTCCGCGCAACGGCAGCAACTCTAAGTTCCTCATCTCGAGGTAAGCCATAAATACGGAATCGGAATGATAATGGCCGTTCCGCTCCATCAAAGTCGTCAAAGAGCTTCTTCCTTAAGTTGGTGATGCGGGGGTCTTCTTTGAAACGCATCGACTCGAGCGTTTCTTGAGAACGCGCGGCATCTAGCCCTGATGGCGCGACCAGCAAGATTATAGCTGCGAACACCGTAAGTACTGTTGTGCGCATAGCTGAGCCCACTAAAGTCCGTTTTGTCATTCAACCACCCCAATAAGGCCATGAACACTCAGAGCTTTAACTCATGTAACAGACGTTAATCAACTGCTTTCTCTGCCTATTCGCCCATTATTCCTGCGGACCAGCATTGCAGAAATATTTGTAAGCAAAGACAATTAACGCACAATGGTGACACTACTTTGGTGTTCCCTGATTGGAGCAAACCCACCAGCTTTAGCTGGTAAGAGGCTTCAGCCGTTTAGCATTATCCACGGCGTGCTGTCGCGTGATCATGTTTATCTTTTTGTCGGAGATACCACCGCACATTGCCACCAGCGACCTTGTGCGTCGCCCCAAAGGCCGGTCATGCGCAAGATACAGCAGGAATTTGACTATATCAGAGCGCGCTATTGGGGCCAGCGCTTTTGGCAACGTGGCTACTTCCCCTCCTCATCGATGGCGTGAACCTGGAAAATGTTCTTGGCCAAATCGAGACCGACTATTGATACCCGCATGCTCGTTCCTTTCTCTCATCTACTTAGCCAGCCTTCCCAATCTGGAGCGAGAGCCGTCCACCCCATCATTCAGACAGGGACTTCTCGGGTCACGTTTCAAATACGTAGATTTTGAGGGGGCGCAGTGCCATTTACTGCAACCGCAATTCACAATATCGGACCTTCAGATTTCACTCCCAGTTTCGGCCATAGGGGTTTGGCTAAAGTTGGGCCTATTGTGTTGAAAAACTCGTCACGCGTTACTTGCGGCCAAGACTCGAGCAGCATTGATTCAAAATGTGCTGAGTTCGCGAATTATTGCTGCTGAATCAAGCCCGACAGCATTCAAAGATTGCCTGCCAAAATGGCTTGCGGGCTTTTTCAACACAATTGGGCCGATTGCGCAATGTCTGCTCTAGGCGGATCGGAATGCAGAAACGGACGCTCAGCTCACCTCCCGTTTGCGAGACTCTCCTTGGCCAGGTAACTAGCTCGACACCACTTCCAATCCGGCACGCAATCCGAAATTGCGCTTCATCCATGAAAGGCGGGGGAATTCGTGCGGCTCGCAGATGCTGTCGACGATGAACCTATCCGGTCGCACAATCAGGACTCCTTTGCCTCCCTCCAAGTAGCCAAGGATTGAGCCTTCTAGGTCTGTACCCTCAAGCTCCTCGCCAGATCCGCTCGAGATGGACAGGAACTTGGCACCAATCTGGTTGAGCATTGCCACATCATCCGGATGCAGAACTTCTACCGCATCACAATTCACACCAAGCACAGCAAAGCCCGGCCCAATCAGATCATCCAGACGCATGCGCTTATCACCCAGAGTAATCATCGGCTGATCGATCATTTGGCCAACGCCAGCCTTGCTATCCCAATTCACAAGGCTGGAGCCTTCGATGCTGGGCTTGGGTATCATATCGCCGCGGTTCATCTTGTCGCGTGTGCGCTGGAAGCGCCACGAAGTGAGCATGACCCGGTCACGAAACCAAGCTTTGATCGCACTGGTGGGCATGATGGTTCCGCCCAGCTCAATGGCGAGCTCGGTCATGGCTTTCACATGCGGCCTGCGTTCTTGCTCATAGCTGTCGAGGATTGTGTCCTCGAACTTGCCCGAAACTACGCCTGCTAATTTCCAAGCGAGGTTGGCTGTATCACGCATGCCGCTGTTGAGCCCCTGCCCGGCAAAGGGTGGCATGACGTGCGCGGAATCTCCGGCCAGAAGCACCCGCCCTTCGCGGAAGCGATCCGCAAAGCGGGCGTGGAAGGTGTAGACCAAGCTTCGCTCAATTGTCTCTGCCTTGCCCGCGCCATAGCCCGCCATGAGCGCCCTTGCGCTGTCGTGGCTTGCGAGCTCGACCTCGTCGTCGCCCGGCATCACTAGAAACTCCCAGCGGCGACGGTTCTTAGAAACCGGCAGCGTTACTGCGGGGCGTTTGGGGTCGCAGAAGAAGCGAATCTCGCGTCCCTCATAGTCGTCGCCTTCGACATCGATGACGAGCCATTTTTCGCGAAAGGTGCTGCCTTCAAAGCCGATGCCCAGTTGGCGACGGATCGTGCTTGCCCCACCGCTGCAATCGACCACGTAGGTCGCATTGCAGGTGGCAGCATCACCCGTGCTCGACCGCAGGTTTAAATGAACAACATCGCGGCCATTCTCCACGCCGGTCACTTCCACGCCCCGCTGAAGCTCTGCTCCTGGGCGGCCCGCCAGACCTTCGATCAGCGCTGCTTCAAGCTCCGGCTGGTAGTAGGTACCCCGTCCGGAATGGCCGAAGGAAGGCGGGCAATCGGATATGTGCGCAAGGGTTTTGCCTTTGGCGTTGAAATAGTGAACCGGCACATCGAGTTCGAGCGTCTCTTGCAGCGCCTCGTAGCAACCCACCGTCTGAAACAGCCGCAGCGTCTCGGGGTCGAAAGCGATAGCGCGCGGCTCGCTGAAGGGCGTCTCACGCTTCTCGTACACAGTGGCTTTAACGCCATGAAGTCCAAGCAGATTGGCCAGCATGAGCCCGGTCGGACCCGCGCCGACAATCGCAACATCGGTTTTGAGAGCAGCCGAGGTGGTCATGCCGCAAACCTCTGCGATTTTGTGCAAATGTCCTTGAGCGTGCTGCCTCTGAGCTTTTGCGCCGCATGCAAGGTCGCGGTGAGAGCTCCGACAAGGCCGCCTGAGGGGACTTCGTTGCGGAATTCGTGACGGGCATCGAGCTGATCAAACCAAGCGGCAAATCGTGGATGCCAAAGCGCGATCGGATAGCCAGCGGCGAGCAAGCGCCGCGCATAGATGTACCAGGCTATATCGACGAGGCTCAAGAAATCTCCAGCGAGGAAGCGGTGGCTTGCGAGCCCCTCTTCGAACAGCTGGATGGTCGTTCTAAAGCGCTGGACAGCCCTGACAGCCTGCTGATCTGTGATCCCGCCATTGACGTTCATGTCGCGCCAAAATGCCATCTCGTGATCGCGGTGCTCATCACGCTCACCCGCGATCGTTCCTGCACCCGCTTGCTCATAGGCGGCGATGTCTTTCTCGGGCCGCTTGGTGAGAAAGGTCGGAAACACAAACCGCATGGTCAGCGCCCGGATGTCGAGGTGCAGATCGTCCTCGGCTTTGAGCAGCGCGGCTATACGATCGCTCTCGTCCACCGGGATAAGTCGAGGCTCTGGAAAACGCTCTTCGAGATAGGCGAGGATATCATTGCTCTCGATGATCACTTGGCCATCGTGCACCAGTGTCGGGACTAAACCGCGCGGATTGATGCCCATGTAGAAGGACGTGAGATGCTGTTTGCGCGCCAGGTCCAAGTGATGCGAGGTCCACTCGATGCCCTTTAGCCGCAGGAATATCCGGGTTTTCTGCGAGCAGGTCGATCCCTTGAAGTGGAAGAGATGCAGCCCCTTCCAATCCAGCACTTCCTTGGACTGGATATCGCATTCTTGAAGCATGACCATCAGGCCGCCTCCTCAAATGGAGCTTGCCGATCGCTGATGCTCCCGTAGATCATTTCGCCCAGAGCAGGGTCGTTCGACACAGCCTCGCGTAGGTCGCACTTTGCCAATTCAACGATGGGGTGAGCGTGCGTAGTGACGGCCGCAGACCAGGCGTGGCGCGCCTTTAGTCGGCTGAAATAGGCACTGACATTGCCAATCGCTTCGGCCTTTTCGAACCATGCGAACCAGCCGGTCTCCTCGAGGCGCAGCAACACACAGGCAAGCGTGATGTCGGCCAGTGAGTAGTCGGACCCCAAGATCCACTGGCGTTCGTCTTTGGCAAAAGCAGCGTCTAACCGCACCAAATGTTTGCGCATGTGATCGCGGCTTTGGTGCATGATGGAGCGCGCAGGCGAGCGTTCCATCATGAAGCGCAGGCCAAACAGCTTTGATGCGGTGAAAAGCGCAGGTCGCTTCTTGTCCCAGTGAAACAGGAAGCCAACGAGAATGTTGCGCAGCGGGATGTGCCGAATTGCGGTAACGAACAGCGGCATGGTGAGGCCGGGAATGCAAGACCCTGCTCTTTGCTCCATGCCTGCCATCGCATCGGCGCTAGAGATTGCACAAAAGTCCAGCCATTCTTCCATCTCGGCATGCAGCCGAGGGTCGGACGGGACCAGTTGCGGCGCGTCAGCAGGCGCGATTGTCTGCGCGTAGGTTAGAATGTCATCGGATTCGAACACCGGATGACCTTTGTGCACCAGGGTTGGGACAAGGCCAGAAGGGTTCACTTTGAGATAGTCAGCGCTGATCGTCTGATACCAACCGGTTTCGATTAGATCGATGGAGTGGTGCTTGGCTTCGATACCGAGCTCAGCGAGCACAAGTCGCGTCTTGCGTGAACAATGCGAGAAAGCGTTGCTGTAGAGCTCAACCTCAGTGGTGTGCGGCAACGATACGGATCGATCTATTCCGCCAGTGACAGAATGCGTGCGACGGCGCGATTTCTCAACCGCAATCCAAAACAGCGCAACGGCGATGAGGCCAAGAAGAGTGTATCCTACAATGGCCATAATCAGGGTGCCTCGCTGCGCCAGAAACGCAGCATACGCAGCGTCAAATGCCGGTGATGCTTCGAGGTCAGATGAAAAAGCGCGGCGGCAACATGCAAGGCGATCAAGCCAATGATCGCCTTCGTCGTTAGCTCGTGAACGGTTCGAATAGCGGCAAACAATTCGGCATTGCCGACGCCATCGCCATAGGCGAACAGGCCAAAGGGTGAGACCGCGGAGTTCGCGTTGATCGCTGCGGCGATACCCGAGACGATCAAAAGGCCAATCAGGCCATAGAGCGCCCAATGCGCCGCGTGAGCAAGCCTCGCCTGCCATGCTGGGATGTCGTTGGGCAATGGCGGCGCGCCGTATTTGATCCGGAGATAGAGACGGACGGCAAAGAACAGCGCAACCAGCGTGCCCAGAGAGGCGTGGTCGCTGCGCGATTCAAACCGGTCCCAGTCCTCCATCACGCCGCCAAACTTCTGAGCGATGAACAGGTCGAGCATGATCGCAATCCCAATCAGCCAATGCAGGGCCTTTTGCGCGACGCGGTAATCACGCTGCGTTGAGTGAGTATTCATGTCAGGCCGCCCCTTGCTCTTGCGCGACCACCTGATTGCGCTGTGTACCCAGATCAATCGACCCATCAGATGAGGCGATATGCGCGGTGACGGTCTGCCCCGGCCTCAGATACTGCGTGCGCCCTGCCTGCGCTTTGAGAAAAAGCTCCCACTTCTTGGCCTCCGGCAAAAGCGCCGCGATCTTTTGCTTGCCCGGCGAAGGGATCGACAGCGCACATCCCGCGGGAGTTCCAGTGGCGAGCAAGTCGCCTGCAGCGAAATCCTGGACCGCACTCAATTCACTGAGAGTCTCCGCTGGCCCGTAGACAAGGTTAGCGGTGGTGTCTTGCTGGCGCACCTCCCCATCGACCTTGAGCGTCAATTGCAGCTGGCCAAGCTTGGCGTAGTCCTCTTCCTCCAAGAGCGTTAGCCAAGGACCAACTGGGCCAAACGTGCGAAAGCTCTTGCCCTTGTAAAACTGCATTTGCGGGATCTGAATATCACGCGCCGAGTAGTCGTTCACCAAGGTGATGCCCGCCACATACCCCGCCAAATTGTCTGCGGTGACGTCAATTGGGCCGGTGATTGATCGACGCATGATCAGGCCAAGCTCAATCTCGTAATCAAGGAAGCGCACCGTTTTGGGCAGCACCACCGGACTGTCCGCTGCCACAATGCAGCTAGCTGCCTTGGTGAAGATCATGTTGAAGTGCTTGGCGTCGGGATCGATGCCCGATTCCAGCATGTGCTGGCGGTAGTTCGCGCCTTGGCAAACGAACTGCTGATTGCGGGTAACGGGGCTCAAGAGCGTGACAGTGGAAAGCGGGATCGCTTCGGTGTCCACTCCCTTTAGCTCGTCGATTGAGACGCCTCTGACGAAGTCGCCCGTGGTCGCAAACTCGGCGTCCAAAGGCCTGACATGATCGCCATCGACCACTCCCCAATGCGTCCGGGACCGATGCTCAAATCTGGCTATGTTCATAGGCATAGGTTCTCTCCTCGAGCGTCAGTGCTCCGCGCATTGTCAGCGCGAGGCCACCGCTGATGTTTCGTTACTTTTTGTCGGGGCGGGCTTGCGGCGGAAGAAGCCTCTGATCCGTGCGTTGAGGCTGAGGGCAAAGCTCACGAGACCGGGGCTCGGCGCGAGCGTCCCGGCAAAGATCGGGTTCGGCATCCCCCATTGCACCGCAAGCAGATCATCGACCGTGGCCGTTTTGGAACCATCACTGGCGGTGAAGAGGTCTCCATCGGTCCAGTGCTCAAGCTCGTGGCCCCACGGATCCTTCCAATAGTCAAAGATCTGACTGCCCAAGATGTGCCGCCCCACACCCCAGGCCGCTTCCCGCTTCTGTGCCTTAAGGTGTGCATGGCCGATCATGAGGTCATCCAAGCAGGCGACTTCAAACGCTGCGTGCATGAAACCGGGTTTTTCAGGAAGCTGGGCCAGGAACAGCGTGTGATGATCGGTCGGCTGATCGCCGCGATCACAGCGCATGAACGCGCCAATGGCGGTGCCGCTCGATGCCTCGATCTCGTCGGAGGTGATGAAACCAAAGCGCTCTTTGTACCAACGCTCAGAGGTGCGAAAGTCTGAGACATTCAGGACGCAATGCCCAAGCCGACGAGCATGCGATGGGCCTTGCTCAAGCCTTACAGGTTCGCGCTGCCTCGCCTTTTGAGCCGCTGAGTTGCGCGCTGGGCCTTGTAGGGCAGGTTGGGCAGCGGATGGAGATTGTCCTGCGACCACCTCGACGCAAAACCCATCGGGGTCATGTAGTCGAACAACATATCCGCCGCCCGGAGCATCGAGCGCTTCGACCGCTGCGCTCTCGGCCCGAGCCAAACGTTCGAGCTCATCAACACTTGATGCGCGCAAGCCCAGAGCGCGGAAAGCCGCCTCGCCTTCCTGTGTTGAGTGATTGAACGGAGCGCCATCGCTGCCTTTTGCGTAAAGCAGTCCATCTTCTTCCATCCACGCCTCGAGCCCGAAGTCTGTCAGGAATGCCTGCATTTGTTTGAGGTCAGGCGCGGCAAAGCGAACATGCGCAATGTCTTCGATTTTGATGACACTCATGAGCCAAATTCCTTTCTCATCACGCAGTTGACTATCTGGTCAAATACATGACTTGACCAAATAGTCAACTAGTGGCTAGGGACGCCAGCATGGACGCAGCAAAACCCGATCGCGCGACGCGCACACGCAACGCCTTGCTCAACGCTGGGTTTGAGCTCTTGGCGGATCGATCGGTTGAGGCCATTCCGATTGACGATCTGATCTCGGCTGCAGGCGTTGGGAAGGGTAGCTTCTTCAATCACTTCGGCGACAAGGATGGCTTTAAGGCTGCCATCGCGATCCAGATACGCGGCGAGATCGAAGCTCAGATCGGCAAGGCTAACGCCGGAGTTGAAGACCCCTTGGAACGGTTGGCTGGCGGGATGCGGGAAGTGACAGACTACGCGCTCAAGAACCGCAACCGCACCATGGTACTAATCCGAATGAATTCAGGGGCAACCACGAAAGACTATCCTCTGAATGAAGGCGTTGTAGCCGATATCGAAGCGTGTCGAGCGGATGGTCTGATCGAAGCAGAAAGCACTGAAATGGCTGTGCTCTATTGGCTGGGATTGTGCGTCGCCCTTATGACCTTTGTAGTCGAGAACAGCCTCTCTAGAGCTAGCTCGGCTGCGAAGCTTCAAGAGATGACAACGCTTGGTTTGGCTGGATTGGGAGCGCAACAGGCGTCCTTGCAAGCGATAGCGAAACGGTCGGCCGCGTTGATCGAAGAAAGATGAAGGCAGGCGACGGTCTCCACGACCTTGGCCGGTCAATGAGCCATGCCTCGACCTGGGCCGATTGCTGAATGCCTGCTCTCAGTTGGTCGGCGCTCAGAAGCGGCCGTTCCCATCACGACCCATTTGTGGACATTCGCAAATCCTAAGCCAATCAGTAGCCATTGGCGGGCCTGATCAGAGCAGAGAATGTTCAATAAAAAGTTCTAAACCTCCTCTTCAAACAACCAGATGGCGAGACGCTTAGGAACACGGGTCGCTCTCATTGAATCCCTTCAACTTAACTATCGCGATAGTTCGACCGGCCCGATTGAATAAGTATCTATTTTAATTGTAGTATTCATCCCTTAGGGATCGATAAGGTGACACAAAACCCACGATCTGGCTTGGATCTAGTGGCGGCCCCGTGGCCGGACTTTTCGGCATATTCCCAAACGAGATGGAGGCCGAGCCCGTGTCCATCGCTCTTTTGCCCCTTGGTGTAGGCCTGAAGTGCGTGCTCAATCTCGTCCTCATCCATCCCTTTCCCATTGTCGATCACGCGAATGAGCACGGTGTTTCTGCGCTTTTGCGCGGCTACAAGGATGCGATCGCCCTCTGAGTGTTTCACTGCATTGGAGATTAGGTTGCTAAGCGCGCGCATAAGATCGATAGGATCGGTGGTTATCTTTAGCCGCGACGGCCGGATGCGCAGTTCGATGCCAGCGCTTTGGGCTTCAGCTTGAAACATATTGGCGCAGTTTGAGAACACCAAACCAACTGGAAAGGTCTCGCTGCCATCCTGAGGTTTCTCACCCGCAAGGGGATCATCCTTTAAGTTATCCAGACCGCTTGCGGTGACCTTATGAAGATAGTCCAGCGCGGCTTGTGTCGCCAGGCTGGCCTCTGGATCGTGCTGCGACAGTCGCTCAAGGCTTTGGCGCAGAGACACCAGAGGTTGTTGTAAGTCATGAGACGTCGATGCAAGACGGGCGCGTAGCGTATCGGCTAGATCGCGCGCTTTGTCGTAGCGCTGATTGCTCGACTGCAGTGCCTCCGACAACGCCAGTTTCTCGCGCGTGGTGGCGATTTCAGCGGCCAGCGAACGCGACAGCTCTGATTGGATCGCTAGCATCCGCACGAGAATAGCCACCAGAAAGGCAAGGCTTTCGAACAGGACTGTGATGTGGAAATAGTCGAGCGCGATAGTAAGCGGCAACTGCCCCGGCGAAAGCAGTACCGCTGTGATAGTTACAACCGTGAATATGATAGCGAGCGATCCGGCGATGAAGGGCACAGCGCCCAGTACCTTTGCGCGCCACGCCATGACCGCGATTGAAAAATAGGACAGTGCGACAAACGGAACGGTGAGAAACACCAGCCAGCGCATCATATCAAGCTGCCAAAAGAACGCGCTGGCAAGACCGAGGAAACAAAGCAGAACAGACAAGGCCAACGCCGCCGTATTGGCCTTTGGGAAATTCTCTTTGAGGTTGGCAAAGAGCCGCGCAAATTGCAGCAGCGCCAACATCATGCCGATAAGAAACAGCAGATTAGCTAGCTCATAGGCGCCCATATTGTCAGGCCAGATGAAGCGGTGCAGATAGCCTTCATTGTTTGCCACAAACAGCGCGCTCAAGCTCGCGTAACTTGCAAAGGCCAGCACCAGTGGCCAACCCACAAGCCGTCCCATTGCTAGTGCCACAACCACCAAGGCCGCCATGGCGCCGTTGATAATCCAATTAAAACGCGCCTCCTGCATATGTGCAGTGCGCATCCGTTCAGGCGTGGTGAAGGTAAGTGGCAGCCAGCTTCCCGTAGAAGAGGTAAGGCCAACCAGTATTTGCGCTTGCTCGCCCGCTTCCATCCACAAAGGAGCAACAAGGTATTGGCTAACGACCGGCCGTGCATTGAACGGCATCGAACGGTCAAAGGCCAGCAGCGTCTCTTGCGACCCATCCTGCGCAATCTTGGTGACGATGAGATCGTCCGCAAAGGGGCGTTGGATATCGACCATCCATTCGCCACCGCGCGCAGCTGTGTTCTCAACAGAAACTAGCAGCCAGATTGCGCCTTCGTGATCGCCAAAATCGACCCATGGGCTCTTGACCGGTTGAAATTCGCCGCGACGGGCCAAAACCGCCTCGGGGTCGAGCTGTGTGTTCTCGGATATCAGGAATGAAAGCGCATCAAAGGGCTGCAGATGTGTGTTTCCTTGTGGAAGCGCGACTGGGGCAGAGCGGTTGGATGTCGCCACATTAGGCTGTTGCGCAAAAACGGGAGCAGCCAGCGCCACAATCGTGGCGGCGGTGAGTGCCAAAACAGCCAAAACGCCTCGAATTCGTCCGGCGAGAATGACAGTCCAATCGCTCATGTCAGCATATCTAAAGCGCGCGATAAGCAAAAGTATGGGGCCAATCCCCCATTCACGAGACTAACAGCGCGACTAAAGCTGGCGATGCTCATCAAGCAGCCCTTCTCGCAAAGCCAAGGTCATCAACGCCGAGATCGAATTGACGCCGAGCTTAGCCATCAAGCTCGCGCGGTGCTTTTCGACCGTCTTGGGGCTGATGAAGAGCTTCTCTCCGATTGCGACGTTCTGATGCCCCGATGCAATGAACGAAAGAACCTCGCGCTCACGATCGGTCAGCTCGGGCAGCGCTGGCTCTTGTTCCAGTTTGTTCGAGACTTCTTGCGATACGAACCTGCCCCCAGCGAGCACAACTTCGAAGCCCTCGCGCATTTCGGCAGGTTCGGCGCTCTTGAGGAACAGCCCATCTACCCCTGCTGCGAGCCAATCGGCCAGCAGCGTGGTCGAGGTGAAGCCGGTGATCACAATAATACGGGTCTCAGGCGACCAGCGCCTCGCCTCGCTATAAACTTGTACACCGCGCGCCAACGGCATTGCCGCGTCCAGCAACAATAGATCGGGCTTATGCTGTTTGACCAGCGCAATTGTCTCAAGCCCGTTGGCGGCCTCAGCCACCACTTCGATATTGCTAATCTCACCAAGGATCGCGACGAGTGAGGTCCGAACGATCGCGTGATCATCGGCAATAACGACGCGCCGTTTGTCCACTTTAGTGTTGGTTTCCCCCGTCATAAGCTTGCGCTATACGTTCGATTCATGGTGCGGGGCAAATCAGATGGGGGATCCACCCCATGGGCGGCAGTGATCGCCCAGCCTAGGGTTCAAGCATCAAATGTGAAATTACCCGAGGGGAACTGTGATGCAAAACACCCTTAAAACTCTGCTGATGGCCACCGCTCTGGCCACATCCACCGCAATGATCAGCGCCCCGGCGCAGGCTCAGATCCCCGCATTCCTGCCGGCGGTCGAAGAGGTCGCACCAGGCGCGGCAACCGATGTGGACGGCACCTATGTCGTCTCCACTATCAATAAGCGGATCACAATCGAGAACGGACGCGCCTATGTTATCGATCCGTGGACCCACGCCTTCATCTTGAAGGTGGAACCGCGCATGGTAACTTTGCAGAATTTTCGCCAGACCGGTCCGGACACTTATGAGGCCGACGACCTACCGATGATGGGCAAGGTGGTCTTCCACCGGCAGCCCAACGGCACTCTCCAAGGCGTCGTCCAAGGCGCCCTTGGCACCGCTAAATACGCGCTGGTACCGACCGACTACGCCACCGCGCCTGGCGATGGAACGCCCGGCGGCGCACCCGGCGGTGATCCGATTACCGAGGATCCCGGCCTTGGCGCACCGCCTCCCTCGAACGATCCCTGGGTCTATCGCCTGCATGTAAGTGGCGGCGAGTGCAGCGGTTCAAAGTTCGGGCGGCTCAAATACAATGGGCAGGTCCGCATGACGATTATGGATCGCGAAAACGACAAGCGCGAAACCAAGAATCGCAACTTCAGAGTGGAATGCACAAGGAACGGCGATCGCACGCAGAGCTACAGATTCTACGATAACGGCCCGGGCGCTTTCACCTTGATTACTCCGCCTGGAGAACTTGCATTCAGCGACCTGCGCATTGCGGGTAGGGCCAATGGCGGGATTGGCGGGCTGTATTTTGGCAACGATAAGAACGATGTCCTTTCCAAAGCGCGCGACAGAGGCCGCGGCGTCCGGGTGGGCGATCGCTTCACGGACAAGGTCACCGTTCTGGGTGATAAAGCGAAGCTCAACTTTACCGTCACTCTGGAGCGGGTGAAGTAATCATGCGCGCCGCGTTCTTAGCCCTAGCTGCCGCTTCGATGAGCGCGAGCACCATGCTCACGCCCTTAGAGCCGGTCGCCGCCCAAATCCCTGCCTTCCTGCCCACCAAAGACAGCGTGCCCGCTGGCGAAGTGATGGAGATCGATGGCGACTGGCGGGTCAACACGATCAACAAAGTGATCCGGATTGAAGCCGGGCGTGCCTTCGCGGTTGAAGGCTGGACGCACGCATTCGTCTTGCGGGTGCAGCCGGACATGGTGACGATCCGCAATATCCGGCAATTAGATGACACGACTTATGTGGGCGATGATCTGCCGATGATGGGGCAGGTGACGATGAAACTGGTGTCACGTGATCGGATCGAGGCGAGCGTGCCGGGGCTGTTTGGCCCCGCGCGCTACACGCTCACGCGGGTTGCCTCAGCCGTCCCCAATTCGGCCAGTGAAGAGACGTTTCCGGACATACCGCCAGAGGCAGCGCGTGACCTCGCTGCGGAGCCAGCGCCGGCGCGCCAGTCCTTCGTCTCGCTTGAGCAAGCCTTCGGCGAACCGCGCCCGATCGCGCAAGCATTTCGCGGCTGCGTCATTCCCGAGGCGGCCAAACAAGGCTTCTCAGCCGCCGCGCCTGAGCCGCCATCCTCAACGCCGCGCGACCGTGTCACTAATCGTCAGTTTGCCCCTGTGGCTTTGGCGGATCCAACAGACACCGCTGAAGAGGCCGATGCGTGCTGGACCCGGCTGGACGGCGTGTGGGCCGAGAACTCCGGGCCGGTGTTCGACACCGCTCAGAACGATGGCAGCGGATGGGGGACCAGCGACAATCTGCTGTCGCGCCTTCTGCACGGCAATTACACCACACCTGAAACGCTTTTCATCGTGCCCGGTGATGATCCCAAGCAAGACTTATATATCATGTCCGGCGTTGGCGATGTTCGCTTCACGCGCTTTGTCGCGCAAGATGAGGCGGACATAGCCAGCCTCATCGGTGAAGTGGGCGCGCGCAAGACCTACCGGGCTGAGACCCGCACCGCGCTTGGCGGCGAGCTTGTGCTCGATTACACCGCCGGCGGCACTTTGCGTATTCGATTGGGAAATCGCCAGTTTCAGCGTCCTCCTGCGCTCAAACCCAACGAACTTTCGATGGATGACGTCTTCGCCATCCAGTTCCAGACGGACAACTTTGCTGCTAATCTTAAGGGCTACAATGTCCTTGAGCAGGACCCCTTCCTGCTAATGGACAATCCCAACGCGGAGATCTTCGCGCGTCGGAGCAATAATGAGTACAGCATTCAAGAGAAATTCGCTGTGCCCTTTGGCTTCGTGCTGCGCAACGAGCTCTCGCAAGGCAATCTCTATCGCCAACAAGTGCTTTCCAGCGGACGCGAAATGCAGAACGCGACGACCACCAGTTTTGGCGCAAATGCCACGCTCAGCATTTCAGGCGCGGTCAATTCGGCGCTGGCCTTTATTCCCGGCACGGGGCAGGTCGCGGACACTGGCGCGAGCGTCGGTTACAAGGCCACTCAATCGACCATGCAGCAAATGCGTGAAAGCCGTTCAGTCGGTCAGGTTGTCGGCTATTCGCGGGCTAAGAATTACGCGATTATTGTCGATCCAGCCAACACTAAGCTATCCGCCGACTTCTTAACGGCGGTCGGTGATGCCCAAAACGAAGGCCGCTATGACACGCTGATTGAGCGTTTCGGCACCCATTACGCCTATGCTGTCACCTATGGCGCGAGCGCAAAAATGTGGCGCGATGTGCGCTCCGAAGACTTCGCCGAAGTACTAGGAGAAACCAACGGCGACAGGACCGAAGGCGAAGTGCGCTATCTAGGCAGTTCGGTAGGCGGTTTTCAGGAAAGCCTTAATAGCGGGCTCAACGGCAGTAGCGGGTCTATGACTGATGAGCGCGGCTATTTTTACGCGGTGGGCGGCAACGGATCCTACGATTCCAGCAGCTTTGCGCGCGGCGATCGTCTTGCGCCAATCCTGCTTGACCTGCGGCCGATTGATGAGCTTTTAAATCCGATCAATTTCCCCGATCAGCCCGATGTTTACACCCGCGTGCGCGCTGAGCTTGCGCTGGCGGTCAATCGCTACCTTGCCAGCCGTCAGCGGTTCTTAAGTTCGGACCGCCCGATTGAGCGGATCACGATGAAGACCCCGCCCCCCGAGCCTGAGCCTGAAGTCGATGAAGGGCCTGTAATCGAGGAGTGGCACGTTTATGTGCGTCACCTCAATTGCCGCAAGGTCGGTATCGGGACCACTAACCGCGTCTCTGGCACGATGCGCATCACCAGCACCGGCGGCGCGCGCAATGGCTTTGCTCAAGCCAAGGAATTGGCGGTAGGGTGTGAGAAGGGCGACAACGGCAAACGCGAGACCTTCAGCTACAGCAGAAGAGAGGACAAGCCGGGCTTGATGATCCTACGCGGCACACGCGAAGAGCTTAAACGGTATGATCTGAAGTTCGATTTCAACTGGCGTTATGGCGGTGTGACCAATGGCAAGAGCCGCAATTCGAGTCGCACGTTGACTAGCACTCCGCTGCAAATCAATGGCCTTGAGCCCGGCGAATCCGACACCACAAGTTGGACGGTCAGTCCAAACAGACGCCCCGTCGTAAAACTATATTTGCGCGTCAAGCGCATCAAATAGGCGGCCAAGGAGACCCTTTATGAAACCTGCCTTTTTAACCGCATTGGCTATAGCGATAACGCCGCTGGTTCCGACGATCGCCTCGGCGCAAAACTATAGCCCCGATGTGATCGAGCTTTCGGAAACCGGCCCGTTCGCCTTCGAACCCGCCCCTCAGCTTGACCTGTCTGGCGGCGGAGCGGTCGAGTTCTGGATTGCGCCCGGATGGGCACAAGACCCTGGCTATGACCCACCGGTTATCGTCAATATTGGGCCACAAGGTATCGCCTATATGATTTCGGTCTCGCGTGAGCGTGACGCGTTGATCTTTGCCAACGATGTGGATGAAGACGTGTTCGTGACGGATCTCGCAGATGGCCAGCTCCACCATGTCGCACTTAACGTGATGGAGGACGGGGTAGAGGTGTATGTCGATGGCCTCGTGGTGGGGACCAGCGAATTGCGGCCTTTGGCGCTTCCCTCGGCGGGCTTGTTTGTCGGTGGGATTGGCACAGAGGGCACCGGTCGTTTTGAAGGCGCGATCGCGCAGCTGCGCTTTTGGAAAGAACCGCTTTATCCTGAGGACATAATCGCTTTCCGACTGCGCGATGTGCTTGATCCGGCTGCTGGCGATCATCCTGACGTTGATAATCTCGCCGCCGTGAGCGACTTTACGACCCAGCAAATGCTGTTCGTGGACGATGTGGAGGACACACCATGAGATCGCTCTGGTTGCTTGCTGTCATTGCAGCTTTCGCCGCCACCGCCACTGGCGTGGTTCCAGCTTCGATTGTCACCGCAAAGGCGAGCGCGGCCAGCAAGACCATTTCGGCGCCGCCGCGCAAAACCACACGCGGACAGGCGCGCACGGTACGCTTTCGCTCGACCAAGCCTGCGGCTGAAAAAGTGCCAGCCGCCAGCAAAGCGCAAAGTGCGGAAAAGAGGAGTGAACGCAGCAGAAGTGCGAGGAGCTCAAAGAGCAGTTTCCCGCCCGCCGTGACCAGCACAGTACGCTCAACCCGGCCGAAACGACGGACCCGAAAAACCGGCACTGCAAAGCGCGCCTCGATGACAGCGGTGGCCGGCGTGTCGCTTTCGAATAACGCCCCCACTAACGCTGCTGCAGGCCCGAGCGGGCGCGCCAGCCTCAACGTCAATACAACCGCCCGTTCGGCGCGCTCGCGCACTGTAGGACGCGCACCCGACGCACAAAACACGCGAAACACGGCTAGAAAGCAGCGCCGCACAACGCGTGCTCGCAGCGCAAAAACTGCTGTGAGAACGCGAGGTAGCACCAAGGCCACGATGAACACGACACCGCAAGTACCAGCCAGCGCGCGAGCCCGTGCCAGCGGGGTTTCGGCCGCCTCAAGCGTGTTGACGCGTCAAGGAACACCTGGAGGAGCGATCCAACAAACGGCCCCACCTCGTCAGCAGGGTTGGTTCGGCCGTTTCACCGGCAAGATCAAAAACGCGCTCAGGTGGCGCTAAGCGCTTTGCGGAAGATGTGCAATAAAGTGGCCTTGAACATCGCCGGCACTTAGGTCCCCTTTCACCTCCACAATCAGCCATAAGGCGATGGCTTAAGCTGGGCCGATAGCGTTTGCAGACAGTGTGCTTTTTTCCGCTGCGGACCAAGGAACGGACGCTGCGCTCACTATCCGCTTCAGTCATTGGATAGCGACCTGCAATGGCCCGAAAGCGCACAAAAGCTATGCTTATCAGCAGTTTTTCCTTATTTTCTGTAGACTTGACTTTTCTTTGATCGTCTGTTGCCCAAAAGCGATCTTTTGGATGCACTTGGTCTCCCTCAAAATTCCATTGGTTTTGATATGTAGTTTGAGCCGAAACAAGGGCATCACTTTAGAGAAGGAAATTCATGGATTGGGCAAGGGTAGCGACCTGACTTGAGCAAATACAGAGTCTTTCAACTTGGACACAATCCGACTGAATTGAATCGCTTCGCAAAGAAGATCTTGAACTAGCCGACTGTGTCAAAACACAGCTTTCCAATGAAGTTCGAACCGGTTTCATGGCCACGAGCGCTAAGTCAACAACCCTACGCAAACGGCTCGCTTTTCCGCCGGTGAAGATTTAGTGCGTTGAAATGGAATAAGTGCTTTGCTTTTTCAGGAATTCCATCCGCTTAATTTGACGTCACATATTCACATTCAGCTACCGTAAGATTGAGTTGGATCAAGAAAGTCGGCCGAAACAACGTTCGAGAGCCCTCACTGTATAAATCAGTTTTGGGTGGTTGACCCAATGACGACCCTTATTGCATTTGCGGTGTCATGAGCGTGAGTATGGTACACAGTCTGTCCTGCTCCAGCCACTTCGACTATTTCGATTTTGTTTTCGTCAGCGAAATCGCGCATGTTTGCAATCCGGTAAATCGGATCTGAACCGCCGCATATCATAGTGAGCGGCGCGGCGCTCTTCAGTGCTGTTCTGAAATCATGCGAGACCATTAACACATCTGCGATGAATGCCTCATGCCCCTGCGTCATTACCATCGCGGTCGAAGCCTTTAGCAGCGCCAGCGTATCCGGATCGGCCAGCACAGCTTGGTCCGCTGGCGAACCTTCATACATCCGCGAAAGTACATACTCGGGTCCCTTGTTCAGCGCTGCACGGTATCCGGTACGGATAAACGCGTCGAACGCACTGGGGGACTCGTGCGCCAAGCGGAATATCGTCGCCTGCATAGCCGGCTGCTCATCAAACCTGTCGGGCTGAATCGGCGCAGTCGATCCCAGCCCTAGCAAAGTCCGGAATAGACCAGGTCTTGCTGCGCTTGCATGAATAAGCGGAACAATTCCATTGACCAAGCCAATCCCGACAATGTCATTCAAAGACAAATGATCGGCCAGCGCTAGTACCGCCTGTGCGCCAGCCTCATGGGCAGGCTGATTGGTTATTGCAGAGCTGTTCCCGAAGCCGGGCCTGATAATGGCATACAGCTTTACATTTTGTGCGCGCAGAGTCGCGATCAATTCCGGCTTGAATGTGTGACCGGTCATAGGACCGTGGCAAAGCACCGCAGGCTCGCCTTCTGGCGCCCCCATCCAGGTGTAACTGATGGTGTTGCCGTGTCTATCAATGAAGCTGCACTCACGTCCCAGCGGGTCGCGCCACTCCGCCAGAACCGATTCCTGCCGTCCTTCTTGCGCGCAAATCAGCGCTACCATCCGGATAAGTTCGACTTGACCACCAGTTCCGGTCTTAGAGTAAATCTGATGCAATTGGGTCCGCACAGTCCGGACGCTGGTGCGTCGAAGCTCGGCAATCCGGGCGAGATCAGCATGTTGGTATAGCAAGCCAACCACGTCAGCCTCGCTGTCGCTCAGCTCGAAAGCGAGGATCATCAGCTCACGTACGTCATCGGACCATTCGTAACCGAGAGTGCGCAGGCCAACGGCGTGCATGGCATTGCGATTGGTCGCCACAATTTGCGCGTCGAGCAAGTCTGGCACATCGCGATCTTCGGTTTGCAATATGGCGCGATACAAATTGGCCGGCTTGCGACACCCCTCGCGCAACTGGTCGAAGGCTGCTTTTGATGCAAAATCGAGAAAATCGAACCGGGCGCGTTGACCGACTGCTAGCTCAAATCGATCAGCGGCGCTTTGATTGATTGCGATTATTGTCCCAGCCGGACTGACCACCATAGCCGGTCCTGATGCCTTGCGAACAAAGCTGTCATGCTCGCTCAACATCAAGGGCTCGCCAACTGTATCCAGCAGCTTGACCAGTTCATCGCAGTGCTGCGCAAGAGCCGGTGATAAAAGATCTCGCACAGCCCCTGTCGCGAGCGCATCGATCCGCTGTTTCCAAGCGGTCACCAAATCATCAAAAGCCGCCGGATTATTGATGCTGCGATATCCCGCCTCAATGATTCGAATGCTGGTTGCATCGAGGTTGTCCTCACTCATTGTTTCTCCGTCTCAGTCGATTTCGCAGGTTACCACGTCCGATTCTGGGTTCGGCGGCGAGCGCAATTTCACGCCGCGCTGCTGCCCTTGACCAACTATTGCCAGTGGGGCTGAGCCTGTTTGTGCGGGGAGCATGTTGGGCCAGCAACTTCACCGCGTCGAAATATTCGGTGTTATTATGATAGCCGAACTGAATGATATTGGCGTGTACATCCATGTCGTCATGTGGGACCAAATCACCGCTGCCGCGCGCGATTACCAAAAGCCTGCCAGCATGCTGATACCTGCCATTCAGATACGGAACATTCGGCACCGGATCGCGATTGACTACAACACGCAGATTGTCCGGCACATAGCGTTCAAAAGAGCGAGCGAAGGAGGGGTTGCCCACCCGTGGAGCGCCTGAAGTTATGCTGGTGATACTTCTGAACTGGTTCGGGCGATTGACACCCATATCATATGCCATCAACGCCGCGATTGCTCCTCCCAGGCTGTGGCCGGTAATGAAAAGATGCACATCTCTTTGGCCATCAAGTGCGGCTAGGACCTGGCTTCGAAGCCGTAAATAGCTTCGCTGAAATCCAGCATGGACAAGTACGTCACCACGCATATCTGAACGAATGAAGCTTGGCTGGACGCGGCGGATATTCCCGTCGAGCATCACCCCCGCAGTAAAAGTATCGGCAAGATTGTCTCCCTTCGTACCGCGGAATGCGACCACAATTGCATTGCCTCTTTTTGCGACGGCCGCTCGCAGAAGCGAATTCCGCAGCCCACCATCGCTAATGATGCCCTGTCCGAGCAACTCCCATCCTGCCATTCTGTCATAGGCTTGCGCCGCTCGCTCCTCGCCGCTGACGCGCAGATCGCCCTTTTGCGAGACTGCACGCACATGCCTTTGCATTTCGAATGCGGTTGCAATTTTTGCCGGGGTTAGATCGATCCGGTGTTCAAGACCGTGGCTATAGGGATCGTCAGCTGGTGCATTGGCCAGCCTACCAATCCAATTGACATAGGTTGTTGACTGTCGACTGAGGAAAGCCCCAATCTGGCTATTCCCACGATAAACAGTCAGTTGCGGGCGGGCGGCGCTGGTTCGTGAGCCATTCCACGCGGTTCCTGTGCGATCCCAAGATGGCAGCGCGTTGCCCCGACGCACCCAGCGACCAACAAAAGCTCCACTGCGGGAAAGCTTCCACTCAATATAGCCTACATCGCCATTATCATTGCGGCGATAGACCCCCCGAAAGAGCTGACGATCATTGCTCAGTACACCTTCGATCGTGCCCCATGTACCGTAATCTCCAAAAACGAAAGCTTGATTTTGTTGCAGCTTAACGGCTCCATAGCTTGTGTCCCATTGCCCCTGCCATTGGGCAAGCGCGCTGTTTGAAATAAGGCAAGCAAGCAAGCAAGCGCAAAGCCTGATCGATTTGATGATATTGGACATAGGCAAAATCTCCGCTCAAAAGGATTGCTTAGCCATGTATGAAATGAAAAAGACTGGCGCATACATCATCTGACGTATGACGCCCCTAACTCGGCCCGCTAGCTCCTGTGACCAAGTCAAACAGGAGACGAAAATGAGCATCATGACATACTCAGTCCAGCGGCTCGCGATCCGCGCTATCGCAATCAGCTTGGCACTTAGCGCATCGGATGCCGCAATGGCTCAGGCTGATGAGCCATGGCAGGGCACATACCAGACCACAGCAGGCATTGTGCGTCTGATACAGGATGGTGATCGCGTGTATGGCGATTACAAACCCAACGCACACAATGAAACGGCCTACATTGAAGGACGCATCTCCAATGACGGGATGATACTGCGTGGGACTTGGCAAAAATTGCGTGCACGAACTGACAATGGTTTTGTCGAATTTCACCTTACGTCAGAGGGTTTTACCGGAGATTGGCAATATCGTCACAACTACCGCAAGCCAGTGTGGTCCAATGCGCGTTGGAATGGAACAATCCAATCAACTGCGCGGCCAAGTCTTACCTATGCCGTGGGCCGGGATGATTACTGGATGGAAAGGCTGACCCGAGTAACGCGAAATCTACGCAGCTGGGTTATGTTCGGGACTACCCTTGATGTTTCGCAAACCGTGCTTTGGGATGATCGCGCATTCACTGGCATGCGGCAGGCTGCAATCGGGAATACAGATCCTCACGGCGCGGCTGAAGAAGAGTTGATGGCTTTACCAGCACCGCAACAACGAGCCACAACCACCGGCAGTCGTCCAACCATCACTCGCGACGTTGGTGGCGAAGCAATTCGCTCAATCAGAAACCGGCTGGGCCCGCTTGGTGGCTTGCTTGGCGGAGGTAATGATGATGGTAACGATGATCAGCGCAACTTCCCTGGCGAAATGCACGATCCAGAAGGGAACAACTGATGCAGGCTCGTGCAAAGGCATTCACACGTCTCGCCCAAACTACGCTGACAGCATTAGCAATTTCAGCTTCTAGCTCAGCAATCGCACAAAGCTCTGAGCGGTGGCAAGGCGAGTGGAGTACCAATCATGGTCAGCTTGAGCTCATCCAGGATGGCCGCTTCGTATATGGCGATTATCGCACCGATGCGACGTTTGAAGGCGTAACAGATCCGACCGGTAGGGTATTGCGTGCAACATTCACCTACAAAGATGGCCGCAAGGGTTTTGCAACGCTGATCATTGCCAGTTCAAACCGATTCTCAGGCCGCTGGGATTGGGCAAATCAACCACCGCCAAGAACCGGCAATGATGGACGAGGTTCTTGGTCGGGAACAAAAAAAGGCGCCGTGCGCCCGCGTGTGACTCACTTCTCGTATTCGCCCAATCCACTCAATTATTGGAGACGGACGACATCCCGAAATCGTAGCTGGGCGTTCTATGACGGTGGATATCGCGCGATCGCAAGAAGCAGCAATAACGCATCAACCCAAAGTGTAGGTTCCGCATCGCGCCCACAAAGGCTGTCGCATATTCCTGCATTTGGCTCTCTACCAGCGGGATATCGACCACGCTATGTTGAGTTTCGTGTTCGCGAGATCGACATGAGCGAACGAGGAAGTTTGATCGGGACAATGGGCGTATATGCCTATTGCGAGCGGACCAGTGGACTGGCGCCGCTCAGGGTGTTCGGGGCTCGACCCAATCGTGTCTTTGACAGGGACCGCAACTCGCCCAGAACAAACAACATCTCTTTGCGAGAGAACCAGGGAGCTAGGCGGTTTTTGGTTGACCGAGCCTGTCTGGAGGATCGCAATGCGCGGATCAAATTCGAGCTCAAAACTAACCTGACGAACCATCGACGGGTCGGGCGTGACACGATTTTCGGCTATCAAGCGGCTTCGGTCTATCTTGATCAAATGCCCCGCGCAGGTAGGTCACGAAGCGATCTCGGCTTTTCAATGGCTTCATCAGTATCAGGCCAGTGGAACTGGGATTTATGGATGGCCCAAGACAAACGGCTTGTTGCAAAGCTACTCAATCCAGTGATGAGTATCGAGGGCAGCATCAAATTTGTTGATTAGGCTCTGATAATACACTTTGATCTCGCGCTGCGGGTGCTGGGTCCAAGCTGCTGTTCCAAGCGGCTTAGGGCGAGTACCTTGGCGTTGCGGATGCAGAATCGAGAATAGAATAGCTGGCATAGACGTTATCTACGATTGGTAGGGACCAATGTCTTCGATGCGATGCTTAAGATGGTGGCCGAGTTGGCAAGACACGACCCAGCTGCAGGCCTGACCGAACTAACTGTGGTCTGATCTAAGACTGTCTTTTTGCGGTCGAGTAAAAAGCGGATCACCCAAATCTGTCTTTGATTGAATGTTCGCTTGAGCCCGATCTTTGCGCCGAATCTCAAAGGCTTTCGGTCGTGCGAAGCGGGGTCGAATTGTGAGTAAGTCATTGTCATTCTCCTTGGCCGGAATGGCCTCAGAGAACGTCCGCTTCTGGGAACTAAGATTTAGAATGCCTACGTCTTG
>JBCDKX010000006.1:0-36131 GCA_038746055.1 Pseudomonadota bacterium
GTTTGATACAAAAATGCTGCAGAAGCGTAAAGGCCCCAAATCTCCCATGCCCAGTAGTCCCCGTCAGGCCCGCGGAAATCGATATTGAGGATTCTGGGCAGACCTCCAAAATCGCACAAATCTTGAAGCGCTTGCGGCGCGTTGGCACGGACATACTCCGCAAATTGATGATCAATTTTGGTGTTGGTGAAGTTAGCCTTCGTTGTACGATTGAGCACTTTTGGAGAAATATATTGTACCATTGCGAGACGATGGATCACTTTGGTTTTCGATCCGCGCCGCTTCACATGCGCAGGTGTCGCTAGCGAGAACTCGATAAATGACCGATAAAGCATGGGATGGCGCGATTCGAGGCCAATCCGATTTCTCTGCCGCCGCATGACGGAATGGGTAAGATCTCCCCGGGGCGTAGTGGCCAGGTTTACTTTTGACCAATCAATCGGATTTGCTGGAAGCGATGCTTCAAACTCTTCTTCCGCTTCCTTCAGGGCCAGTCGCAAGTCGGGTGCTAGCCAGCCGAGCGCCACGTCATCGCGCCGGCGGCGTTCCCGCATGTGCCGACGCAATAAATCGCGCATTCTATCAGGTGCAAGCCAGCCTGCTGTTTGCCGAAGACACTGTTTGAGAGCTGGTGCAAAACCTTGATCAGCGATCTCGGTGCCAAAATTGCGAATGAAACCTACCCAGTCCCCATCATAAAGAAATTCGGGATAGCTGTGTGCATGTCCTTGAAGCCACTCGTCTCCTCCCATCCCATTGATCAGGACACACGATCCATCCGCAACAACCTGCTGTTCCATCGTCAGCATCATCGCCGCGTTTGACGGGCTGGGGATATCGCAATGCCATCGCGCGTCGTTAGTGTAGTAATCTATGTCCGGATCAAACAGAGGCAATTCGCTGATCTGTCTGCCCAGGTGAGCTGCAGCAGCGCGGGCATAGGGCAATTCGAAAGCATTACTGCCATCAGCCGCAGCAAGAGAATACCCGTGAAAGCCGGGCGAGAGCCATTGGCCAGCTTCTTCAAGTCGATCTGCAACGGAGAAAATCGCTGATGAATCAAGACCGCCGCTTACCGCCACACCGACCTGACTATGGGCCCGCGAAGCGCGCCGAACACAATCGAACAACACCTCTCGGTAGTGCTCGGCATATTCAGCGTCGCTCTTGTAGCGGATCGTGACCGCAGTTTTTGGTGACCAATATTTTCGTTCGGCGAGCGCATGCCCGTCAAAGACAAGATAGTGCGCGCGCTTCAATCGATGAATCTGCTTCCACGGTGTTTCATCACGCAAGTACCACCGATTGGTAAGCATCTGCGCCAGATATCGTAGGTTTGGTTGCAACGCTTTAGGCTTCAACTCGGCAATGGTGCGGAAGTCGGATGCAATGATCAAATGGTCATCGTCACAAAAATAGTAGAGCGGGACGAACCCCAAGTGATCTCGGCTTGCAAATAAACGGCCACGCCGCTGATCGGCTATTATCAGCGCAAATTCACCTTGTAACCGGTCTGCACTATCGTCGCCCCACATCTCATAGGCAGCCAAAGCAATCTCCGCGTCCGAGTGATTGCGCAAAAGACCTCCGCCTGCCTCTAAATCGCGGGCGACTTCGACATGATTCACGAGATAGCCGTCGAATACGCATGCCACTTTGCCGTCATGTGTGACGACTGGCTGATCCTGATCCAGCGATTCGCTCGTTGTGTGAAGTGTACAAGCAACGAGCGCAAACCGACCTGACACCCAGCTCCCATGTACGTCATGCGGGTACGCCTTCAGTGATCGGTTGGCGCGCTGTACATCTTGCTCTTCTACACCTGCGTTTGAAAATATGGCGCAAATGACGGACAAAATTGTATTCCCGTATGTATCGACGCGAAACTTGGCTTTGTCTTTTGAACTATGCCATGAAGGCGGCGTAATAGGCAGATCATGAATTTGGCGCAATCACCATACGTCCCAGCAAACGGAGAGCTTCCTCACTGGCGCGATCTTCCTTGGCTTACTATGTTCGCGATGAGGGCATGTCTGGAGTTGATCAGAGCGAGGTTGGTTTTTGCAAAGCTGGAAGCAAAGGCGATCCTGGAACGCAACCAGCAAGCCCGAGCTAAAGCGTGGACGTACAATCAGCCAAACGAGCAATCACTGGCGCGCATCGCCTATGTCATCCCACGTTTATCCACCCGGCTACCATGGCGCAGCGATTGCATGATACAGGCTATCGCTGCGCAGAATTGGCTTTCGTCGCTTAGAGCTTACGGCGAGATTCAGATCGGGGTCGAGAATCCTAAGGACGGTGAATTTGGTGCGCACGCCTGGCTGATTTGCGACGAGACGATTGTAACAGGCGGCGATATCGCGCGCTATAACCCGATTCTCGCCGAATCACAGGGCACGGGTGATTAAGCCCTTCGTAACTAAGCTCGATCAGTGTTGTTGTGTATCGAAAGCCGTAGGTGAAACAGAGGCCCGACTTAGAGCAATATTTACGTTTTTTTTGGGACTCGGTTGTCAAACGTACTGCACTGCACTACCAAAATTTTAACACCACTCATCATGAGGGCAGGATTGATGTTAAAAGTGACGTCGAAAGTTGTGACAACCGTTGCTGTTGCTGGCTTGGCCTTTGCGCCAATTGCTGCACAAGCAAACACCCGTGCTGGTGACCAGGCGCCTTTATATACAGGTAGCACTGCCTCGCAGCCTGGCCTTGGTCGGTCTACGGAAGGTCAGAGTCTAGAAGGTGCGCCAGCAATCCTGATTGCACTGTTTGCGGCAGCAGCGATTATTGGTGCTATTGTGGTCGCAGCCAGTGAAGATACCGACGATACGCAGTCGCCTGGTACTTGATATAGCTCGGTTGCAAAGCTTCTGGAAAATAAAAAAAGCGCGCGGGCTTTCCGCGCGCTTTTTCTTTATCATGGCTGACTGTATGCCCCGGCAATAAGCCTTGTCACGGACCGAAACATACAAGAGAGTCGATACTACGTATCGCTATTTTTGGACACTGTGCCTAGCGCTTTTGGTTGCCGGTGCATTTGGTGGTGGTGGATCGCGATACGGTTTTGCCAACCTTATTGTGCAACTCACTGCTATCTTTGCGCTTTCTTTTCATCGCAGGGCTTTTGTCGATTTCTGGGCAAGTGCTCCCATACACCTGAGAGCTCTTGTCGCACTATCAGCTCTTTTGCCTGCGCTCTTTCTCATACCGTTGCCGCCACAATTTTGGACTGTCTTTCCGGGTCGCGAACTGGTTGTCCAATCGTTCGAGCTTGCTGGCGGTTTGGGATGGGCGCCAGCAAGTGTTGACCCAGGCCGAACGCTCTTGGCGCTTACGGCACTCATTACACCGCTCGCCATCCTCGTGATGGCCTGGAATACACCGAGAAAGCAGCTGGTCACTTTAGGTTGGATCGTTGTCATTTTAGGCCTTGCCAACCTAACCATTGGGACGGTGCAAGTGCTCTCGAACGGCGAAGCGGGCCTTCTTTACCCTGAAAACCCGATGCCTGGCGTGCTCTTTGGCACTTTTGCCAATCGCAACTCGGCCGGTTTGTTTCTAGTCGGCTGTCTTGCATTTGCAGCCCTATTACCGGCACCGAAAAACGTAAGAGAGTTCGCAATACCTGCCCGTATGCTGATTTGCGCCATGCTTGCGCTTGCCATTCTATTAACTCGCTCACGTACCGCTCTGGTTTTGGCTGGACTTCCGCTTGGTGTATTTGCCATTCAGACGCTATCGCAGCTTTTCGCTCACCGCCACAGCGCAGTCGACACGATAGGCAAGCGCAAATGGCCGGTCGTTGCTGTCATGGCCCTAACTCTCAGTACCATAGCTGCGGTGATTATTGCGGCTCCGGGACGCGTTAACGACGTGGTGGATCGTTTCCAAAATGACCGGATCGATGCAAGAACCTACATTTGGGAAGACGCCGCATATTCCGCTGATCGTTATTGGCCAATAGGTTCAGGGCTCGGAACTTTTGACGAGGTGTTTCAGATTGATGAGTCGCTTGAGAACGTCACATTACGACGGGCCGGGAGAGCCCATAATGACTATCTCGAGATCGCGATTGAAGCGGGTTTATCAGGCTTACTACTTGTGGGGGCATGGCTTGTTCTCTTAGCGTGGCTCAGCTGGAAAGCACGGAGCTCTGATGATCGATGGATAGCGTGGAGCGGGGCAGTTTTTCTCCTAGCTATCGCTTTGCAATCGATCACTGACTATCCACTTCGCAATCACACCATTCTTGCTGTTGCAGCATTCGCCCTGATCGTTCTGGTGAGATTCGGCGCAGCGAGAAAGGTTGTGAAACCATGATTGCGCGCGTGATTTGGTTTGTCATACTCCTAGGGGCTGCCTGTGTAACGGCGGGCGTTCAATTGGACCGGCAAGTGCGCAAAACACCAGAGCTTGCGGCATATGTCCCGGAATTGTTTCGCTCTGCATCACAGCCGAGAATTGCTGCGCTCTCCATTGACTCGGGTATCGCAAAGGACGGAGTCACGCAGGCTCAGACATTGGTGAGGCGTCGGCCGATGCCTGCTCAGCATTTGCGATTGCTTGCTCAAGCACAGTTTGCAGCCGATGAGGCCGAAGCCAGCAGTCTTACGATCCAATATGCTGCGCAGCGCGGCTGGCGCGATCGATTGGCCCAAGAAGCAATGATGCAATTGGCACTCGCCGCAGGTGACCGCTCAGAGGCAACAAAGCGATTTGCCGCACTCTTTTTGATCAACGGTACTGATCGTGGCCTTTTGGAGGAAGCAGCGGGTGAGGTTTTAGGAGAGCCGGGGGGGCAAGAGCGAACACTATATGCTGAGATCGTTAGTGGTGGACAAAGATGGCATAGCACCTTTCTAAGGCGCGGTGCCCGTGTCCTACCTCCCGACGCGTTTGTGGAGATACTCGAGAAGGGTATAGCAAGCGGTGCAGGATTCCGCTGCTCCGACCTGAAGCAAGCACTACGGCTGATGGCGGGAAGGAACAAAAACGCAGATGGGCGGCTAACCGCACTTCTCAATGACCAATGCTAATTG
Organism: Pseudomonadota bacterium; assembly: GCA_038746055.1. GTDB lineage: Bacteria > Pseudomonadota > Alphaproteobacteria > Sphingomonadales > Sphingomonadaceae > Erythrobacter. The sequence goes on from JBCDKX010000006.1 coordinate 5,046, forward strand.
GTCTGTGCACAGCAAATTGCGCTGCAATTGGCTCCAATCCTGGGGAGTGGCTTCGGCGCATCGCCGAGCAAGCGCTCAGACCTTGCTGGAACAGAAATATCGAAAGATGATCCGGATCAAACCCAGCTAAGGCATTTTGGAGAGATTCTGTACAGACGTGTGAAGTGGTCGTTGGGCCGCGACAACTACAGTCCTCAAGAGAAGCTGCGATGGAGGATCGGCTTCAAAAATAGTGCACAGGCCAGTGCCAAGATATGGCTGGTGCGCTTAGCGCGGCAGTTTCAACCCAGTAGAAAACGGCTTCACGCAGCCCTCCTATTGGTTTTCTACACCCGTTACGTTTAGAGGCTACGGTCATGGACTGGACCCTAGAGGCTCCCCGCGAACAAGCTGCGCTGTCTGGCGACCCCTATGACTGCTGGGTGTCGCCACAGGGCTTTTGCATGGCCGAATTTCGCCACGTTGGGCATGATTACCTAATCCGCTTCCCCGGTCAGGCTGACTTTTTACTTCAGCCAGAGAAAGATACATTTCATACTTCGGCTTGGCCTTCGCCTGACTGTGACGGACAGACTGTCGCAAACCTATACCATAACGCGATCGAACCCATCCTGGGTAATCATTCAGGGGGCCTTTTTCTGCATGGGAGTGCGGTCGTGTTGCAGCAAGCAAAGAGGAGTTTTGGCGAAGGTGGTGCCATCGCATTCCTTGGTCTCTCGAGGGGAGGAAAGACCACCCTTGCCGGATCTTTCGCGGCGGCTGGATTTCCCTTTCTAACTGAAGATGTGATCGATCTAAGGATGGAGAAAGACCTCTATCTGCTCCAGCCTAAGCGCTCAAAGCTGCGCCTGTTCGCAGACAGTGCACGCTTTCTGCTGGGTGCGGACGCGAGCTTTGCAGACGAAAACATCAAGCAGGAAGTTGTGGCGGATGAAGGCTTGCCATTTGCCGAGACTCAAGCGCCTCTGCGTCAAATCTATATTCTTGGCGCCGATCACGCAGCGCCGATTAGCATTCGCAGGCTATCCAATCAGGACGCGTTGAGCGCGCTGTTACCGCATGCATTCATCCTTGATGTCACAGACAAAGCGCGTCTGAAGGCGCATTTTGAGCGCATGGCTGACCTGTCTCAGGACATAGCTTGCCACGCCCTTGACTTTACCCGCGACTACGCAGAGCTGCCCAAAGTACGCGACGCTGTATTGAAGTGCTTCGCCAGCTTACCGTCTTAACACAAAGGCTAAATCGAGATTTTTTCATGCAACTAACTGATCGGTTTACGGTGTCGCAAGATGTGGTCACGCGAGAGGTCGGGGGCGAGCTCGTGCTACTTGATCTCAACTCCGGGCAATATTTCGGTCTTGATGCGGTTGGCGGACGCATCTGGGAACTGCTTTCCAACGCTCCATGTAACTTGAACGAACTGTGCGATAAAATCGAAAGCGAATTTGACGCACCTCGTCAGAGGATTGAGGCTGACCTGATTGCGCTCGCCAGGCAGTTGCAAGAGCAAGAGTTAATTCGCGCCGCAGTACCTTAGAATCGCCGTCAATCAACTTCGCGCACTCCGTCGGGTGCTAGCTTTATTACTCGATCGGCCAATGACAGGCTGGTGGGTCGGTGGGTAATCAGGATCACAGTTCGGTCCGCTAGAACTTCTACGCAGTCTTCTACAAAAGCCGCCTCGCTTTCTTGATCATACATGCTTGTCGCTTCGTCCAAGATCATGATCGGAGGATCACGGAACAATGCCCTTGCAAGAGCAATTCGTTGACGCTGCCCACCTGAAAGTTTGACCCCGTGGTCACCGATTTCAGTCTCAAGCCCATCGGGAAGGTTCCGGAGAAAGCCATCGAGCTGGGCGAGCCGAGTAGCTTCCCTCATCCTCTCATCAGTGTTCTGAACCGCCTGCCCAAAGGCGATATTCTCGCTAATAGAACCATTAAAGAGCAATGCGCGCTGCGGAACATATCCGAATTGGCTTCGGAATTGCTGCACCTGAAACGCCTGAATATCGGTATCATCTAAACTAATCCGGCCAGAGCCGGGCAGGTAAAAACGCAGCAGAAGCCGCACAAGGGTGGACTTGCCAACACCATTCTCACCGGTAACGGCAAGAGTTTCTCCCGCTTCGATCGCGAGATTGAAATCGGTTAAGACAGATGGACGGTTTGGGTAGGCAAAGCTCACTTCCTCAAACTTGATCGCGCCTTTTGCCCGCTCAATCACTAGGCCGCCTTCGTGTCCGGCTTCGGGTTTATGGGCGAGTACGGTCTCTAATCTGGCCAGCGTTCCGCGTGCTATTTGATAAGAGGAGTACATATTCGCCAGAGCTCCCGCAGGTCTGGTTAGAAGAGCGGCGTAAAGAAGAAACGCGAATATGTCGGATGGGGATACCGCATTGCCACTCAGATATCCGCTTCCGATCACCAAAACGCCTATTGCAGCCAGTGCGGCAAAAAATGCCATTAGCGGGCCGATAATCGCTTTCAATTGGGCTTGTCGAACTGCATACTCGCGCGATGTCTCGGCTGCTCGGGCAAAGCCTGCACGATGATAGTCTTCGGTCGAAAAGGCCTTTATTGCGGGCAGGATTTCCAGATCGCGTTCGGCAATCGCTATAAGCTCAACTTCCGCCTCGCGTACTTTTCGTGAAAGGTTGCGCAACTGGCGCCCGGTAAACCGAATCATTATCGCAAATGCTGGCACCAATAAGGGCACGATGAGGGCCATAACCGGGTCGATCCAGTACAGTATCGCGATCGCACCCAATGTAGTAAGCAAGATCGCTGGTGCATTGGCGAGCGTGCTTGCGAGAAAATCGCTAAGATTGCCGACTTCGTACGAGGTCAATGCCAAGACATCGCCAGATCGCTGCTCATCGTGGAAGGCGAGCGGCATAATCTGAACATGGTCGTAGAGGCGTTTGCGAAGCTGGGTCAAAATACGTGTTGAGGCGCGTTCAGACTGAATGGCAGCTGCGATATTTAGGCCTGTGAGCACCGCCAATACCAGGACCAAGGCCATAAGAGTTCGTTGCAGATCCGGCGCTTTGCCATCTGCTGTAATTACACCTTCCAAGACTTCGGCTGCGAGCCACGGAACAGCGAGCGTGGCTAATGAACTCAGCAACGTGAGAGTGCTGATCGTCGCCAACTGCCAGCGGAAGCGCTGTGCCCACTCGAGCCAGAATGCTATACTCACCGTGAGCCCACCTTCCGGACTGCGCGCCCAGCAGTCTCGATCAGTAAGCGGCCTTGCAAAACGGCTGTGGGCCAGTTCTTTGCAGTCGGGTACTTCTCTAACAAGTGTTGGCGCGGTGGAAACGCTCGCATCCTAATTAGGCGCGCCTTTTTCCTCAAAGAGCTCGTTCTTTTAAGGTCGATCCTGAATTGTGTGAGGCTGTCCGAGCTTGCGAAATAGGACGCCACGTCTGCGTCGAGAGGCTGCGCCTCAAGATTTGCCAAGCTCTCTTCCGGAATGGCATTGTGAATGTCACTCTGCATTCCGCGCAAGGCTTTGGCAACTAAAGCCCCAATGCCGTGTGCATTGCAGTGCGTCTCGAGCTCGTGCCAATCGTCAACGGTCATGCTTTGGCAAATTAGGCTCAAATCGATCGACCAGATTAGGCGCTTTGGACTGGCAAGCCGCCCACTTTCCGAGTGATAGCCAAATAAGGCATGCCATTTCTGATTTATGGTTGCATGCACAATCATCAAGGCTGAGCACGGTCGATAAGCTCTTGGGTGTAGCCTAGGAACTTTAATGCGGTTGTTAAAAAAGGCGTTTATCGGCAAGCTGCCTTGCAGGGTCGGCCTGTCTGACGGCTCCCAGTGTAAATCAATTGAATGCACAAAAAATCCAGCAGAGTGGTAGAGCCATCCTTCTTGATAATAAAGCCCATGCGGGTCTTCTTTTCTGTGCCAGCCAAGCTCTAGCAGGATCATTCGGGTCCTCACCCGATCTTTGGGGCGGATCAGTAAGTCTGTGTCGCCTCGCCTCCTTGTCGCCGGTTCATCGTGAAATGAATAAGCAAGGGCAGTTCCCTTCATGAGGACAGTCTCAATGCCCGCATCAGCCAATGCATCGATCACTCTGACGAGCGCATTTAAGTGGGTGGTTTCCCAAAGAGCAATCAAGCGCGCTTCTTCAGCGATGCGCTCCTGCAACTTATAGGGCCAATCGCATATCCGGCGGGAGTGCCTATTAAGCAGGAAGGCAATACCGTGATATTCCACGCGAGCCCAGACTTGCTCCCAATTGGTTTCTGCCGTTAGCGTCCAAACTGCATCCTGCTGCGACTGAGCGCTCCGCAGAGAGCGGGCCAGGAAGTCATCAATGAAAGCTGCATCGCTCATTGTCTTTGCAAGATTGATCCCGAATTCCGCCAGTTCAAAGCTGCCAACCCGGTTAGTCCATGCGACAATTGCTGGGCTTTTACCAGCTATTGCAGCGCGCCGATTGGGAAACACACGATTAAACCTTGACCCTTATTAGGCATACTGCAAAGCACCGTCGCGGCTGAGGGCTTACTGAAAATCAAGGCGATTAAAGTGACAAAATCCCGCAAGGGTATCATCCTCGCAGGAGGATCAGGCACGCGGCTTTATCCGCTGACCAAAGGCGTGTCGAAACAGCTGATGCCGATCTTTGACAAGCCGATGATCTACTACCCGCTGAGCACGTTGATGCTCGCAGGTGTTCAGGACATTCTGATCATCACGACCCCTGAAGATACCACACAATTCCAGCGACTTCTGGGTGATGGTTCTGACTTTGGGGTGAGGCTTTCCTATGCCCAGCAACCCCGGCCAGAAGGCTTGGCTCAGGCATTTCACATTGGTGCAGATTTTGTCGCAGGCGGACCAAGCGCACTGATCTTAGGTGACAATATCTTTTATGGTCACGGTCTGCCAGATATCTTGCAAAGCGCCAATGAACGAGAGAGTGGAGCCAGCATTTTTGCTTATCGGGTAACAGATCCAGAGAGTTTCGGCGTGGTCGAATTCGACGCTTCCGGCAAAGCGGTCTCGATCGAAGAGAAGCCCGAGTTGCCCAAATCAAACTATGCGGTGACCGGCCTATATTTCTATGATGAGACCGTCGTTGACCGCGCGCGCGATTTGAAACCGTCGCCGCGCGGGGAACTCGAGATTACCGATCTCAATCGTCTCTATCTCGATGAGGGGGAAATGTCGGTTGAGATTATGGGTCGGGGCTTTGCATGGCTCGACACTGGCACTCATGCATCCCTCCTTGACGCTGCGACCTATGTCCGCATTACCGAGGAGCGACAAGGTCTCAAGATCGCGTGCCCAGAAGAAATCGCTTGGCGTCAGGGCTTTATTACCGATGCCCAGCTGGAAGAGATAGCCGAACCACTTCGTAAGTCAGGCTATGGCGAATACCTTTTAGCTCTGCTTGAAAATCCGATAATACCGTGAACATAATTGAAACTGATATTGCAGATGTGCTCATCATTGAGCCGCGTACGTTTGGCGATGAACGCGGCTTTTTTATGGAAACATGGAATGACCGGGCTTTTCGTGCAGTGGGTCTCGATCTGAACTTCGTGCAGGACAACCACAGCCGTTCCCAAAAAGGCGTACTGCGAGGGCTGCATTTTCAGAACCCGAGGCCACAAGGAAAGCTGGTGCGGGTGTCTCGCGGCGCAGTGTTCGATGTGGCTGTCGACTTGCGCGAGACTTCAGATACATTTGGCAAATGGGTTGGCGTTGAGCTTTCCGCTCAGAACAAGCGTATGTTCTGGGTACCTGAGGGTTTCGCCCATGGCTTCTTAACGTTATGCGATGACACCGATTTTCTCTACAAATGCACCGCCCCCTATGCCCCTCAGTCTGAGCATACACTCGCTTGGGATGATCCCGAGGTTGGCATTAACTGGCCTATCACTGATCTTGATCTGATTGTTTCTGAGAAAGATGCCGACGGTCTCGCTCTTGAAAACCTCCCGGTATTTGAATGAATGTCTTGATTACTGGAGCGGGCGGACAGCTAGGCAGAGCGCTCCAAACCACCGTGCCAAGCTGGGCTGAAATCAGCGCAATTGATGTCGATGATGTAGACTTGGCAGATGAGGCGATGCTGCGGGCAAGGCTTGCAGTTGAAGCGCCCGACACCATCATAAATGCCGCTGCGTACACAGCCGTCGACAAAGCTGAGGACAACGAAGAGGCTGCGCATGCAATAAACTCGGAAGCAGTTGCGGTCATGGTCGAGGCTATGGAGCAGAGTGGCGGAAAGGTTGTTCATGTTTCGACTGATTTTGTATTCGATGGCACTTCGTCGCGCGCCTACCGGCCAGGGGATACCCCTGCTCCATTAAACGCCTATGGTCGGACCAAAGCAGCAGGCGAGGCCCAATTGCGAGAAAGCGACATTCTTGTACGCACCGCTTGGGTTTACGCAGCGGGCGGAGCCAATTTTGTGCGCACCATGATTCGCCTGATGAATGAGCGTGATGAACTTGGTGTTGTATCTGATCAAATCGGTGCGCCGACTTGGGCAACTGGACTTGCACAGACGATTTGGGGTCTCGTCGAAAAGGACGCGTCCGGAATATTTCACCACAGTGACGCGGGTCAGGCTAGCTGGTACGACTTTGCCGTCGCCATCGCTGAAGAGGGACATGCCCTGGGCCTCATCAAGAAAATTCCATTGATCAAGCCGATTGCCGCATCGGAGTATCCTACTCCGGCCAAGCGGCCAGCTTTCTCGCTGCTCGACAGCAGCGCTACTCGCGTCTTGCTAGGAGATATACATGTGCCGTGGCGTGAAAATTTGCGCGCGATGCTAATTGAGGAAAAGGCGCTTGGCTAACCTGCTTGTAACTGGTGGTGCCGGATTTATTGGCGGCAATTTCGTGCATTATTGGAATGCATGTCACGCGGACGATCACGTCATTGTGCTCGACGCACTTACTTATGCGGGTAATCGTTCTACCATTGAGAGCGCACCATCATCGGAGCTTGTTAAGGGCGACATTCGCGATTCTCAGCTGGTCGAGAGCTTGCTACGCGAGCGCGAGATCAGCACGATTGTGCACTTTGCAGCTGAGAGCCATGTTGATCGTTCGATCACTGGTCCTGATGCATTTATCGATACCAACATCCTTGGGACCAATTCGCTGTTAAAAGCGGCGCGCGCTGTTTGGCTTGGTGGCGATGGACAGGATCATCGCTTTCACCACATCTCGACTGATGAGGTCTATGGTTCTCTTGGCGCTGACGATGCCGCCTTTTGCGAGACCACGCCCTACGCGCCCAACTCGCCCTATTCCGCGTCAAAAGCAGCATCCGATCATCTTGTGCGAGCCTATCACCACACCTATGGATTGAATGTCACGACGAGCAATTGCTCGAATAATTATGGCCCCTATCAACATCCGGAGAAGCTCATACCGCTTTTCTGCCTCAATGCCCTCTCTGGTAAGAGCCTGCCGATTTACGGCGACGGTATGAATGTCCGTGACTGGTTGCATGTTGAGGATCATTGTCGGGGAATTGAAGCCTGTCTGGTTAGGGGCAAGCCTGGAGAGACCTACAATATCGGGGGCGGGGCAGAGCTGCCCAATCTCGAAGTCATCGGAGCGATCTGCCGGGAGGTTGATCTAGCTTTTGAAGAGATTGAAGGTCTTGCAGACAGGTATCCTCATGCGCCAGCTGCAAAGGGTCGAAAGAGCGAAACACTCAAAGCCTTCGTTACCGATCGCGCAGGACACGATCGTCGCTACGCGATTGACGAGACCAAAGCCCGCAGCGAATTGGGCTATGCTGCGGCGCGCAACTTTGATGAAGGCCTTCGCCAGACTTTGCGCTGGTATCTTGACCACGAAGAATGGTGGCGTCCTTTGCTGAGTGCCTATTAAGCGATACCGCTATTCGCCCCAAAACGTTTCACAAAGGCCTCTTTGAGCTGTTTTTCCGCCCGCGCTTTTGCCCACAACCGCCAAGAAACGATCGGCAATAGCAGTGTAAACTTCATCGCACGCATGGAATTATGATTTAGCGCTAGCTGGTTGCAAACATAACGGAATTCGACAGCATATCTGTCAGCGCGCGCATTGTTTGCAATCCTGCTTCCGGCCCCAGCTAAGGCGGCGTTCAGCACGTCAATGCAATGTTCCTTGGCAAGAGAAAGGAGAAGTGAAGAGCCAGCTCCGCCGCGGCAAAAGGCATGAAAATCATGCAATACCAAAGCGCCGCGTGTCTCTGCTTCAAAAGCGCGCAAACTGGCATTGTATTCAAATTCAAAGTACCAGCGCATGTCGCCGCTTGCGCACGAATAGCTCCCGTTTTTCATCACTTCGTGAAGCATCGATTGATAGCTTGTAGCAACGCCCTGTTTGCTCATTTCAGCGTAGAGTGAATTGAAATAGGTCCAGGGTGCACGCAGCACAAAGTGCCATTCGATCTGCGTGAAACCGCAAGCTAGAGCAGCCTCTTCGAGACGAACGGCAAGCGCTGGGTCGCCAAGGCAATTTTCGAAGTCTTCCGCCGAGAATAGCGTGATCGAGTGCGCGCCATCGCTGATCGAGCTCAAAATTGCATTCGTCTTGTCCCACTCGCCTGCATTTATGAGCTTTGGCAAGAGGTTGTGGTGCGATTGCCCTTCGTTCAAGATCGGGTAGAGGATTCCACACTGAGCAAGAGCGTCACGATGGAATGCGCAAAAGTTTTGAAAGGACGTGGATGCCGCTTTGTGCAGCCCTGCGTGAATGATCAGCTTCATAGCCTATAAGCGCCAGCTAATCCCAAACTTAATGCCAATCAAGATAGACGCGCGGCGATTTAACGCCCGACAAGCGCTGCCTGAGCCTTGCTGTGCGGTCGCGAAGCTCAAGAATTTGACATTCATGGGTCTCAACGAAAACTGCGTCAATCATGTCCCATTCGCTGGTACCAACAAGCCCCTCGAGCAGGTTCACTTCGCTGCCTTCGATATCAATTTTGATCAGCTCAACCCGGCAACCAAGGTCGCGGATAAAGCGCCGCAGATCAATGATATCAGCCTGAAACACTTCGGCTTCTTGGGAGTCATCCCAGAGCATCGAATTGTAGATTGAGGTCCCTTGTGAGTGAATTTCGGGACGTAGCTCAAAGTCTGGGTCGCGTTTGAATTCGATTACGCCGTCTTTGATGCCCGCGGCCGCTTGATGGACCACAACATTGGACAGCCCTTTGGTCGCTTCGAGGAGTTGACTGTGTGCCCAAGGCTCCGGTTCAAAAGCATGGACCGTGCCTGCATATTGGGCGAGCTGCTGCGTCACCTTTCCAACGTTTGCGCCCAGATCAATAACCACAGAACTTGGAGTGAGCCTTGCAAGTTCGGCGGCAAAGTCGTGCGTTGAGGATCGCGCCCGGATTTGACGCATGGCCCAAAGCGAGCGCGTCTCAAACTTTTCCTGATGCGGGCCAGGTAATGCAGCCAGTGCCTTGCTCACGGCGAATTTTAAATAAGGGACTAGCATAGTTTAACGGTTTCCAAGCGCCGATGGTCTTGCAGCGGCCGTGTAGTCACCCATGATCAATCTCGCAAGATTTGCAAAGCACTATGCGAGGATAGACAGTTGCTTAACCCAAAGCTAAGTCACACACCAGTCACCGTCGCTGAAAAGGTCAGGCTTTGCGATGGCATGGGAGCAAGATTTGGTGGCCAGAGTTAGTGTCATTATCCCGGCTTACAATTCGTGCGCTTTCATTCAGCAGACCATCGCCAGCGTCCGCCTTCTGCATCATAGCGATGTTGAGATTATAGTGGTTGATGACGGATCTAGCGACGACACCGTTGAAGTCGTGTCATTGCTCGATGATGTGATGCTCGTTCAGCAGGCTAATGCAGGCGACTCTGCTGCCCGCAACACTGGTCTTGGTGCAAGCTCGGGCGAGTTCATTCAGTTCCTTGATCACGACGATCTGCTTTTGCCTGATGCGCTTGCGCTTCACCTGAACGCAATCGATAAGCAGCCTCATGTCGACTTGGTCTTTGGTTGCAACCAGCTCATCAACTCACATGGCAAGGTCATTGGTGAAAACACGCTTAAGCCCAGAGAGTTCACTGGCCGCGATGTTGTCCTTGGGACCACACCAAGTTTTTCGCAGTGCCTTTACAGACGCAAAGCACTTGAGAGAATTGGAGGTTTTCGTCCAGAGGCTGGCATGGCTGCTGACCATGATCTCAACATTCGTTTACTTGGCAAGGAGGGCCGTGGGTTCATTCATGGAGGCTTGGTCATGCAGTACCGTTTGCATGACGGACAACAAACCAAATCTCCAGCCAAGCTTTACGGTGTTCATATGAAAGCTCTTGAGAGTCTTTTGGGAACAGGCGGCGAGCTGGAAGATCTAGGGTTGCTGCGAGAGGCTCAGGCCTATTGGCAAAGATATTATGGTAAGTTCCTTCCATCCGAAGTGGCCCGGATGCTGCAGGTTGGAGAGGTTGGCCGCGCTTGGAATGCCGGCACTTTGTTCGTCTCTTTCGCGCATCGGGCTGTTCCCAGCGCTGTCAATTTCTGGGCGAAGAGGGCGGCAAACAAGCTGCGAGTGATCAAGTCAGCTTCATCAGGGGACAGAGTTTCCCAGTGACTGATGAAAGCCAGGAATTGACACAGGCTCGACAGTGCCTTGTTTGGCTGCCGCACTCCTATACGACGAGTGGTCCGGCCGAAAGCTGCGTTCGTATTATCGAACAATTTGGGGGCGTAGGGCTTGAGACAACACTGTTCGTTGTTCGAGCAAGGCATGCAATACCGCCCGAAATTCGGGTTATTGAGGGTGTTGGCCCGATCCTGCGCAATGCCCCATATCGATTGATCGCAAACGCTGCCAAGCGGCGGTTGGCCAGGCTGTTCCGGAGAGCGATTGATGCCGCTCCGGCTGGTACGATTGCCTACTTTTGGCCCAACACGCCTAGCGAACTTCTCAGATACGCTAAATCAAAAGGCCTGACCTGTGTTCGCGAGATGATCAATAGCCCGGTTGCCAACGCGAAGCGTATTTTGGATAGATCATACAAGCAGGCCGGTCTCAAACCAACTCACGGTATCACCGATGAGATGGTCAAGATCGAAAATGCACAGCTTGATCTTGCAGACTATGTCTTTTCGTCCAACGCCGAGGTCGACGCAGCCCTAAACGTGCTTGGCGTGAACGAGGATCGCTTACTTCCAGCGAGTTTTGGATGGACCAGAGATCGCTTTCTCTCAGGAAGTAAAGCCGGAGAGGCCTCAACCAGCCTGGCGAGCAAAGATCGCTTTCGCGCAGTGTTTGTCGGCACGATGAATGTTCGCAAGGGCGTTGTGTCGCTACTCAAAGCCTGGGCGAAGGCGGATATAGAAGGTGAGCTGGTACTTGCGGGGTCAGTTGAGCCGTGTTTGGAACCTTTGATTGCTGAGTATGCAGAAAGGCAAGATGTGGCGCATCTCGGCCATGTAAGCGATGTCGCCTCGCTATATCGCTCGTGCGATTGCTTTGTGTTTCCGACACATGAGGAGGGCGGTCCGCAGGTGACCTATGAGGCGGTAGCTTGCGGAATTCCTGTTATCACCACTCCAATGGGAGCTGCGCGTCTGGTGCGCGATGGCGAAACTGGCTTGCTGGTAGAAGCGGGCAATGTCGATGAATTGGCGCACGCCCTAAAGCGCATTGCTTTTGAGGAAGGCCTTGGCCAAAAGCTCGCAGACCAAGCCGAAAAAGAGGTGGGCATGTTCGAATATGGCCCCGTTGGCCGCAGTCGAGCCGCTCAATTGCTGGGCGTTGATGCCGGTTCTTGAGGAACGGTTTTGGCTGGATTGCCCCGCATATGGCTTCGTGCTGGCACGTCCTTGATCACCACCGTCCCCGGATCGATAACGCAATTTGCACCTACGGTTACAGCCGGCATAATGATGGCTCTGGCGTCAATGATGCTATTCGCCCCCATGCGAGTATACTGATGGATCCCACGCGTCATGTCGTGGGTCAGGATCGAGGCTTCATTTCCGATCACAACGCCACTTCTGATTTGAATTCCAGCCGGATAGGTCCGATCAATAGAGGCGTTTTTTGCGATCCAAACGCCTTCCGCAGTGTCCATCTGCTACAGATGATGGCGCACAAAAGTCTTCCAGCGCTGGCGCAGTTGTGTTTGACGACGTCCCCCTTTATTCGATTGCGGCTGGCAATCTGACACGCGTTATCGCAACCACTGTAAAAGTTGGACCTTTTGGTCGCTGTCTTGACGCAGAACCAAGCCGGTGAGTTTGTACAATGATGAATCCGGTTCCTGCAAGACCTGAGATAACTCAGTACATCATCGAGATACGTTCAACCCGCCTCTCGCAGGACGTAAAAATTGACTGATCACTCTCTTGAAAATCAAACGGCCCGTAAAGTTGGGTTTGTCGGCACTTTCGACGTAGCCAATTATGGCGATTGCCTTTTCCCCTTAGTCTATATGCACCTGTTGGAGAAGACTGTCGCAGGATTGGAATTCTCTTTCTATTCTCCGTTTGCACGCTCCGCTGAGATTATGGAATACGGGCCAATCAAGGCCTTACCGGAGAAGCTATCGGATATCGCATTTAACGAAGATGCTCTTATTCTATGCGGCGGTGAAACACTGTGGTTTGGTCATAGCAGCGGAACTTTCAACTTTCCGGCCTCAACGTTGAGTGCTTACACAAGGTTATGGCTCGCACCTTCAGTCGCGGCTGCTCGCGGTGAAGTGGACTTCTATGTTCACAGCGTTGGCATGCCACGTCCTGACCTTGCCGTGCCAAGTGAAGTCGGCGATGCGCTTAGTGCAGCGACCAAAGTGACTGTGCGTGATGAAGTTACAGCGCGGCGGCTATATAATCGTTTCCCGGTGGAAGTTGATCCGGTCTTTGCGCTTTCGACCATGAAGGAACTGTCGGGATGGGAAGACGAAGCGCGCCGGTGGCTTCCAGAGGGCTACAAGATCGGCCGCTACCTAGCGGCACATATCTCCTTGCCCTATCTCGTCGACGGCCTTCCCCCTTGGTGTGACGAGATTGCCGAAGTAGCACGTCGCTACGACTTGCCAGTCCTGTTGGTGCCTGTCTGTCATTTCATGGATGACCGCAATACTCTCGAAGCTGCACGCGCTATCCTGATCGATAAAGGTATCGCAGAAAAGCGTGTCTGCGTTGCGCCAATGGCGAGCAAGGATGTTACAGCAACAGCGGCCATGCTTGGTATGAGCGCAGGCATCATAACAAGTTCGCTCCATGCGTGTGTAACAGCTGTTTCCTTTGGTCTGCCATTTGCCAGTTTCGTCGGAAATGGCAAAGCTGATGGAAAACACCAGCAGACGCTTCTCGCCGCTGGCGTTGACTATGGCATGGCGATGGGAATTACCGATCTTGCTATGACGTTTGACAATTCTTCCGGTCAAGACTGTAGCGAAAGGAAGGTCGCTGCGATCGAGCGGGCGCTGAGTGGATTTGAGCCATTGACCCAAGGGGTGCAGCTTGATCAGAGGTCAGCAAGACAGTTGTCTTCAAAGACTATCGATGCGGTGCTTTTGCATGATACAGCTCCTACTCGAAACTTGCGTCTCGAGCTAAAACGAACAATTCTTCGTTGGGTAAATAAGTCAGAGCTGTTAGCCAGCTTGCTTTTAGCACGGCGTCGATCACGCATTTGGCGCGACGCCGCCTAGGGTCGGTGCAAAGAGGTATCCACTGTGAACACACCGCATGATCTAAGGCGCCTTCCACCCGCAAGGCCATTGAGGCCGCTTGCGGGCCACTCCAATCACATCACCAATCCGAGTTTGCGAGTCTTGCCCCTCGTTATCTTGATTTACTCCTTTCTGCTTTTGCCGATCGAAGTGAAGTTTGTTGCAGCGGGACTTAACCTTTACTCGTTTCGGATCGGAATTCTGGTTGCTTTGCCATTGATAATCTACTTGGCGCCAAGACGAAGTGGCAGTCTTAGCAAGGTCGATTTGTTAGTGGCCGTCGGATGTGCTTGGATGATGGTCTCCTTCGTGCAACTCTATGGGCCTAGCGAGGGTCTCATACGCTCGGTTGCGATAGTATTGGATACTTTTGGCGGATACTTGATAGCGCGCGGTTCGATCTCAAGCCTCAATGATCTACGCCGTGTCTTGATCCTAATTCTTCCCGGTTTGCTGTTCGCTGCTGCATTCTTCATGATCGAGAGCCTCACCAGCCGCCTGATGATACGCCCCTTCTTCAGCTCGATTTTTGGCAGCGCGGTTAACTATGAAGGGGACGTTGTGCGGGGCAATCTGAATCTGCTTTACGAAAAGCGCCTCGGATTACGCCGAGCCTATAGCGTCTTCTCTTACCCAATTCTCGGAGGGATCATTCTGGCATCATTGCTGCCCCTGTTCCTTATGAGCGGTATTCGCGCAAAGGCTCTTTATGCTGGTGTAATTGCCTCGGCAGCCGCTTTCTTTTCCCTGTCCTCTGCTACATTTATTGCGCTTGCAATGGGTATCGGTTTGGCAGTTTCAGATCGCTTGTTGCCATATTTTCGTCCACTACGCTGGCCGTGGATTTGTGCACTCCTATTTTTCTACGGGGTTCTTGCTGAAATCGCTCTCAAAGGAGGGATCGTTGGCGTAGTCAGCCGCGTCACTCTCAATCCCTCAACTGCATACATACGACGCATGCAATGGAAGTATGGCGGCGAAACTGCTTTGGAAAACCCATGGATTGGCATTGGTTTTGGGCAATATAACCGGCCCGATTGGCTTACCGGCGCGATTGATGCTCACTTTCTGGCGTTGGCATTGAGGTTTGGCCTAATCCCACCAACGCTCTTTGCCATCGCGATCATTATCGTCATGGTCACGCTGGGAAAAACAGCGCCTCGCTTGCCCACTGCCGACCGAAACTTGCTCGTCGGGTTGAATATCATGATGGCTATCTTGGTGTTTTCAGCTATGACAGTGACATATTTTTCCGAGGCAAATGTTTTCTTCATGATCGCCTTGGGCATAGCAACTTCTTGCATGATCGCCGTGTCTGGACAGTCGGTGAGAATTCCTCCTCATCAAGCTTTTCGACAAGCCGAGTTTTCTGGGTCAATTCCTGGCCCATCGACATCACCACTGATGCGCGATGCCCGCTAAGAATTAGTCTGACCACTTGAGCATGCTCGCCAGAAACAGCCTATTTTCTCTTGCTGGAAGCATCGTTCCTGTTGTGGTGACGGTGATTACATTGCCCTTCTTGCTTCAGACTATTGGTGCTGAGCGATATGGTGCGTTGGCGTTGTGCTGGTTGATATTGATATATGCCGCACAGACATTGGGAGGCGTAGGCACGGCCATAACGCATTCGGTGGCGCGCTCCTCAGACGATGCTCAGGCCGCTCGCGACACGATGCTGAGTGGTTTGGTTACCACCCTTGTGCTCAGCGTGTTTGCGGCCTGTTTAGCCTATGGCGTCTCATGGGTTTTCTTTGGTCAGTATTTTCAGGTAAGTGATACCGTTAAGCAAGAGCTAATGGGCGCCATCTGGCTTATCGCAGTTAGCACTTTCATCAGCGGCGTTTCGCGCGCCTGCCATGGTGCATTATTCGGAAAAGAGCGCATTCCAACCGCATCCATGGCCATCATGATCGGCAATGCGGGGCTGCCAATATTTGCGCTGCTCGCTGCATATCTGATCGAACCAACCATGGTTGTCTTACTTTGGGCATCAGTCGGCGCGCGGTGTTTGGCCTTTTCTCTGATGTTTGGAGACCTGTGGTTCTCGCAGTTTCGAGGCAACCAAGCTCGGGCCAGTTGGGTAAACTCGAATGGTCTATTGCGTTTCGGCGTCTGGATCATGGTAACGATGTTCGTAGCGCCGGTACTGGTGACAATGGACCGGATGGTTATCGGAGCGCAATTAGGTGCAGTTGCAGTCGCGGCCTACACTATCCCATTCCAGATCATTAGTCGGCTTCAGCTCGTTCCCCAATCGCTGATCAACGTGCTTTTCCCAAAGCTCTCTGTATCAAAGGGTCAGCAAGCGCGGCAAATGGCTTTGGATTACGCGGTTTTGATGACTGCATTCTTTGCTCCGCTGATTGTTGGACTTATTATTTTGATCGAGCCCCTGCTGGGTTTCTGGCTTGGCTCTGAATTGGACTCCAGGTCGGCAACCGTGGGCACATGGCTGCTTTGCGCTTTTCTTCTAAACGCAATCGTCAGTACGATGGTCATGTATTTACAGTCCCAAGACCGAGGGGATTTTGTTGCCAAGTTTCAGATGGCAGAGATCTTACCCTACTTCTGCCTACTTTTCTTCTGCGCCATGCAATTTGGACTCGTCGGGGTGGTTGGCGCCTTCTTTGTCAGGAGAGCCATTGAGGCGTTGGTATTTGTTTGGCAGTCACACCTTGGTGGACAGGCCTTCTGGAAGACTCAAGTTCCAACAATCATTGGTGTGGCAAGCGCGCTGGCAGCCGCTGACTTAACGGATCAAATCCTCCTGAAAGTTGTTGTGGCCACGATCATTGCATCGTTCACCCTTGCAGGTGCGATATCGCTTTTCCCTTCAGGCTTGAGAGCCAAGACTTCTGAGCAGCTTCGCAAACGCTGGCGTGCAATAAGTCCTGGCTCTGCAAGCTAGGCGTGAGGCTGGTTAGTCACTCATTCGGTGCAAAAAGGATAAGAGCGCTTACACTACGCCCGTTCACTTCGTTTGTTACCGTAAAAGAGGTGGCCTGTTCGACAGTCCAACCTAGTTGAAGACCATCACCATAGGTAAGCCGCTCAATCTGCGTTGCGCCTGTCAAGGATGCACCGCTTGTTCCGGTCGATGATCCCAGCCCTGCAAACACAAATGTGTCGCTTTGTGTAGGCGTTGCGGAAACGCTGGCGGATCGTTCGGTTATAACGCTCGGCGGATTGGGAGCATTCTGGACTGATCCCGCTACAACACCAATCTTGTCGGGTGTGTTTGCTCCGATTGCAGTGGCATTGAGGCTGTAGGGTCCGTCCCCGGGTAGAGCTGCCTCTTCGATCGTGAAACCGGCGAAGGCTTCAAAGGCATTGGCTGGTGGCTCGGCATTTGTTCCGCGGAAGAATACGCGTTCCATTGCAGCTGTGCCACCCGTGCCGCTTATTGAACAAGAAATGTCATTCACTGCATCACTTGTCCCGGCTCCGACCATTGCGAAAACATAGCGGTTGTTACCGGTTGCAATTAGGCCGCTCGCATTCACTGATCCTGCAGATCCACCTGCCTTCACACTGTCTACGAGTGATGGTTGTGAGCTTTGCTCTGGAGCAATAGGCCCTATGCCTGGACTAACTGCGGAGTTGTAACCGCCCGGACCTTCCGCCTCCACTGCATATGACACAACGGTATCCTCATCGTCATTATCCAATGTATAGGTAGTGCCAGCCGCATCTGGGATAGCGAGTCCGTCTCTTAGCCACTGCCGGTCATGTACGACGCCGTCAACGACTGTACCGTCTTCCCCTGTCAGAACCTGTCCGATTTCTGGGATGCCAATGATCGATGGATTAATGGTCCAAAAGGGTGGAGGTGCTTCCGAGCTGGGATCGGATTGCGCCGCGACTGCGCCTTTCGCAGCGATCAGAGGAAAGTCAGTCAGGTTCAGATCTTGGGGCAGAATGGGCGAAGCTCCATTATTGAGCAGCGTGCCGGCTGGGGTAAAGTTGCCATTCGCTGCATCGATGAAAAGGTCCGTACTGTCTCCACCGACTGACGTTCCAAGGGTTCCTGTAGGCAGTGCCACATCTTCTTGAACATGGTTGTTGGCGACAGTGACGGAGCTGGCTAGTGGATCACCTCCAGGCACCGAGAACCGGCGCACCACGTTATTTGCAATGAGGGTGTAGGCGTCACCTCCAAATCCTTCGGCGGGGAGGAGAACACGCTGCGAGGCAAGAGTGTTATGGGCAAAAATGCAGTGGCTGAACATGCCGCCAAGACCGGTTCTTAGCCCCTCATCTGGCGTTCCCAGATTGTTGTAAAAAGCGTTTCCAGCAAAGATGCTGTCCTGCAAGCCAGGTTCGAGTTGTATGAAGATGTTTTGAGCATCGATCTGTTTGAAGGTGTTAAATGAGAACACCACATTCTCGCGCAATTCGGGCAGGATCGGCAGCTGATAAATATCTGAATGGATATCGAAATGGGTCGGAAGCGTCGCGGGAACTGCGATGTCTTCCTGTGGCTTACCATTGGTCGTGCCTGGAGGTGAAAGGGCTGATCCCTTGCGAGTATCGTCAATAAGCGATGCAGACCAATTGGATTGAGCATTGACCCAATCAACTGCGCTCGCCACGCGGTAGTTAGTGTCGTTGCGAAACCCTTGCTCGCTCGCATCAAAGGTAAAGCTTGCTACATCAGTTCCATCCACACGTAGGGCAAGCGACCGCGGAGACTTCCGGATAGAAACTGTGGGCGTGCCAGATCCAGAATAGGCGATACTCATCGCGTCGACATTGGTGTAATAAAAGGCGCTCGAGTGGTTTTCGATTTCGTTGCCGACAACGCAGTGTGCGTCTTGAGCAAGATCAGCCCATGTATTGGAGGTACGGCAGCCGCGAACAAGTAGAGCTTTGTCGAATACATCGTTGACATCACTCACTTCGCAGTTTGTGAACCACGCACCGTTGCGGAACAGGCTTGGGACAAGATTGCGCGGTCCCAATCGCCACAAGTCCTCTCGACCTCGACTTTGAATAATGTTCACGCCATCAAGCCAGTGCTGACCTTCGGCCTGTTCGGTGTAAAACTCGAGCGTTTCAGCGAAATCGATCGTTATTTCGGAACCTGTGAAATGCAACCTATCCATACTTGGCCGGATGCGAGTGAAATCGCCAATAAGCGCAGGCGGTTGCTGGCGGAACGTCACTGGAGCCAGTGCTTCGATGCGGCACCATCCCGCCGGCATATGGCCACCGCCGCTTTCAAGATCATAGTCGCCAGCTTCCAGTATGCGGATCCGCGGATGCTGCGCGTCCTCAACGCGCAGATGCGCAAAGGCATCTTGCATGGTCAGGAAATCGGCTCCGCCGCTGGCTGTGACAGACACATCATAATCGAACTGATTGCCTGCTAGAATGTAGCTGAACGGACCAGTTATCCGTGATTGCATGGATGCGTCACGCGGGACCGCCTCAACATATACGTTGGCAATGCCTTCACTAAGGGACGGCCTAGACAGAGTAACCCACCATCCAAGCATCTGGTAGCTTGATCCATCGGGTCGCTGGAAGGTCCTTAGTGACGGAGCATCTACTCGGACAACATTGCCTTCGCAGTGAAAGTCTACGTGAGACAGACCAAGGTTTTCGATGAGTGATCCGTCATTGTTCGCCGCTGCAAATACGCCGATTATGTGACCAATCCTTACGGTTTGCCGCGGGGGGGTAAGCAATCGGCAAACTGGCTTTGCCGTGGTTCTCGTAGGATCTAATGGGATATTGGTAAAACCGCTTGAGGGCGATCCATCCCAATTGTCGCTCGGCCTCAGGCTTTGGTTCACCGACTGACCCGACCCATAATGCCTAAAGCGTGAGAACTCACTTCCAAAGCCGGTTCCAAAACCGAAGCCGACCATCAGATCAGCCCCACCAGGTCCGCCGCAGTGGTACCCGTCTCACGTACGGCGGCGGGACGAATATCGAGCAATGCTCCACTCGGTATATTGCGAAACACCACTTCACTGTCGGTACCTGCACTTGATACGACCAGATCGCCGCCAGTTCCAACGTAAATCGCTTTGGGAACAACGCTGAGATCAACATCGTCGCTCGGAGCGATATCAAACCAGTCCCGTGAAGGGGAAGTGACGCTATCAGTGTTAGAGAAAGGGTCTTGAGGCATTTGTGTTCTCCTTAGATTCGTACAGGAACATAAAAAGAACATTTTGTGTAGGAAAGGCTTTGTTCTTTGTCCCAATTCTCAAAGCTTGTTACCGATAGAAGTGCATCCTTTGCCCGTGACTGTGCGGACTTGATTGCGTAGGGATGTTGGCGAAGCAAAATCCAAACACTCCGCAGACAGGCCCTGATTACCGACCATGCTTGCCCCACCCGAAAGCGCCGAAGTTACGGTTATAATTGTCAGCTGGAACACGCGCGAACTCACACTAAGGGCTATCGAAACCCTGCTCAAAAACGCGGGTGATGTTAGGATGCATGTCGTTGTCTGGGACAATGCGTCGGCCGATGGTTCTGCTGGCGCAGTGGGTCAGGCGTTTCCGGAAGTCGACTTAATCACCCATCAGGAGAATATCGGCTTTGCTGAAGCCAATAATCGTGTGGCAAAGGCGGCTCAGACTGAATGGCTGCTTTTGCTTAACCCCGACACTGAAACGCATGATCGGGCGATTGAGAAGCTCTTGCATTTTGGGAAGACTAATCCGCAGGCAGGGATTGTAGGCGGCAGAACCGTCTTTCCTGATGGCTCGCTTAACCCTGCTTCCTGCTGGCGCAAGTCCTCTCCATGGAGCCTCTTCTGCAGTGCATTTGGATTCAGCCGGTTGTTCCCCAATTCAGCACTGTTCAATTCAGAGGCTCTTGGTGGATGGAAGCGGGATAGCGTTCGTGAGGTGGACATTGTTGTGGGCTGTTTTTTCCTTATCAAGCGCAGCTTATGGGATCGTCTAGGAGGCTTCGATAGCAAATACTTTATGTATGGTGAGGAGGCCGATATGTGTTTGCGCGCGGCCAAACTGGGCTACTCACCGATGGTTACGCCCGATGCGCAAATCATGCATTTGGTAGGTGCTTCGACCAAATTGCGTAGTGAGAAACAAATCAAGCTGATGCGGGCACGTGCAAGTTTAATCCAAGATCACTGGCCATCTTGGCTTGTTCCATTGGGTCAAGTTCTCATGTGGTTCTGGATTGCCAATCGCAAACTTGCTTCGTCGATAGGATCGAGGCTGTCGGGTGAGAATGACGTAGCCTTGGAATGGACGAAAATATGGGAAGCCCGGAAAGACTGGCTGCGCGGTTACTAGAGTACGGACTTTGGTTGCTTGTCCAAAGCACTGTATAGCGCAGCCTGGTACTTTTCAGCGATTGCGGCCCGCGTGAACATCTCGGCCTCGCTCGATCCTTGCCATTCGCACAGTGCCTCTTTCATGGTTTCCTCTTCGCGAACCGCACGCCCGATGGCCTCAGCAATTGCGCCAGGTGAGTTGGCATCGACGCCTTGGGCAAACTGAAGCCCATCGAAATAACCATCAATAGCGGTGCCTTTGGGATAGATTATGGGTAGCCCAGCAAACAAAGCTTCCACAAAGACCAATCCAAAGGACTCTGCTCGTGATGGCAAAACAAGAGCACAGGCCTTGTTCATTTGCTCTTGCATCTCTTCTCGCGCTACGGGCCCGCCAAATCGAATTTGCCCCGCCTGCTTGGCTATCGCCTCGCAATTCGCAAGGTCCTTGGCATTTCCGCCACCTAAAATGGTAATTCTGCGCTTTCCCTCTTCGCCAGTAAGTCTCGTAGCCGCTGCGGCCAGATTTGTGAGGTTCTTCACAGCGTAGTTCTTGAGGTGAAAAACTGAAATGATATCGCCCCGTGACACTTTAGGGCTGATGATTGTATCTAGCTCTGTCGGACAAGGTATTAAGGCAATGTCATCCGTTCTTTTGCCAAGCATTTCTTCAATCGCATTTTTGGCAATGGGTGTGAAAGAACACACTGTTTTGGCGTTCAGATAGATCGAGCGGAAATGTCCGCGCAAATCAGGTCTGGCTTTGAGAATTCTCCGGTCTGTGTTGCCCTGAATTGTAAGGGCATACGGCAGGCCAGTGAGTTTGGCGGCCTTAGCAACGGCAATGCCTTCGATCGTAAGCTTGTGCCCTACTAAGAGCTCAAATGGCACTTCTTGAGCGTTGATCAAATTTGCGAGATGTTCGCCGAGACGCTCAAGCATTGTACGATGGAAGATACCACGGCTTGGTGCTATGTACTCCAAGGCCGTGCCAAATTTGAATAGCTGCTCATTTTGAGCAATGTCTGACGCGCCAACGCTTCCAAAAAGGTGGGAAGCGAGTTTAGAGGGACTTGGAGTGGTACGATTGATTGAGACCACGCGGTGGTCAAAAGCTTGAGCGGTCAGCTCTAGAAGACTCTTGATAACGGGTGTCTTGAATGGCTCAATCGGATCAGGAAAGTCGCCACTGACATGCAGAATTGAGTTGGTCATCTGACGCTTTGCCGAGGGTTTGACACTGACATCGCGCAAATTCCCAACGGTAAGCACAGTGGAGTTACTCCGAGCTGCGCCGGGGGCCTTGCCACTACTCCTTGCTGTCGCCGTATTGGTAATAGCTGTATTGGTAGGCGTAGTCTTGCCCTGCCTCCAATGCGCGATACTTCGTCAATATGACACCTAGCATCTTGGCACCGCTCGCCTGCAGACGACGTTTGGCGGTCTTAGCTTTGCCGAATTGAATGCGGTTCGCCTCCATTACGAAAACTGTGCCGTCCACAACACGCGAAAGCATTGGCGCATCCGCGAGCCCCATAACAGGACTGGAATCAAAGAGAATCAGCGAATAGTCATTGCGGTGTTTGGCGATCAGTTCGCCAACGTAGGATTCGGCGAGCAACTCGGTCGGGCTTGCTGGAACTTCGGCGATCGCCAGAATATCGAGATTTTCGTGTACGCCCTTAATCACAGCGCTTTCTAGATCCGTATGGCCCAGAAGAACTTCGACTAGGCCAGCTTCGGGCTTCTCAACATCAAGCAGTTTCGCAATCGTGGGACGACGTAGGTCGGCATCGACTAGCAGTGTCTTGCGCCCCATACGGGCGAATAACTCTGCTAAGATCACTGCTGTTGTGGACTTACCTTCGGAGGCTTCCGTACTTGTAAACTGCAGCACGTTGCGATCACGCGATAGCGAGAAATCGATACTCGACCTGATCGAAGCATAGGATTCCATCAGTGTGCTGAAGTCATTCCCGAATACTTCAATATCGCGCTCGTCGACATATGGAGTCTGCCCAAACAGCGGAAGTCCCAGCTTTTCTTCCACTTCTTCTAGCGAGCGAATACGGTCATCAAATGTCTCTCGTAGGAGCGCAAGGCCACCCGCAAGAGCGATTCCCACGACCAGAGCCATCGTCAAGTTCGTGGTGAGGCTAGGTGCGTAAGGTGTTGCAGGAACAACGGCGCTGTCTAACTTGGTAAAGGCACCAGTATCAACATTAGCAGCGCTACTCACTTGATTGTAGCGGGTCAGCAATGATGCCAACTGCCCTCTGAGCGCTTCCGCCTCGCGCTCCAGCACACTTAATTGAACTTGGTCGTCTTGCTCGCTCAGGGTATCAGACGTAAGTCCAGAGAGTTCAGCTTGCAACGCTTGCTCTTGGTTGCGCGCAACGATGTAGTCGTTACGGATTGAAGCTTTTATCGCTGCACCGCGCTCGTCGATCTGACGGTCAAGAATGGCGATTTGTTTGAGCAGATTTTGAATTTGCGGGAACTCATCATTGTAGCGCTGTCGCAGCTCAATAAGCTCACCTTCCTTTGCGATCTTGTCCGATACTAGCCCCTGCAGCACTGGGTTTGTCTGTACTGCTGGCAATTGACCTGCTGGCGCATTCTCGATTGCACGCCATTTCTGTTCCGCAGCTATTCGTTCCGCACGAGCCGCCGAGAAACGAGAATTTGCACTCGCTAGATTTGTGCTTGTCAGAGTTGTTGGAGCTGCGCCATCGGCTTCCCCTGGTTGCACGATAATCTGCGCGCCGCGCGCATAATCATTGGCCGCGGTCTCCGCCTCTTCGAGGCGACCTCGGATCAAGGTGATTTGATCGAGCAAATACTCCTGTGCGTATTCGTTGGTTTCAATCGAACTGCGTGTATCGCTTTCAGCAAATGCATCGGCGTAGGCGTTTGCAAGCTCCGCAGCTAACACTCGGTCTGATGACCGGTAACTGATATTGATGATCCAGTTATCATCAGGAATTGATGCGGACACTCCCGACTGCAGCCTTCCAGCTGCCCTCTCAGTCTTGCTTCGTGTCCATTGATCGTCGGTTAGATTGGGTGGACGAGATTCGTCAAAACTTGCACCCAAAAGAGCAGAGCGCTCACCCAGATTCAGATTTTGCGCAACTATACTCGCAAGATTGCGCGAGTTTATGACAGCAATCTGTGTTTGGAGGAAATCGAAAACCTGATTGCTAGCAATTCCTCCTTCAATATCCTGTCCCTCAACAATGTACTTTCCATAGGGTTGAACACGGACGGTGGCTCTCGCCTCATACATCGGGGTTGAAAGTAAAGTAACGATCAACCCGGCGATCATCGAGGCGACAACCACTCCTGCAAGCAGCCAACGTTGTCGATAGAGCACGCCCCTGATCGCTGACAGGTCCAACAGCGAGCGCGGCGCCTCGAATTGACCGTACTGGCCATCGGGCATGTAGGCATCTACCCAGCCTTGACGTGGGTCTGGGCCAGGTGCCTGCATTAGCGAGCGGTCATTCATGATAGGCTAGTCGTTGATTGCGACCGTTGTGAACACGCCTAAGGCAGGAAGCGTCCGCAAGAGATCTTGATAAAACACAGACAAACCGTCCGTCCCGATCACAACGCGATCACCCGGAGCTAGTACTGGATCAAGCATCGTGCCTTGACGCATCTGCCCATAGTCAAACAAGGCGATCATCACACCATCCGAACTTTCACGGAACACGGCGACCTGTCCAATATTTGCGGTTCTAGTTGGCCCGCCTCCCATCGCGATTGCGGACGAAAGCCTGGAGCCCGGCTGAAATGTGTAAACACCCGGTTCCGCTACTGAGCCTTCCACGGTAACGAGGTGCGAGGCATAACTTGCAATATTTACGCTTACCATTGGCGCGCGTAGGCCCGCCGCAAGAAGGCGTTTGGAGATATCTTGCTCAAGCTCGCGCGTTGTTAGCCCCGCAGCAGGGATGGTGCCAAGTAGTGGCAAGGATACTGAGCCATCAACACCTAGCATAACCTCTGGTAGTGACAGGTCAGGCTCCCGAAAAACGTTAACGGAAATCTGATCAGAAGGGCGCAGGGCATAGGTCGTGGGACGAGCTTGCGAATAAAGGCCCTGACCAAGATCGGCTCGTGGTTGCGCCACGGCAGGTCCGATAATCGGCTGAGGTGTCGAAGCACATGCTGTCACGCCAAACGAAGCCATTACAAACAATACGCCGAAGCTTTTTGACCTGTTCATATTTTACCTTTTACCCCAATTTCGCACTTCTCTTAGAGGTGGCATGCACGCAGCGCAACTGCTTTGAGACATCGTTGAGGGCCTTTCCGAAAGGCTGGTCCTATTTCGGGACTGACTGTTTTAGAGTGGGGATCGCAACGGATATGAGCAGGTCATTGGCTCAATATCAATACTGCTTTTTTGCCTGCCTCCAGATTCGAGAAAGCGAAGTGATCATTGCTTATCTGACCTCGGAAACGCTAAGCTCCTAGAGCTGAGAAATCTTAGGAATAATTGGTGCTTGCCCAGCCTTCATTTTTAGGTCTTGTTGCTTGCCTGCTCTATGCAATTGCCGCAACAGCGTCATGGCGAGCCAGTCGCGAGGCGCGGGGACGTAGGCAGCAATTGTGGCATGTTCGCACTTGGTCTCTTGTTGCGGCATTTTTCTTTTTGTTGATAGTTTCGCGCTTGTTGGGGCTCGAAGAGTTCCTGCGCGCCGAGTTACGCGAATTTCTGCGCATACAAGGCTTAATGTCGGAGCGTCGGTCGATCCAAGGTCCCATAATTGCGGTTGCGTTGATAGTGTTTACGTCGATTGCGATGCTTGCCGCTTACCGGACATCTCAGCGCATATCCGGAAGACGCAATATTGCGGTGGCGGTTGCAATTGGCGCGTGCGGTGTGATGGTTGCTACCATTGCGTTCCGTTCAGTTTCGCTCCATGCGCTCGACTGGTTTTTGAACGGTCCCCTGAAACTCAACTGGGTCGGTGATGTAGGTGCAGCCGTGGCGGTCCTAAGCGCAGCTCTGATCTATGTGAGAATTGTTAGCGGAAAAACGAAACGTCGCAGATAGGCTTGCGCGTGTTAGAGTCTCCTTCCTTCGATAAATTCCGAAATTGCCCGGTGCAGCTGATCCGCTGTCGGAGACATCTCCGCCTCTGCCGATGTGAGCGCAAGCCCTTCCGCGATGCGTAGCTGCAGCTGCGTTTCGTCCATCGCTACCAGAAGACCTTGCCGACCTTGCAAATGCTGAGCAGTCGCCACTTGGTGGTTATTGCGATGCTCACCGTGATGAAAGCGCCGTGGGAAAAGGAGGATCGGCTTTCGAAAACGCTGGGCGGTAAGAACGGTCCCGATGCCAGCATGGCTTACAATTAGGCGGCTGCGCTCAATTAACTCTTCAAATTCTACAGGAGCAATACTGACGCGCGCTTCCATGTTCTTTGGCAGGTATGCGCCTTTGCCAATCTGTGCGACGATTTCCATATCAAGATCCTGGGCAAGCTTATCCATCGCCTCGATCAATCGGTCAAAGCCGAGCTGCATGCCAACTGTTACCAGGATCATAGCACAGCGCCCCGGTACTTTACTGCATCGCCTTCCGCGAGATGTTCCCATTGGGTTAAACATTCGTGTGCTGTCCGCTTTGAAAGCTTACCGCACATCGACAATTCCTCCCCATTCGCAACGCTATCGATCCATAAAGTCCTTGCGCCAACGAGCCGTCCTGCAAGCAGACAAAAGTAGCCCGGCGCAGCACCGGTTGAGAGCACAATTTGAGGCCGATTCTTGAGTATGATGCGGATGGCTACCAGGGCACAAAGAAGCGCTTTAAAAGGCGTATTCTGATTGCAGTCAGGCAGGATATCTGGCTCCAGAATACCTCGTTGCTCAGCAATCGCGGCATCGGTGGTCGCAAACCGCACATTATAGTTTTCCAATGTCTCGCGCAGCAGCATGAGCTGTTCCCAATGGCCCCCACCAGAGGCGACCGCCAGCACTTTTGGATCGGACATTGTCATACGCTTGTTGGCCATTACTACCTTTGACTTTCTGTTCGCCACAATACTCTCATCCCAACTGTAAAGCACCGATGGTTTTTCGCGTCGCCGATTTATGCTGAGGAGACACTGGTGTCTCCTCAATCCCAACAAGAAAATCACAAAAGCAAATCATTTCAATTATATAGAATTCTGCTCAGGAGACACTTTTTCAACTACGCTTTTTGTGCCCACTCGCTTGCAAACTGACCTGGCCATGATGACCAGGATTTTTCGAGTAGGAAAGGCTGGCAAACGCTTGCTCTTGCAGGCCGTTCGTTTCACAGCATCGCAAGCATATATAACAGCAATGGAGACACCTGAAGATGACAACCCATGCCGGGCCGCTCGCTGGACTGAAAGTGATGGAGTTTGCTGGGATTGGCCCTGGTCCCCACGTGGGCATGCTTTTAGCGGATCTTGGTGCAGAGGTTGTTCGTATTGATCGACCCGGTGGCGGGGTGATGAACCCGATAGTCGAACGTGCGCGAAATCGCGTTATGGTTGACCTAAAAAGCGAGGAAGGGCTCTCCTTTTGCCGCGATGCCGCCAGTAAAGCAGACGTGTTAATCGAAGGCCTGCGCCCCGGTGTGATGGAGCGGTTGGGTCTTGGCCCGGATGGGCTTCTCGCAGCCAATCCCCGCCTGATTTATGCGCGTATGACCGGCTGGGGTCAGGAAGGGCCTCTGGCTAAAGCGGCTGGTCATGACATCAACTATATCGCCATCACCGGTGCGCTCGATGCAATTGGCAAGAAAGGCGAGGTGCCGATCCCACCGCAAAACCTGATCGGTGACTTTGGGGGCGGGTCAATGTACTGCGCGTTCGGGATTATGGCGGCGCTCTACGAGCGGGAGCGTTCGGGCACGGGCCAGGTCGTCGACGCGGCCATTGTAGATGGTGTAACCAGCCTTATGAGCTTTTTCTATGGTCAGCCCAAAGGCACCATCCGGACAACCGAGCGCGGCGCGGGGTTGCTGGGCGGCGGGGCGCATTTCTATCAGTGCTATTCGTGCAAAGACGGTAAGGAAATCTCACTTGGTTCGATCGAGCCGCAATTCTACGCAGAATTGGTTGCGCGTACAGGCGCTTCCGAGCTTGCAGAGGGACAATTGAACCCAGCCAACTGGGACGAATACAAGGACAAGCTTATCGCCTTGTTCAAGACCAAGGATCAGGCCGAATGGAACGAAATTCTTGAAGGTACAGATGTTTGCTACGGTCCTGTCATCGGTCTTGATGAAGCGCGCAATCACCCACACATGAAAGCACGGAATGCGTATGTGGAGCACGACGGAAACTGGCATCCCGCACCTGCGCCACGCTTCAGTCGCACGCCGGGTGAGGTTCGCTCCGGCGACGATAATGGCGAAGAAGTCATCGAAAACTGGATCGCTGGAGTCTGATTCATGGCAGGCAAGTTCTTCGATGAATGGGAAGTGGATCAGCGGATCAGCCACGAGATTCGCCGGACGGTGACAGAGACCGATAATCTGTTGTTTTCGACTATGACCCACAACCCGCAGCCGCTTCATCTTGATATAGAAGCAGCCAAGGAAAGTGGCTTTGGGCAAATCCTGGTAAATTCGACCTTCACCTTCTCGCTGCTGGTGGGTCTTTCGGTGGGAGACACTACGCTCGGGACTTTGGTTGCCAATCTGGGATTTGACAAAGTGGTGACGCCAAAACCGGTGTTTATCGGCGATACTCTACGAGCGGAAAGCAAGGTTAAAGAGCTGCGCCCCAGTAAATCACGCCCCGAGGCAGGCGTCGTCACCTTTATCCATGAGCTGTTCAATCAGCGCGACGAAGTAGTGTGCCGTTGTGAGCGCTTAGCGCTGCTCCAGAAGAGTAGTGCCTAAGCCTCCTCGTCGCTGGTCATAGACGCATCCCCGCCAAGCGCCTGCCATAAGATAATCCGGGCGCGCTGAGCGGCGCCCAAAGCGGCAGCTGCGCGCTCACCGCTTGTATCCGCCGCACGGCGCGCCTCGAGCACTTCGAGGAAACTGGCTAAACCCGCGCGATACCGGTCATCAGCAAGGCGAGCTGCACGCTCCAACTCGTCGCGTTCTTGCGCAGCCAAAGAGGCCTGTTCTTCGGTGGCTGTAACCAGACCATAGGCTGCCTCTGCGTCACCCAATGCTTGGAATACTACGCCACGGTAGGCTTGAAAAGCGATCCTTTTGTTCGCTGCCGCACCTTCGATCTCTGCCTCGATTCGACCGAAGTCAAGGAGTGGGCCGGCGACACCTGCCGTCAGGGTGCGCACCAGCGAGTCTTCGTCAAAGAAGTTGCTCGGGCTGAAGGAAAGGAGACCAAGCACTCCCGACAATGTCAGGCGAGGAAAACGTGCACGTGCGGTTGCAGCAAGTTCCGCATCGCTTGCTGCCAGCTCGGCGGCTGCGGCCAATACATCTGGACGATTGGCAAGGAGTTCGGACGGCAGACTGGCAGGCGCAGCGGCGAGTGTTTTTCTGGTGTTAGAGATAGAGAGCGCTCGCACGACATCAGCACCGCTCAAGCTGGTCAGTGTAACCAGTCGTCCTATCAGTTGCGCTCGCTCACTTTTGAGCGCTGCCAGACGTGACCGCGAGGCACTCGCCTGAGACTCAGCTCGGACACGGTCAAAGCCGGGGGCGATACCGGCGTCTTCGCGTGTTTTGGCCAAAGCTGCGAGACGCGTGGCAGCGGCAACGTCACTCTCAATGGCTCGGCTACGAGCTTCGAGCGCTCGCCAGTCGATGACGCTGCCGGCAATCTCGGCCAGCAGAGCCAAGCGCACGGCCGATGCCGATGCGCTGGCGGCATCAATTCGCGCAATAGCGGCGCGCTCTTGAGCGCGAAGTCTGCCGAACAGGTCTGTATCCCAGCTCGCAGTGATGTTCGCCCCATATGAGACCTGTGTTGTGTCAATCGCCTGAGCAAATGGATTATCCGAGCCAAACTGGTTGGGATTGATACGGTTCTCAGTGATACTGGCATCAATGCCAACATTCGGCAGCCGTTCAGCACCGGCGCGTCGCGCACCAGCGCGTGCAGCCTCGACGCGCGCCAGCGCTTCGGCAAGGGTAGGCGAGCGATCCAGTGCTGCTTGCGACAAAGCAGAAAAAGCTGGATCGTCTTGCGGCAAGAGCGCTTCGAGCGAGGCGGCACTCGGACCGTCTACTGCGAAAGCATAGTTTTCCGGCAGTTGGGGTGTTGGCGTGGCAATCTCTGGGGGAGGGCCAGCGACACAGGCAGTGAGGCTGGCTGCAAGTATGACGGCAAGCAACCGTAGAGCAAGGGCAGGCATGCGCTTACTCTCCACTATCGGCGGCTGGGATAAAAGCGTCGATTTGCTGTCCGACGCGGAAAGCTTCGCCGCCCTTCGTTTGAGGCAGCGCGTAAATCACCTGGAGCACTCGCACATCGACCCGTTCTGCCGCGCTATTAGTGAGAGAGCGTTTCGGGACAACCTGAGGTTCTACTCGAACAAACTTGGCATTAACGCGTAGGTCGGCCGCTCCGCGCGGTGAAACAATGGCGGGGGCACCAATTTTGACACGCGCCGCCTCGTTTTCGTCAACGTCAACCCGGATATGTAGCGGATTGGTTTCACCCATCTGCATGAACGGTTGATTATTACCGCCGCCCTGAGTTGCGACGAATTCGCCGGGTCGCACATTTACAGCGAGAATTTCTCCGGAAATCGGCGCGCGGATAATGAGACGTTCAAGCTCGGTTTGCACGCTGCTGGCACGAGCTTGAGCGGCGTTCAGACGAGCTCGGGCGACAGCAAGGCGGCTCTTTGCGGCCTGCGCTTCGCCTTCGACGCGGATGATTTCCGAACGGCTAACAGCAGCTGGGTCTGTCAATCCCTCATAAAGCGCAAGCTGCGTGCTTGCCGTCTTCTGGGCGGTTTGTGCCTCCGCAATTGCAGCCCGCGCTTCTTGAATAGAGGCATTGGCCTCTGACAGCTGCGCGCGCGCAGAGCGGGCATCGACCAGAAACAGCGGTTGTCCTTTTTCGACGCGGTCGCCTGGAGCCACACGCACATCCGTTACCAGGCCAGACAAAGCCGAACCAATGTCGATCACTTCGCTTGCA